>NZIH01000019.1 GCA_002691565.1 Halieaceae bacterium
GATTGCGGGATCACCGTGCAACGGTCTACCGTCCTCGTGTGATCGCATCACGCCATAGCCAAGCTGATACTCGGGTATTGGTGTAATACCGGGGAAGAAGCTTGCTCCCATGGGCAGTAGCTTGCCATCATCGATAAGCGCTGCACGCTCTTCGGGAGAGGCATCAGGCTGCACGTCTGTGGGTTTGGGCGGCAGCGGTGCACTTCGCTTCTCAAGGAATGCGGAGATGCCTTCGGGACCGCACTCTGGATCACAGACGCCTTGCGCAAACAACTCAGCCTCGCGTCGGAGACCGACTGCCTGACCATCGCGGGCGCCGGTGAGCATCGCATCAATGATGAAATCGACTGGCTTGTTCCGGCCGCTGGCACGGATTTGCTTAAGCGCGAGGGCTACGCCCGGATGATTCAGTAGTGATTCATCGATTGCGACAGACTGCTCGCGCTGATCCTTAAGCTTCTTACGCCGCGCCATGGATACCTTTAGGGCGTCGCCACCTGCGAAATGGTCTCTCAGCGCAGCCATGGCGGCTTCGACCGTCGAGAGCCCTTCGGTCGTCACAATGTCATCGATAAGCCCAATCTCAAGGGCTGTATCTGCATCGATCGTACGACCATCGAGCATCATCCGCAGTGCCTGTGCAGCACCATCAACACCGTGCGCGTTATAGAGTTTGCGCGTCAAACGTTGCGTTCCGCCATAGCCAGGAAGCAGGTTCAGATTGATTTCTGGTTGGCCGAATTCGGCGTGCTTGGCCGCAATGACGTGCGAGCAGGCGAGTACCAATTCGTTACCGCCTCCCAGTGCTGGCCCGTTAACCGCCGCAATGATGGGAATATCCAGATTCTCAAGCGTAGCGAAGGCCGTCTGGGCGGCGTTCGGTAAGGTTTGAGCAGACTCCAAGTCGCCTTTCTCACCAATTTTCAGCAGCTCTTTAACGTCTGCACCCGCTACGAAAGTATTTCGGGCGCCCGTCACGACCATAGCCGATAGGTCGTCCTGGTGAGCTAGCTGCGTCAGCGCAGTATGCAGCTCGTCCAAGGTTCGTTCGCTCAATGCGTTCACAGGTGGGCTACTAATAACGACCAAAGCCACTAAGCGGCCCGGAGCGATTTCGTGGGTCTCAACGCGGAGGTAACGCCACGTTTGAACGACCCGTCGCGCCTCGGTCAAACGACCAAAGTCCTTCCACTGGGCGACTGCCGTGCGGATTTCATCGACGGATTCAGGGTTTTTGAGGGTCGAGATATCGCCTAGCGGTTGGTCGAGCAAGATAGATCGAAGTGTTCGCCGCATGTACTTTCCGGAACGTGTTTCCGGGAAAGCCGATACGACAAGGAAGTCTGAAGGCACTGCTGTAGCACCTTTCTCCGAACGCACCAGCGATTGCAATCGTGCTAAATCATCATCGGAGAGCTTTCGGCCTGCAGCCGCCACAAGGAATGCGACCGGCGTCTCGCCTTTTTCGTCGTGCGGCGCACCGACCACTACGACGTTACCCACGGGGGAATCTTCCCGCAGCGTCTTGTCGCGAAGTATGGCGCCTTCAATTTCCTCGGTGCCGATTCGGTGCCCCGATACGTTGATAACGTCATCGGAGCGTCCATGTAGCGTAAATGCACCATCATCGTGCTGGCGTGCATAGTCTCCCTGGGTATAGGTCAGTTCACCGCCCCAACGGTTGAAGTAGACCTCACTGAAACGGTCAATGTCTCCGCGCCAGTTATCGTCAAACAGATTGTCAGCGTCGCCCCAAAGGGTGCGTGCCAGATAAGGGTAGGGACGTGTTATAACGAGCTCGCCTTTTTCACCCGATTCCGCGGTTCGCCACGCCGTTACGGTGCCGTCATCAGCGGTTGTTTCGGCAATGCGTACTTCAGCTTGAATCCAGGGAAGCGACCATGTCTTGGCATCGGCTGCGAGGGGCTTGTAGCCACCCCAGGGACAACTAAACACGATGCCGCCGTGCTCGGTTGCCCAGTAAGAGTTGATATAGTGTTTGCAGATGTTATCCATGGCAAATTGTTGGACTGCCGGCGATACCGGTTCAGCACAGAACGTGCCCACACGCAGTGTGGACATGTCAAAATCGGCCATTTCCCGAGCACTTGCCGGGTCCGTCATGACTGCCTTCAGGAAGGTTGAGCCCGCCTTAAACAAGGTGACCTTGTAGCGCTCAATAATCGAGGAGAACCGACCGGCATGAGGGAACAATGGCGAGCCCTCAGCAATGACAGTCGTCATGCCTTGCACCAAGGGTGCGGCAATCAAATAGCTTTGACCTGTAATCCAGCCTGGGTCACCAATGACGTAAAGGGTGTCATCTTCCGTTGCGTTGAACACGGTGCGCATGGTGTGGCTAACACCGCTCAGCCAGCTGCCATGTGTGTGCACTACACCTTTTGGCTTGCCCGTCGATCCAGATGTGTAAATGATAAACAGCGGGAAGTTGGAGTCGACGCTCTCAACAGGCAGTACTGCGTTGAGTTTAGCCCACAAAGCGGCCGGATCTTCGGAAGCGAGGGCGCCGAAGTCGGAAACACCGAGGTGTTTTGCAATCGTCGCCTTGGCGTTGACGACAAGATCGTTCGACCATCGATCACGCGCATGTTCGACTACTTCTTGGCCTGTGTACTCGACGACAATGACGTTTTCTACGTTGTGCTTCGCGTCCGCGAGTTGTCGGGCCACCGCCGTTCGCAGCTCCGCGGTCAATTCTGGTGCTATCGCGTTCTGACTGGCCAATGAGGCGCCAAGCTCACGCATCACATCCGACCTTTCCAGGGTTATTTCGCTCCCCAGAGCGTTATGGACGTCGCTATACAGCGTGTCTGCTAAGTCGCCCAGATCATAGGTTGCCAGTACTGCTTTCAGCGTGGCAAGCGCGGTCTCTCTTGGGATGTAGTTATCGAGTGCCGGGTCAGCATAGGTTCCCTTGTAACCCACACTCTCTGCATTTCGGTAGCCGCCGTCCGCGGTGATGACCAGCTTTGCTCCCGCATCGTGGATACGGTCGGACAGGGTTTTCGCCGAGAAACCACCGAAGACAGGGGTGTAGACCACGCCCATACGCTGGGCCGCGAGCATGTAAAAAACTTGCTCGGGAATGTTGGGTAAGTTGAAGGCAATACGATCGCCCTTGGCTAAGCCCAGATCGCGGAGCACCTGCATGCGCGCAATAACCTCTTCAAAGACCTGTCGGTAACTGAAGTGCTGCTCGGTAACGGGGCCGCCTCGGCCGTTATTCTTCGACGGGTCCCATCGGTCACCCTCAAAAATAATGGCTGTCTTATCGGCTCTTCCGAGCAGGAGGTGTCGGTCTACGAGATTAAAACAAGCGTTGGTTTGTCCGCCCGTGAACCATTTGAAGTAGGGCGCTGCCGACTCATCCAAAACAGAGGTCCAGGGTGTCCAGCAGTCTGCTTCAATGCCGGTGGACTCACCGCGAGAGTCCCAGCCCACCCAGCCATTTTCGTCTTCTCGGGAAAGCCAAGCACCGCAGGATGGATGCTGCCAATGAATCTCGCGTGAGGCGACCTGGGCATGGAAATCATCCGCGGTGCTATTGATGTGATTTCTAAGCGCATCCTCATCTGACTGAGACGCAACTACGCCCCAGGTACGGTCATCGCTCATGATATTCTCCCTCTCGAAAAATCGCCTGCGGAGGGGGGAAATAAGATGGTGCCGGTACGGTTGTCCTTGTGTCCGTAACGACCATTCCCATCAAGCTCCGGCGCGCCGGTTCTCCCCACCGCTTGATTACGCTGAAGATACGGCGGTCAAAGTCTCGTAGATCACCAAAATTGGTAATTTGACACAGGCTTAATAGCAGGTATTTACTCAGCTAATAGTCAGTGCTTTTGTGAACATGGCCTCGTCGACGTTGCCGCCGGAGATGATGACAAGAAGATCATCGGATGGTGGGAGATCCTGTGCGAATAAAGCGGCGGCAAGTGCGACGGCTCCACCTGGTTCAGTCACAAGTTTGAGGGTGTCGAAAGCGTATCGCATTGCTCGCATTACTTGGGTATCGCTGACAGCGTATCCTCCGCCGGCCAATGCCTTGAGTATCGGGAACGTGAGTTCACCGGGTGAAGGAGTGACAATCGCGTCGCAAATTGATCCTTGCTCGGTTTCATTCGCGACACGCTTTCCCAGAGAGAGCGATCGAGCAGTATCGTCGAAACCCTCCGGCTCAACCGTGTAAAGGGTCACATCGGGATGTGTGGCCGCCATGGCCGTTGCGATTCCTGCACTCAAGCCTCCGCCACCGCAGCAGCATAAAACGGCCGAGACAGACAGCCCCAGCTCAGCGATTTGATCAGATAATTCAAGGCCTACTGTGCCCTGGCCGGCTATGACCGCGGGATCATCATAGGGTTTAATCAACGTCAGTCCGTGTTTCTTCGCCAGGTCTGCTCCGATGTCTTCTCGGCTTTCCACCCCTCGCTCGTAGTGAACGACGTCAGCGCCGTAGGCTCGTGTGTTCGCGACTTTGTTCGCTGGCGCATCGTGCGGCATGACGATTGTGGCACGGGTCTTAAACAACGTTGCGGCTAGGGCAATTCCCTGCGCATGATTGCCGGATGAATAGGCAATAACCCCTCGGCTACGCGCCTCGTCCGACAGCGTACTAATCGCACTGCAGGCGCCACGAAATTTGAAGCTCCCGGTTATTTGCAAGGGCTCGGCTTTTAGCCACAGCCGGCGACCGGCGATCGCATCCAGACGAGGCGAATTCAGTAGCGGCGTTTTGGCAATCAGGTGTGCTATGCGCCCATGAGCCTCCTCAATGTCGGTAAAATTCACTGCCACAACATCACCTCACATTGATCCAGCCGCCATTATATTTCGAAATAATACCAATACATAGGGTGGGGCGAGCGCAGTGTTGGAATTTGTACAGCACGACGGGGGGCGAGAAGAAGCCGGTTTTCGTGGCCGCGCGGACTGCGTTGTTCGTGCGATATGCCTTACAACGGGTGAGTCGTACAACCACGTTCGTCAGGACCTGTCGTACCTTCAAAAAAAGATGACCGGTGGCCTCTATCCTTCGATATCAGATGGCGTGATGACGCCGGTTCACTATCTCTACCTCACAGGAAAAGGTTGGGAGCTGACGCTCACTAAAAATGCCTACCTTCCTCAAATCCCACGCGATGGTCATTTTATTGCGGTCATACCCCGCCATGTCATGGCTGTTCGGCATGGCACGGTGTGGGATGCTTGGGATTCTCGCTTTAGCCGAAAAACAAAGAGCGGTTACCCGCGATTACTAGGCTATTACGCTCCGCCGGCGGCCTCGGTAAAACCTGCGGCTTGATCAGGCATCGATCCATCGAATGATGTAATCCTCAAGGTCATCCTCTGCTACCTCGGTCTCAGAAACAACACGACCGCGAATACGATGGAGATCTTTGAATACGGTCGAGATATGACCGCTGATCAGGGGATGCCAGTCGGGAAGGGGTTTGGATTCTGAACGAAGCCTGTAGGCGCAACTCGACGGTAGCCACTTCATTTCCGATGCGGACATTTTTCTGACATCCATACAGTCCGGCACTCGTGAAAAACGCCGCTCGTAGTCAGAGCAGTCGCCTGACTTCATATCCAGCAATCTGCAGGCGACGCGTGTGTAAAAAACCTCATTGGTATCCTCATCCTGCAATTTGTGCAGGCAGCATTTCCCGCAACCGTCGCATAACAACTCCCATTCCTGAGTGTTCAGCTCTTCCAGTGGAGTCGTATTCCAGTAGTCTGGTGTTCGATTCATTGTTCAACGTTCTTTCGAGAGGTGGGCTAGTGAGCCGGCGTTCTTTTCCCAGTTCTTACCGTCAAACGGTTTGTCGTAGATGATCTCCACGGTGTCCATGGATAGGCAGCGCGCATTGACACTGACACCGTCTGGGTTCGATCGCGGGACATAAAAAGATTTAACGCCACAGTGCTTGCAAAAGTAGTGTTTCGCTTCGTGACTGCCGAAGGTGTACAACGACAGCGCTTCTTCGCCCTTGGTGAGTTCAAATCGACTCTCCGGAACCAACAGGTGTTGATAGTGATTGATGTCGCAAATCGAGCAGTTGCAAGTATGTGTCGCCAAAACAGAAGGGGCCTCTACCGTCCACCGAACACTACCGCAGTGGCAGCCACCCGAGTGCGTTACGCGCTCTGCTGACTTTGCAGCTAGTGCCTTCTCACGTCGCATGCGGATCTGCTCGATCAGCCCCGAGGTGTCCCATCGGCCACCACCATTGCGTTGAACATCGGTGTAGTGGTCGTCCACCATTTTCGCGATGGGAAGATGCAGATCCATCTGCTCGGCCACGTCGAGAGCGAAGCCCAAGTCCTTGCGCATCCAGTCAATGGCAAATCCAAAATCGTAGTGACGTTGCGCAATCGTCCCCGCACGGTTATTCATTTGCCACGACTGAGCCGCACCGCCTTGAATAGCGAGTGTCACCTCATCGATATCCAGGCCGGCGCATTCCGCAAAGTGGAAGGCCTCCGATAAACCGCCAAGGATTCCGGCAATGCAAAGCTGATTTACCATCTTTGTGACCTGACCGCTCCCGACATCGCCCATGCGCTGTGTGTGTTTTGCGTAGGCCGCTATAACAGGTTCCATGACCTCAAATGCCGATTCCTTTCCGCCAGCCATGACGGTCAACACGCCGTTTTCTGCCCCTGCTTGCCCGCCTGATACCGGCGCGTCGATAAAAGAGATGCCGAGCTCATCGCAGGCCTCGTGCAGCTCCTCGGCAAGCGCTTTGGAGGTTGTGGTGTGATCAACCAGNAACGTCCCGGCGGTCATAGTGGACAAAACTCCTTCAGCTTCCACCGTGACGGATCGCACGTCGCTATCATTACCAACGCAGAGGAATACAATTTGGGCATCCACAGCAGCTTCCGCTGGTGTCGGTGCGGAAAGNCCGGCGTACTCGTCCACCCAGGCAAAGGCTNTNGTCTCGGTCCGGTTGTAAACACAGACGTCTAATCCGCTTCGCTTGAGATGACCGGCCATTGGGTAGCCCATGGCGCCCAATCCGATAAACGCGACCTTATTAATGCTCGACATATGAGGTGTCCTACTGCAATCATTTTACGAGACCAACAGAGTAACGAGTTCACCATGAAAAACAGATCAACGCGATGGCTAGCCGCTGTATCAACCACACTTTTTGCATGCATAGCAGTGGCACAGGATTTAGGGCCGGGTGCNCGACCCGTGGGTGCGGACTGGTCACGAAGTCCGGTGATGTCCGTCAACGGCATGGCCGCTACCGCGCAGCCCCTAGCATCTANTATNGCGATNGANGTGCTGCAGGCGGGTGGGTCGGCTGTTGACGCAGCTGTAGCGGCCAACGCGGCGCTCGGGTTGATGGAGCCTACAGGCAACGGCATCGGCGGAGATCTATTCGCAATTGTCTGGGATCCGAAGACCAAGCAGTTATATGGCTACAACGGATCTGGTCGGGCGCCGATGGATCGGTCACTTGATGAGCTGAGAGAGGCCATTGCGGCGATGAAAGCCGAAGGCAAAATTCCTGANGATTATGTTGGTATNCCATCGCACGGCTCATTGTCGGTNACCGTCCCCGGCGCTGTGGACGGGTGGTTTGCTCTTCATGANCGATGGGGTCGTCTGCCGATGAGCGATGTATTGGCAGCTCCCATAGAGTATGCACGCAGCGGTTTTCCGCTGAGCCCGGTGATCGCGGCCGGTTTTGAAGGCAACCGAAAGCGGTTTGAATCGGTTGCTNCCATGATTGAAGAGCGGGGAAACGCCACAAAAACCTACTTTCCGGGCAACGTGGCACCCAAGNCAGGCGAGATTTTCAANAATCCCGATTTGGCNCGNACATTCAGTGCNCTCGCGACTGAGGGGCGAAGTGCNTTTTATGAGGGATCTNTAGCGCAGGCAATGGCCGATTACTTCGAAACGATTGGTGCTGANTTGACGCTCGATGATCTAAAAGCCCACACAGGGGAATGGGTCGAGCCTCGCGGCGTCGAGTATCACGGTTTCACATTGTACGAGTTACCGCCCAACGGCCAAGGTTTCGCCGCGTTGATGATGCTCAACATTCTCAAGCAAATCGATTTGCGCGAGTTCGAGCGCGGATCCGCCGATATTTTCCACTACATGGTGGAAGCCAAGCGTCTAGCCTTTGAGAGTATGGCAGGCACCTTTGCTGATCCTGCCTTTGCAGACATACCNATGGATGAGCTTCTAAGTGAAGCATATGCCAAGCGGCAATTTGCGCGTATTAGACCGGATACGGTCATTGAACCCCAGCACTTGGCGGTGCCACTTGAAGGCGAGGGTGACACGACCTACCTAACGGTCGTGGATGGCNATGGCATGATGGTCTCGCTTATTCAGTCGAACTACCGTGGCATGGGCAGCGGGCTCGTTCCTACGGGCTTAGGTTTCATGCTGCAGGACCGAGGAGAATTATTTTCACTCGAAGAGGGCCACCCAAATGTCTACGCCCCGGGTAAGCGACCTTTTCACACCATCATTCCCGCGTTTCTGATGAAGGGAGATCAGCCCTTTATGAGTTACGGTCTCATGGGTGGCGGTATGCAGCCTCAAGGTCATATGCAAGTGTTGGTCAATATTGCAGATTTCGGGATGAATCTGCAGGAAGCGGGTGATGCTGCGCGTTTTCTTCATGATGGCGGATCGAGCCCGGACGAGGGGCGCTCCACTGATTACGGGACCTTATTTGTCGAGCCTGGAGTGCCTACGGCGACTGTCGAAGCGCTTCGTGCACGCGGGCACGAGGTAAAGGTCGACGATACGGCAGGTAAGTTCGGAGGCTATCAAGCCATCAGTCGCGACCCTGGAACGGGTGTGCTGACCGGTGCAACTGAAATGCGAAAGGACGGTACGGTTGTCGGTTACTGAGCAGAAATCGGCCGCAATCATTGTCGGCGGTAGTGGAGCGATCGCGCAGGCAGTAGCCAGGCAGATGGCGACTGATCCTGAGCTATCGGTTTATGTGCTCAGTCGGGCCGAGGTTGGCCTATCGGGCGTACAGACACTGGTAACGGACTACAGCGACGCATCGCTGGCACGTATTGCGGCCGAAATTGAAGCTACGGGACTGTGTCTCTCTCGGTTGGTTGTGACTAACGGCATGCTATCGAACGATTCTATGCGCCCTGAGCGAAAGGTAAGTGAGTTAGACGCTGACAACTTCAGTACTATCATGACCATCAACGCGCTGCTCCCTATGCGCGCTCTTGCTGCGTTCTGGTCATTAATCCGGCAATCCAAGNCGCCGAGAATTGCGGTGCTGTCGGCACGTGTCGGAAGCCTCGGGGATAATGAGCTTGGAGGCTGGTACAGCTATCGTGCGAGCAAGGCGGCACTCAATATGATGATGAAATGCGCNGCTATCGAGGTCCGTAGAGTAAACAANCAGGCAAAGCTGGTTGCGTACCACCCCGGGACCGTGGACTCGCCATTATCGAAGCCCTTTCAGCGCTCGGTACCCGAGGGGAAGTTATTCACCCCTGAGTTTTCAGCGGCACAGCTNATCGATATTCTCGATCGCTCGGAACCCGATGGAGAGCTCGCCTACCTTGACTGGGCCGGAGAAACGATTCCCTGGTAATGCTTGTCTAAGAACGCCAAGACGCGGGGGCGGGGCGCTAGCTTAGGAACTCTGCTCTGGATGCTGGGTCCGATTTGAAGACACCGCCCAATGACGTTGTGCGTGTTGTCGAGTTGCCATCCTTGACACCTCGGGCCTTAACGCAATAGTGAACCGCGGTCATGGTCACTGCGACNTTATCTGTNCCGAGCAGGGTCTGTAGTGCCACCAGAACCTGCTGTGTCAGCCGTTCTTGGACNTGTGGTCGTTGCGCGAAAAACCCNACGAGGCGATTGATTTTCGACAAGCCAATGACTTTTTCGTTGGGGATGTAAGCAACTTTGGCGAAACCGTCGATGGTGACAAAGTGATGTTCGCAGGTGCTTGTAAGATCGATCTTATCGACACACACCATCTCTTCCACGTTCATCTTGTTNTCGATGACCGTGATTTTTGGGAACTGACTGTAGTCGAGGCCGGAAAAAATCTCATCCACATACATCTTGGCGATGCGATGTGGCGTTTCCTCCAGACTGTCATCTCGGAGATCCAGACCCAGGGTCTCCATCACCGTAGTGAANGCTTCCTGGATGCGATCGTAACGTTGGTCCCGTGTCAGNTGATTGACCACCATCGGCGTTTCCAGACCNCGCTCCAACAATGCACCGCGTACAGCCATGGCCTCGTCGGAGATTGCACTCGGAAGGGAGGTAGTTTTTGCGGTACTTTGAACTTGATGCATCGTCCGTTGTCCTCAATTAAGGTATACACTTGCTACGGCAGTGTTTTAGTCGCGGATGTCATCGTCAGACGGCGATGACTTGATTCTCCGCATTTGTAGATGTTTTGCATAGGTATAAAAGTATGTTGAACCGTTTTTCTTTGATGTTTGCGCTGTTTTTCTTTGCTTCAAGCTCAGCTTGGGCGGATAAAAATGACGTGGCGATAGAGGCTTTTCGTGAGGCAGGCGCTGGCTCTTACATCGATGCGTCCTATGGTTATGCCGTTTTTCCAAGCATTGGAAAAATCGGTCTGCTTATCGGCGGTGCGCAGGGCAAAGGGATGGTTTACCAGGAAGGCAAGCCCATTGGTAAGGCGACGATGACTCAGGTCAGTCTTGGCTTGCAATTTGGCGGGCAGGTCTACAAACAAATTATCTTCTTTGAGGATGCCCGGTCGATGCGCGAGTTTACCTCGGGCAATTTTGAGTTCAGTGGTCAGGCAGCAGCGGTTGCCCTGAATTCAGGTGCGAGTGCAGAACTGAGCACCGGGGGTGGTGGGCGGACATCTGTGACAGCCGCCAACGGCGAGCTTATCGAGGTGGATGGCTCGGGATTTTATAAGGGTATGGCGGTGTTTACCCTGTCCCAAGGCGGCTTCATGTTTGAGGTGTCTCTTGGTGGGCAGCGGTTCAGCTACGAACCCCTGTAGCCTCAGAGGGATACTGCTTCGAAGTGGATATCGACCGTAGCCAGTCGCTCAACTAAGTGGTCGCCTAGCCCCGAGGCAGGCGTCCAAATTCCTCCCTCTACGTCAAGATCATCAAACGCCAGGCTAAGCCCCGCTTGCGCAATCATTCTCGATGTTGCGCCATAGCCAGGATCACGTTTTCCCCTCACCTTAACCCTGACATCTTTGGATGCATCCTCTGGGTGATGGGCCTGAACAAAGAATTCGAAAAAGCCGCTCTCTCGCTCGCTGAGGGTTGGCCCCTCGCCAGGCTGTGGAAGTCGTTTGGCGATTAACCGGCGAAGCGGACCAATGGCAAAGGCAGCCGTTCCTACCGCCGTTCCTCCGGCGAGTAGGAGCGCAGCTCGCCGGTTGGACGTGAGCATGGATTCGTTGTACGAAAAATCCGCGCCGTAAAGCAGGCTTGCGAGCGCATTCGAGCGACGGACGACTTTTGAGTTGATGGCCGCCATCACAAAAGGGCCCGTCCAGCTTTCAAAGCTGTCGTCCCATTGCACACCTTTTTGATCGGGTCCGTCCGTGCCGGGTTCAAGTTCGGCAGGGTATAGGGCATAAGGATCATTCATGGCTTTTCTTGCAATCGGGTCGTTAACCGCCTGCTCGACTGCAAGGAGCATGCTTGCAACTGTGCCGCCGCTGACAGCGCCTTTGGATTGGCCCATACGGCCACTCACTGTACTGGCGTACAGACCGTGCTTCTCCATCATGGTTTTTTGCGCAACAAAAACCCCTAGGTCAGAGGGGATACTGTCGAAACCGCAGCAGTGAATCAAACGAGCGCCTGACTCTTCTGCTGCACTGCTGACACGCTCGAAAACCGCTGCCATCCATTGTGGCTCGCCGGTTAGATCGCAGTAGTGCGTTCCCTCTGCCGCACAGGCCTCGAGAAGGTTTGTTCCGTAACGCGCGTAGGGGCCGACAGTGCTAATAATCACACGACTTTGAGCGGCGAGTCGGGTCATGTCCTCCANGCTGTCGCTGTCTGCAACAAGGGTGGCNAGCTCAGGGGCGCCTAACTGGTGTTTAATTGCATCGAGTTTGGTTTGTGATCGCCCTGCGATGGCCCAGNTAATGTCTCNATGNGACTGAAAAAGGTATTCGGCCACCAGTGCGCCGGTAAAGCCCGTTGCTCCGTACACCACGATGTCAAACTTGCCGGTTGTTTCACCTTTCATTTCGCCTCTCCGAGTCTTAGTGAGATGTCTGATGTCACATTCTAGCAGTGTGACATTATTCGTACGCGCAAAATCGCGTCGGTACGTCCCCTATGCTAATATTTCCATGTAGTTGGGGTCGCCGTTGCGAGGCAAACATCGTCTAAAAGCGCCCTGTGAATCTGTGCTGTGGTCGCGCTCATCAGGAAGCGGCCACGGGCTGTCTAGTATGCCGGGTAGCGGAGAGAGTGGTTTTGCAAAAATGTAACCTTTACTTCTCACTGGTATNTGGTAAGTTTTCCACATTATAGTCATGATCGACGGAGTCACCGGCTTTGGCCGTAGAACCCTTCGGATGTCTCATGGGTCCTGTGAGTCAGTTTTAAACGTTGGAGCTTTACCGTTGTCTAACCCTATTGGCGTCAATTGAAATGAAACGAATAATCGGCCCGTTTGTTGTTGTTGTGGTCACGCTGCTCGTTGTGATCGGTCTCGTAAGAACCGCACCAGAGCCGGAAGTGGGTGAGGCGGTGACCAATCGTATTGGGGTTTATATTGAGCGTGCCACACGAACGGGTGCTCGCGCGGAGGTCACTGTGTACGGTGAAGTTAGGCCTCGCGTTCAAATCGATGTCATCAGCGAGGTGTCGGGTCGTGTGACCGACGTATCCTCTCGATTTACCGAGGGTGGCAGCGTTATGGCCGGGGACGCACTGCTCACGATCGAGGATCGGGATTATGTGGTTGCTGTATCTGAAGCACGTGCACGCTTAGCGGCGCGCCGGCTAGAGCTCGAGCAGGCGCTCGCTGATGCNGATGTTGCACGGCAACAGCTGGCGGGAGAAGTTAATCCCTCCGACTTGGCGCTGAGGAAACCGCAGATAGCCCAAGCGCGCGCAGGTGTTCAAGCCGCTGAGTTGTCGCTGTCCCGAGCAGAGTCCGATCTTTCTCGAACTAAAATTTCGCTCCCGTTTGACGCTCGCATCACACAAACCATGGTCGATGAAGGCCAGTATGTGGGTGCGGGGCGAACCGTTGCCTCTGTATTCTCGACCGATGTGGCGGAAGTGCGTCTGCCGTTGACCGACGCTGACATTGCTGCACTGGGTGTTCCCATTGGTTTTGAAGCACCCGAGGGTGCCGGCTTGCCCGTTCAACTTTCAACGGACGTTGCGGGTGCCACTCGGCGCTGGTCCGGCCAGCTGGTAAGGCTAGATGCTTCGCTCGATCCGCGCACGCGATCTACATTTGGCACGGTTGAAGTGGCGGATCCTTTTGACATCGCGGACGGGGATATGCCCATGGCGCCCGGGCTGTTTGTTGCAGCGGAGATAGAGGGCCGAACACTAGCGGATGTGCTTGCGATTCCTGCTGCGGGCCTGCGAGCAGGCGGACGGGTTTTCATCATGAATGATGACGACATACTGGAGATTCGCAGTGTCATCGTGGCTCATGCGACGGCTCGTATGGCTTACCTAAGCAGTGGGGTCAGCGAAGGAGATCGAGTTATCGTATCGCCAATAAGAAATCCTGTTGAGGGCATGGCGCTGTCGGCGATTGAAGAGGCTGCAGAGCCAGTGCAATTAAGTGCGGGGTAACTCATGGGTGGGCTAATCTCCTGGTGGGTTCGCAATGCAGTCGCTGCGAACCTCCTGATGGTATTTATCATCGTGTCTGGTTTGATTGCCTGGACGACGATCGAGAAAGAAGTACAACCCATCGTTAAGTTGCCACTGATTCAGGTGTCACTCACCTGGCCTGGGGCGTCGCCTAAAGAAATTGAACAGCAAGTGGTTCAGCGTGTTGAGGCGGCGGTCAAAAACATCGATAACTTGCGTCGCTACAACTCTGACTCGCGAGAGGGGTTCGGAAGTGTCCGCCTGGAAGCGCAGCCACGCGTCGATCTGACGCAGTTCAAAGAAGATGTTAGGGATGCGCTCGACGGAATTACCTCATTTCCACGAGATTTAGAGCCGCCTAGGATTCGAACGATCGAGTGGAAAGAGACCATCCACTACCTCACTATCCGCGGCGATATTGGTGAGCGGGCGCTGGGCCGACTGGCCGAAGAGTTGAGAGATGAGTTGATCTCATTAAGCCATGTGAGCGATGTCGATATCGGAGGAACCCGCGAGGAAGAGGTTACGATCGAGGTGTCCGAGGAGGCGCTTCAACGCTACCAGCTTAGCTTTGGTGAACTAGCCACGGCAATACGGGCATCGTCCATCAATCTATCTTCGGGTGAGTTGCGAACAGCGACGGGTAATATTCAACTGCGCGCAGAGAATCTCGCTGACTCGCAGACCGATTTTGAAGCGATTATCGTGCGCGAACTGCCCTCGGGAGCGCAGCTACGGCTTGGCGATGTGGCGCGAGTTATTGATGGTTTCGAGGATTTTGAAGTCAGTGCGTCGGCCGATGGCGTGCCTGCCGTCATGCTTCAGATTGAGCCCTCGGATCGTCTTTTTATTACCAAGACATCAGATCAGGTCAATGCTTGGATAGACAGCAAGCAGGCCGAGTTACCCCAAGGCGTTGAGTTATTGAGTCTCGCCGACATGGCGGACGCCTATGACTCGCGTATGTCACTCATTTTTGACGCGGCATGGATGGGACTGATTCTTGTCATGCTCATCCTGCTGTTGACGCTGAGGTTTACGGTTGCGCTGTGGGTGACCGTGGGCATTGCTATCTCATTTGTCGGTGCCTTCATTTTTCTGCCGGTCGTCGACGTCTCGATTAATTTCCTGTCGACCTTTGCGTTTTTGTTGGTGTTAGGCATTGTGGTTGACGATGCCATTGTCGTTGGGGAGAGCATTCATCATCATCGAGAGGATCTAGGGCTGGAGGCGCAAGAGGCCGCCATTGTGGGTGCGTCCGCCGTAGCCAGACCCGTTATCTTCGCCGTGTTGACCACCGTTGTTGCCTTCGCGCCATGGGCATTTTTATCGGGACCTCAAAGCGAGTTCCTGCGCCATCTCTCTGCTGTTATTGCTTTCGCACTGGCATTCTCTTTGATTGAGGCATTTTGTATTTTGCCGGCGCATTTGCGTCACTTGCCGGCGCGCAATGACGACACACGGGGGTTTGCCCTTCAGCGCCGCATTGCCGATGGCATCATGAGTTTTGCCGAGAAAACCTATGCGCCGCTGTTAGCAAAAGCTCTGAATGTTCGCTACACATTGAGCGCTATCTTTCTCGCCGGTTTCGTCATCGCACTTACCCTGGCCAGTACCGGTTGGGTGAGATTCTATTTTTTCCCTCAGCTTGAGAGCGAGACCCTGGTCGTCAACGTGGGATTGCCTACAGGCGTACCTTTTTCTAGAACAGAAGCTGTAATGAATCAGCTGGACCGAACCAGTGATGGCTTGAAAGAGCAGTACCCGGTTATTGGTGCGTTCACCTTTGCCTACGACAACCAACTCGAGCAGTACGTGCAATTGCCTCCGCCCGGCGAGAGTAATATCAGCATGCGAGAGGTCGCGGAGACCTATCTCGATACCATGGGTGATATCCCCGATGCGGAGAATATCAACGTGCAGTACACGGCTAACCAGGGCGAGGCTGTGCTGACATTTGTGTTTGCCCATACGGACGAGGAACGGCTCAAGCAGGCCGCCGCTGACCTGAGAAACTATTTGGTAAGTTTTGAGGACGTCTTTTTTGTTCGCGATAACCAGCGCGGTGAGATCGACGAGCTCAATATACGACTCAAGCCCGGTGCGCAGACCTTAGGTGTCACGCTCGCCGACGTGTCTCGCCAGGTCCGGCAATCCTATTATGGGGAAGAGGTGCAACGGCTACCGCGTCAGTACGGTGATGTGCGCGTTATGTTGCGCTACCCGCAGGATGCGCGCGAGACCCTAACATCGCTCCGCGATCTTAACGTTCGGACGAATGATGGCCGGCTCATCCCGTTAGCGACCGTAGCGGATATCGAGGTGCGTAAGGCGTCGCAGCGGATTGTTCGAAGGAACGGGCAACGTATCTTCGAGGTTTTCGCGCGGGTGAACGTGGACTCGATGGGTGATATCAACGAAAAGGTTCAGGACGAATTCATCCCTGAACTGCAAGAGCGTTTTCCGGCATTGCAGGTGATCAAAGGTGGATGGGAAGAGCAGCAAGCTGAGTTCATGACGGAAGTGACCCGACTGTTCACCATTGCCATGTTAACCATTTACGCGCTGTTAGCGGTCGCGTTCCGATCTTACACACTGCCAACGATTATCATGTCCGCCATTCCCTTTGCCTACATGGGGGCCATCTTTGGCCATCAGCTGATTGGTATCCCGCTGGATATGTTCTCGTTCTTTGGTATGGGCGCTGCCGCCGGGGTGGTCGTGAACGACAACCTGGTGCTGATTGATTACATCCTCAAGCGCGAGGAGAAGGGGGACGATCGTTTCACAGCGATCATCAATGCGGCTAAAAATCGCTTTAGACCTATTCTCCTGACAACCCTCACCACCTTTGTTGGGCTTATGCCAATTATTGCGGAGACGTCTCAGGCGGCTGCATTCCTCAAGCCCTCGGTCATTTCACTCGCTTTCGGTGTCTTCTTCGCCTTCTTTGTGAGTTTGTTCCTGGTGCCTGCGCTCTACCTGATCGGAGACGATTGGGGAAAGGCTAAATCTCGTCTATCCGGGTTTTTCCCAAGATTTTCTAAAGGGTAAACAGTCGAGGCGCAGGAGACTGCGCCCAGACTGCGATACGGATGTTCCCTTCAGCGAACGTCTTTCATAAATCGACGCACTAGGGGCGATACCAGCAGTACGGCTACGCCCACACCNACGCCGTACATNAGNAGTTCNGTGAACANNGCNTTGAANCCGCTGTTNTNCAGTCTTCCGTCNNCACCGNCAATGCTTGANAAGAANATGGCNAGCTCCGATGCNAANTAGGAGCCNTANGCNCTNGCCAAAAACCANGCGCCCATCATGACNCCNACGTANCGGGCGATNGATAGNTTNGTNACGGCAGANAGTCCAATNGGGCTCAAACACAGCTCNGCNGAGGTGTGNAGGAAATANGCCANCACNAGCCACCANGCNGANACCANGCCNGCNGAGTNNGGNTTGTTNAGNCCNATNAGNAGNGCNCCAAANCCCAGNCCTACNTGAACAATGCCNAGNCCAAACTTCGCGGGNGTNGAGGGNTCNATGTTGTTAGACAGTAGTGCCGGCCACATCANCGCAAAAAGGGGCGACAGCAGAATAATGAAGATGGCNTTNGCNGANCCAAATTGCGCTGCNGTNANTTCNATNCCGAACAGNGTCAGNTCNGTTGCTCNGTCNGCAAACAAGGTCATCGATCCNCCCGANTGCTCNAACATNGACCAGAACACNGTNCTGATNACNATNAGAAAGAANAGNGCNCNCATTTTTCCNCGCTCTTCNGAGTCNCACTGTGTNGCAAGNAGCCAAANGAACCANGCTAAGAANAGNGCGGCNACTGACNGGNAGCATGAANCCGACNCCATTNGGNTGNTGCAANACGACCCAAATGACNAAGACGGATAAGACNCTGTAGACGCNGATNGTGTTCTCTACGTTGAGTAAACCNAGCGATGCNCTNGCNGGTTNCTTNANNACGTCGGGGTCGCTCGGGTCCCCGTGTCCTTCCAGCCAGTCCTGACCCAGTGAAAATACGATTAACCCGATGAGCATGCCGATGCCAGCTGCGCCGAATCCATACGCCCACCCGTACGCGCTAGCTAACCAGCCACAGAGTAGAGACGCGCTGGCGGCACCAATATTGATGCCCATATAAAAAATGGTGAATCCGCCGTCCCGCCGGGGATCGTTTTCGCCGTACAGGCGACCTACTACGGTAGAAATATTGGGTTTGAGTAGGCCCACACCCACGACGATGAGCGCCAGGGCGAAATAGAATACCGTGATTGCCTGATCGTCCCGGACAACCTCTCCAGCGACCCCCTGGGTTGCGGGCACACCTTCAAACGCCATGGCGCAGTGCCCCAGAACGAGGAGGATTCCACCCAGTTTGACCGCTTTGGATTGCCCCAGATACCGATCGGAAATGATGCCACCCAATAGGGGCATGGCATAAACAAGGGCAGCGTAGGCTCCGAGTATTCGGAGCGCTTCACCGTCGCTAAACAGGTGATGCTGAACCAGGAAGAGTACCAGTAGGTACTTCATGCCATAGAATGAAAAGCGCTCCCACATTTCGGTAGCGAAGCAAACGAATAAACCGCGTGGGTGTCCGAACCACTCGGGGCCCGCTGGCATTGCCTGTGTCGTCATGGTGTTCCTTATTTTTTTGTTTGTCTGATCCCGGACTGCCGCTTTTTTAAGCAGCCAGTCTCTGTGTGGCTCCCAGTAGCGCGCACAGCATGTCGTCAGGATCGTGGATTCGCTTTACTTCTGCAAACAGCGCTGCAGCCTGCGGGTAACAGTACTGAAGATATACCAGCCACTGTTTGAGCGGGTTAATCGCATATTTTCGCTCGTACCGTGCCCCATTTTCCTCAAAGAAGTGAATCAGGAGTTCGGTAATTTCAGGCCAGGTCATGGGTGCTATCGCGACGTTGTCAGTGTGCGCCTTGATTGCTCGACCGAGGTCGGGCCTACAGAGCGCACCTCTTGCCAACATGAACGCCTCGCAGGCGCTTTGCTCGCGACAGGACATCAGATCACTAGGCGTCCAGATTTCACCGTTTGCGATGATCGGAATGTCACGTGTATTCGTCACATTTTTGAGCAGAGCCCAATGGGCGGGCGGGCGGTATGCCTGCGTCTTGGTTCTTGCGTGGACGGTTAACTCGTCGATTCCACTGCGGATGGCGCAGTCTGCAATTGAGTTGAACTTAGAGTCGTCGTCGAACCCCAATCTCACCTTTGCCGTGACGGGGGTGTCAATGGGGGTTGCGTCTCTCACGGCTTTGCAGATGGTGAAAATCAACTCGGGTGTCTTCAGAAGGGTCGCGCCGCCGCGCGATTTATTAACGGTTTTCGCCGGGCAACCAAAGTTAAGATCAATACCTGGCGCACCCAGTTTGGCGACAGTTTTCGCGTTAGCGGCCATCAAAGCAGGATCTGACCCCAGCAACTGAACGTAAACAGGAGTACCCGCTTTCGTTCTTCCATCGTTTTTAAGTTCAGGACAGAGACGATAGTAGACTTTTGGAGGAAGTACGGTACTGGAAATGCGAACAAATTCGGTGACACATCGCTCATACCCGCCAATGCCTGTCAGCATCCCGCGCATGACAGAATCCATAACGCCTTCCATGGGGGCAAGTAGTAGGCGTGGTGCGTTGTTGGACGATTTGTTCATAAGATCTTGGAAAGTAGTGCAACTCGTTGCGTAAATCTTACAGATGACGCGATCGTTCTACGTTTGTAGACTGTGGGTTTGATCGCAATATTAGCCGTTTGTTATAGGGCACGTCACAATGAATCCCAATTATCTTGATTTCGAGCAGCCGATCGCAGAGCTTGAGATGAAAATCGAGGAACTCAAATCAGTCGTTGATGACTCCGAGATTAATATCAGTGATGAGATAGACCGTCTCAAATCCAAGAGTCACAAGCTGACCCAATCGATTTATTCGGGCCTCAGTCCCTGGGATATCGTTCGTGTTGCGCGTCACCCGTTACGACCTTATTCACTGGATTACATCCCGTTGGTCTTCGACGACTTTGATGAGCTTCATGGTGACCGTCATTTTGGTGATGACAAAGCTATTGTGGGTGGTGTTGCACGACTTGATGGACGGCCTGTCATGGTGATTGGTCAGGAGAAGGGCAGAGCGGTCAAAGATAAGGTTTATCGAAATTTCGGCATGCCAAAGCCTGAGGGTTATCGCAAAGCGTTGCGTCTAATGGAAATGGCTGAGCGTTTTAACATGCCCGTGGTAACACTTATCGACACCCCTGGAGCGTATCCCGGTATCGATTCCGAGGAGCGTGGAATCTCCGAGGCCATCGCACAGAATCTCGCTGTTATGTCGCGTTTGAGAACGCCGATCGTCTGTGTCGTGATCGGAGAAGGATCCTCGGGCGGCGCACTGGGTATTGGGGTGGGAGATCACTTGGCCATGCTTCAGTACTCAACCTACTTTGTCATATCGCCCGAAGGCTGCGCGAATATTATCTGGAAGAGCAGCGAATTCGCTCCGCAAGCCGCGGAAGCTATGGGTGTTACCTCATCGACACTTGAGGAGCTGGGTATTGTCGATACCACCATTCAGGAGCCCCTTGGGGGTGCACACCGCGATGTCGAAGAGATGGCGCGCCGAATTCGAGCGCATGTTTCCCATCAACTAGATCGGTTGTGTGCCACCGATGCGGATAGTCTGGTGGAGTCCCGGTACCAACGACTGATGGCTTACGGCAGCGCATGATCGCGAAATGGCGTTGCTCCAAGCACTGATCTCGCAACGAGCGTCACTTCAGGGAGCAGCGCGCTTGTGTGTCGGGTTCTCTGGTGGCGCAGACAGCCATAGCTTGTTACACGCATTAGCCGAGCTTTCTCAGCGGGAAACACTGCCGCCTATCGTGGCGCTGCACGTCAATCATGGGCTTCACGGGAACGCCGATGCGTGGGCTATGCACTGCGGGAAAGTGGCCTCCGAGCTCGGTGTTGGCTTTCATCAGGAGGTCGTCTCTGTTGAATCGGCGGCATCTCCCGAAGCACAGGCGCGAGACGCCAGATACAGGGCATTTGAGGCGTTTCTGGAGGTGGGTGATATTTTGCTGCTGGGACATCATCTTGACGATCAAGTTGAGACGGTACTCTTTCGCCTGATTCGCGGTGCTGGCCCCTCGGGGCTAGCGGGTATACCGGAGCATCGATCACTGGGTAAGGGGTCACTATTGAGGCCACTGCTGGGCGTCTCGCGAGCTCAGATTGAGCACTATGCAAGAGTCAATGAACTTAACTACCTAACTGACAGTAGTAACGACGACAGGCGTTTCGATCGCAACTATTTGCGCCACGAGGTGTTGCCACTCATTGAGGCGAGATGGCCAGGGTACCGATCGGGGTTCGTGCGTTCCGCGTCGTTAAGCGGTGAGCTTGCAGCCTTCGAAGCAGCCGACAACCAGACGCATTACACTCGATTGGGCGGGCCATATTTGCCAATCGACGCGGGGGATGCCAAGAGCTTGCATCGCGCACTGCATGCCTGGCTTCGAGAGCTGAACGCGCCCCTACCTGAGTACGTTGCATTAGAAGAGTTTGCTCGGCAATGCGTGCAGGCGCCCGGAGACAAGTTGCCGGAATTGAGAGTGGGTGGTTACCTGATTCAACGATGGCGCCAAGGTGTTCATGTTTACCCCGTAGCCAATGATCGCGCTTTCGACGCGTCGTGCGAGGTGGGCGATACGGTGTCAGGTGCCTGGGGTGAACTAGCCTGGCAAAATGCTGATCTTGGACTTCCTATGGGTATGGCGGTGACGGTTAGGTCGCCGATTCCCGGAGAGATCACATCGATTGGTGGACGTCCCCGACGATCCGTCACCCAGTGGCTTCAGGAAGCGGGTGTACCGCCTTATCTTCGGGCCGGATATCCATTGGTGACGAAGGATGATCAGATCATTGCCATCCCCGATATTGGGCTGAGTGTTGACTGCTTAAAATCACCACCCTGTAAAGGAGGATTAGTACCGGTTTGGACACCGCCAAAAATCGCCTTTGTAAATTGAGCGAGTGACGACTCTTTGGTAAGCTGAACGCCCATCGGAGCTATGCTGTCGGCAACCCTTTGTTCGCCGCCCCACAGTTCCTCTTGCTTTGGTGGAGTTCATGACGCGATACGTTTTTGTTACCGGCGGTGTTGTTTCCTCATTGGGAAAAGGAATAGCGGCTGCATCGCTTGCTGCAGTGCTTGAGGCGCGTGGCCTCAAAGTTACACTTCTGAAATTAGATCCCTACATTAATGTAGATCCGGGGACCATGAGTCCGTTTCAGCACGGTGAGGTCTTTGTAACCGATGACGGCGCCGAGACCGATTTAGACTTGGGGCACTACGAGCGTTTTACCCGGGCGACCATGTCCAAGCGAAATAACTTCACCACCGGTCAGGTTTACGATGAGGTTCTTAGAAAAGAACGCCGTGGTGATTATTTAGGTGGAACTGTTCAAGTTATTCCTCACATAACTGATGAGATAAAGCGCCGCGTCATTGCAGGGGCTGAGGGTGCTGAGGTGGCGGTTGTTGAGGTCGGCGGTACCGTGGGTGATATCGAGAGCCAGCCCTTTCTCGAAGCACTCAGACAGCTCAAACTTGAAGCGGGTGCGTCGCGCGCACTGCTGATGCACTTGACCTTGGTACCGTACATTCCTACCGCGGGTGAGATCAAAACCAAGCCAACGCAGCACTCGGTGAAAGAGCTGCGATCCATCGGTTTACAGGCGGACGTGCTCTTGTGCCGATGTTCGGTCGAAATCGACGATGGCGCGCGCAAGAAGATCTCACTCTTTACCAACGTCGAAGAGCGGGCTGTGATTCCTGTTCTCGATGCTGATTCCATTTATAAGATTCCAAAGAACCTGCATGAAAAGGGCTTGGACGACTATATTCTCGAGCGATTCGGCATGTCACCGAGCGATGCAGACTTTACCGAGTGGGATGATGTTGTCGCCAGGGAATTCGCCGACCGGCGGGCGCGGGTCAAAGTAGGGATGGTGGGTAAGTACACCGATCTCATTGATGCGTACAAGTCGCTCAACGAGGCTTTGGGACATGCGGGTTTGCGCACCAATACCCACGTCGACATCGAATACATTGATGCGGAAGATCTCGAAACTCAGGGAACCGATATTCTTTCGACGCTAGATGCTGTTTTGGTGCCTGGCGGCTTTGGTGACCGTGGTATCGAGGGCAAAATTGCCGCGGTTAAGTATGCGAGAGAAAACAAGATCCCATACCTAGGTATTTGCCTGGGAATGCATATGGCCATGATTGAGTTCGCCCGCAATGTCTGCGGACTCGAGGGGGCGCATTCGACCGAAATGAACGCCGATACGCCATATCCTGTCATTGGATTGATTACTGAATGGCAGACCGAGACTGGCGATATTGAAGTTCGTGATGAACATTCTGATATGGGCGGCACGATGCGCCTCGGTTCACAGCCCTGCTTCTTGGTGGAAGGCACCAAGACTCGTGAAATTTACGGCGATGACATTGTCCGAGAGCGACATCGACACCGCTACGAAGTGAACAACACGCTAGTGCCGAAGCTTGAAGCTCAGGGATTGACTATTTCGGGTTGGTCGCAGGATAAGGGGCTGGTCGAAATGGTTGAGTTAGCCGATCACCCGTGGTTCGTTGCCTGTCAGTTCCACCCCGAATTTACCTCCCGACCACGTGGCGGCCACCCTCTGTTCTCGGGCTTTATCAATGCGGCTGTTGAGGTGAAACACTAATGGCTCAGCGAACGGTCGCTGTTGGTGACATTGAGTTTGGGAACGACAAGCCCTTTGTGCTGGTCGGTGGCGTCAACGTATTGGAGTCCGAGCAATTTGCGGTTGATGTTGCCAGTACTTATCAGGAAGTTTGCGTAGAACTGGCGATTCCGCTGGTCTTCAAAGCATCCTACGATAAGGCAAACCGCTCCTCGATCAATTCATTTCGTGGACCCGGACTAGAACGCGGGCTTGCGATCTTCGAGACGGTTAAGAAGGTCACTGGTCTGACGACCATTACCGATGTGCATACGCCAGAGGAGGCTGCGCCTGCAGCCGATGTTGTCGACATTATTCAGCTACCCGCCTTTTTAGCGCGTCAAACGGACCTTGTTAAGGCCATGGCTGAGACAGGGGCCGTTATCAATATCAAAAAACCCCAGTTTTTAAGTCCTGAGCAGATGTGCAACATCGTTCACAAGTTTAGAGAATGTGGTAATGACCGTTTGATCTTGTGTGAGCGAGGCAGCAACTTTGGCTACGATAATTTGGTCGTTGACATGCTGGGGTTCGGGGTAATGCGCAAAACAACGGAAGATGTCCCCGTTATTTTTGATGTTACTCATGCGCTGCAGCGCCGAGACCCGGGTGACGCAGCCTCAGGGGGTCGTCGCGCCCAGGTGGTTGAGCTGGCAAGGGCTGGAATGGCGACAGGCCTTGCGGGACTTTTTTTGGAGTCGCATCCCGATCCAGATAAGGCGCTGTGCGACGGTCCAAGCGCTTTACCGTTGCAGCAATTACGACCTTTCCTGGAGCAGGTAAAAGCCGTTGACGATCTTGTCAAAGGCCTACCGCAACTAGATATTAACTAGCACTGACTGGAGTAAGTGGTGAGCGAAATTATTGATATTCGGGCGTTTGAAGTCATGGACTCCCGAGGNAACCCCACGGTAATGGCCGAAGTTACCTTGGATGACGATACCGTGGGCGTGGCCTATGCGCCGTCGGGCGCCAGTACGGGTTCACGAGAAGCGCTTGAATTGCGTGATGCTGACCCGTCCCGCTACTTGGGAAAGGGCGTGTTGACCGCCGTCGCTAATGTCAATGGACCTATTCGTGAGTGTTTGATCGGTCACGACGCCATGGATCAGCGGGCGGTAGATCAGCGAATGCTCGACGCCGATGGCACGCCTAACAAGAGTAAATACGGTGCGAATGCTATCTTGGCAGTCTCACTCGCTAACGCGCGAGCCGCGGCGCAATCAGCAAAAATTCCGTTGTATGAGCACATAGCTCATCTGGCAGGTACCACGCAGCTCACCATGCCTGTGCCGATGATGAATATCCTCAACGGGGGAGAGCACGCTGATAATAATGTTGATATTCAAGAGTTTATGATTCAGCCGGTATCTGCGACCTCGTTTGCTGACGCNCTACGAGTGGGTGCGGAGATTTTCCATCATCTCAAGAAGGTACTGGGCGCCCGCGGAATGGCGACGTCCGTTGGTGATGAAGGTGGTTTCGCGCCTGACTTNCCATCGAATGCGGCGGCACTTGAGGTCATCGCTGAAGCGGTTGGAAACGCGGGATACGTCCTCGGTCAGGACATCACCTTGGCGCTCGATTGCGCAGCCTCTGAATTCTATCGAGAGGGTCAGTATCACCTATCAGGTGAAGCACGATCTTTCTCAAGTGAGGGTTTTTCTGACTACCTGGCTGACCTGGCAGCGTCCCATCCTATTGTCTCAATAGAAGATGGACTCGACGAGTCCGATTGGGCGGGCTGGGCATACCTAACCGATAAGCTCGGGGATAAGGTACAGCTTGTCGGCGACGACCTGTTCGTCACTAATACCAGTATCTTGNAGCGCGGCATTGACGAGAATATCGGCAACTCGATTTTGATTAAGTTCAATCAAATCGGATCACTCAGTGAAACGCTGGATGCCATCAAAATGGCGCAGGATGCAGGCTTTACCGCGGTCATCTCTCACCGCAGTGGGGAGACGGAAGACGCTACGATTGCCGATCTCGCCGTGGGCACCGGCGCAGGCCAGATTAAGACGGGCTCACTCTGCCGCTCCGATCGAGTAGCAAAGTACAACCGGTTGCTGAGGATTGAGGCCGAACTTGGAATGACGGCTCCCTACAGAGGTAGAGCCGAATTGGAACGAGGGGCCTGANNGAATGCGGCCCCTGCTGGTAGCGCTACTGGGGCTGTTGNTCCTGTTGCAATATCGGCTGTGGTTGGGCGAGGGAGGTATTCGAGAACGTCAGGGTCTCGAGACGCAGGCTCTGGCTGGCGAGGAGAGCAATCAACGACTTCGTGAACGGAATGATGCGCTTGCGCGTCAAGTGCTTGAGTTGCAGGAAGGCGATGAAATGCTAGAGGCGGTTGCGCGCGAAGANCTCGGGTTGGTTCGGCAAGGAGAGGAGTTTATTCTCTTTGTCGAGGATGACAGTGAAGAGAAGTCGCCGTGAGTAGCAGCATATGGGCAGTCGTGCCTGCTGCAGGTAGCGGAAGCAGAATGGCGGCTGAGGTGCCAAAGCAGTACCTCATGGTGAACGGCATACCGATCCTCGAATATACCTTGAGAGCACTATTGGCTTGCCCTGACATTCGTGGACTGGTGGTTGTACTCGATCCGAGCGATCGACGTGCGGATTCGATCGATAGTCTCTCTGATCCAAGGGTATTCAGAGCGGCCGGTGGCAATGAGCGAGCAGACTCGGTGTTATCTGGGCTACAAGCGATCGCGCCCTACGCGGGGCCAGATGACTGGGTGCTGGTTCATGACGCGGCGCGCCCNTGTATCACTGTGTCGCTATTGCGCGACTTGATAGATCACACATTGGAGAGCGGTATAGGCACCGTGCTAGCGCAAGCGTCTACAGATACNTTAAAGCGCGTGTCCTCAAACCTCAGGGTAAGTGAGTCACTGGATCGCCGTGTGATCTGGCGCGCGCAAACACCTCAAATGTTTCGCTTGCCCGAGCTNGAGACCGCGCTATCGTCTGCTCTGAGCGATGAGTTACCAATCACCGATGAGTCGATGGCTATGGAGTTGTCTGGCTTTCCAGTCGCGATTCTCGAGGGACCGTCAAGCAATATCAAAGTAACGCTGCCTATCGATTTGGCGTTTGCTGAAATTATCTTGCAGCGTATGGCTGAGGAGGACGCCTCATGAGAATTGGTCATGGTTATGATGTACATGCGTTCGGCGAGGGCGATCACGTCATGCTCTGTGGTGTCCGCATCGCGCATGAAAGAGGTTTGATAGCCCACTCAGATGGGGACGTGGCGCTACACGCGCTCACTGATGCCCTGTTAGGCGCACTCGCGCTNGGTGATATTGGCCATCACTTTCCGGATGATGATCCGGCGTATGAGGGGGCTGATAGCCGCGCGCTAATCAGACAGGTGATGGCACAGGTCAAGGCGAGAGGGTTTGCGCTAGGGAATGCGGATCTAACGATTATTGCTCAAGCGCCCAAACTCGNATCCCATATCGTGGGGATGCGCGAGTACCTCGCCGAGGATCTGGACGCCGATCTAGACAGAATTAATGTGAAAGCGACAACCACGGAAGGTCTGGGTTTTNTCGGTCGTGAAGAGGGTATTGCGGTGCATGCGGTGGTTTTACTGCAGGAGAGTCCCATCCAGTGACAGACCTCCGCGGTATCGGTATGACATCGCAGCGAACGCGGCTGAGACTCATTGAGCGGTTGAAGGCTCAAGGGATCTCTGATGAGCGTGTTCTGCAGGCAATGACTGACACGCCTCGCCATTTGTTCGTCGACGAAGCGCTGGCCCACAGAGCGTACGAAGACACGGCGTTACCCATCGGATTCAATCAAACGCTGAGTCAGCCCTATATCGTTGCAAGAATGACGGAGCTTGCCTTGCTGTCGGGTAGGCCGAAACGTGTATTAGAACTGGGTACAGGTTCTGGTTACCAAAGCGCCGTTCTGTCAAACATTGCCGAAGAAGTGTACTCGGTGGAGCGGATCAAGCCTCTATTAGACAAGGCACGTGTGCGTCTTCGAAAGCTCAAGGCACGCAACGTTCGCTGTAAACACGGAGACGGTTTTGAAGGCTGGGAGGAGTTCGCACCTTTTGACNTCATTCTTGGCGCCGCGGCACCCGAGACGGTGCCTGAGCGTTTGCTCTCTCAATTAGCACCGGGCGGCGTTCTTCTTCTACCGGTGGGTGGAGATTCGCAGAAGTTGGTGCGCATTCAGCTAGGCGACGAAGGGTTTGAAGAGACCATCATCGAGGACGTTTTCTTTGTGCCCATGCTGGAAGGGTTGCAGCGATGAGCCTTGATACACGGGATTGGCTGGGCCTTTATTNGCGTGGACTCGCCATGGGCGCGGCAGATCTTGTACCGGGTGTTTCTGGCGGGACGATAGCCCTCATTACAGGCATCTATGATCGGTTTATTGCGGCTATTGCGGCCGTTGGTTTGGATGCCTTAAGGCTGGTGTTTTCCGGTGACTTCAAAGGCGCATGGGCGCATGTTGACGGGAATTTTTTGCTCGCGGTCGNTGCTGGAATTTTGTCTTCTGTGGTCGTACTTGCAGCACTAATGAACTGGTTGCTACTGAATTATCCGCTGCCCTTGTGGTCACTTTTTTGTGGTTTGGTATTGGCCAGCGCAGTGCATCTATTCTTAGTCGCGCGTGTGGAATGGACGGCTCGTGATTTTGGACTCTGGTTTGCGGGCATTGGCGTAGCGCTCACTCTGGGCTTGATGCAGGCCACACAGCTTCCTGTTACTCCTCTAAGCATTTTCCTTGCCGGCGCCATTGCTATTTCGGCCATGCTACTGCCTGGCATTTCCGGCAGTTTTTTATTGCTTATTCTTGGTATGTATCAACCAGTGATCAGCGCAGTGGTTAGTCTCGATCTCGGTACCATTAGTCTCTTCGTGCTGGGCTGCCTTTGCGGTCTGCTGGCCTTTTCCCGTTTATTGAAAGCACTGCTAGCGCGCGCTCAGCGTGCCACCATGGCAACCCTCTACGGCTTCCTGCTGGGATCCGTCATTATGTTATGGCCCTGGCAACAGCCGGTCTCCTCTNTAGTGGATAGACATGGCGATAACCGTGTTGTTCAGAGCTTGCCTGTGTCACCTCAGGCGTACGCGGAGCTCGTGGGTGAGCCCATGCTGTGGCTATGTCTTATCGCGTTTAGTCTGGGTGCGATAGTAGTTTCGGGTCTGCTATCGCTCGGTTCCGTTGAGCACTAAGTTGTGGCAAAGCGATCCGCGATGCGTCTATTCGGAAACATCATTGCTCTAACGACGTTGCTAGCAGGATGCTCGGGAACAGATCCCGATAACCTGCGACCTTGGGAAGATGATGGTCAAACCAATGGTGTAGCGAGCGCCACTAAAGATTACGGCGCCAAGCTGGAACAGGGTAAACCCTACACCGTTGTAAGAGGCGATACGCTCTACTCCATTGCTTTTCGTCTTGGCATCGATTTCCGCGAGTTGGCGGNACGAAACGATATTCAGCCACCGTATATGATCAAAGTAGGGCAGAGGCTCAGAACAGCGAAGCCAGCGCCTCAGCCTGTAAAGAAAGCTCCCAAAGTCGCTGTCAAAACGCCTCCACCTCCAGAAAAAGTAAAGAAAAGCGCCCCGAAGCAGTCAAAAGTGACACCGGTAACAAAACCTTCATTACAGTCGCAGGCCCCAAGTGCTAGTGTGAATAAGTCACAGTCCGTGTCGCGCTGGCGTTGGCCCTCAACGGGCAAAGTTATTCGAACCTTCTCGAGCAATCGGCATAAGGGCATCGATATTGCTGGTAAGCGGGGCGATCCGGTAAAGGCTGTGGCGGCTGGTAAGGTGGTATATGCCGGGACTGGTGTAACGGGTTATGGCTCGTTACTGATTATCAAGCACAACGAAACGTACTTAAGTGCCTACGGTCACAACGAGCGATTGCTAGTCTCAGAGAATATGAAGATTGAAGCAGGACAGCAGATAGCAACCATGGGTAGCAGCGGAACCGATACAGTGAAGCTGCATTTCGAGCTACGTCGACGGGGTCAACCTATAGACCCGCTGNCAGTGCTTCCCAGACGTCGTTGAGAGTGAGGGGCGCCAAAGAGGGGGGAAACTCTTATGGCAGACCTTGAAACACTTGAATCACCCGCAGCCAGTGAGGCCGAGCTNAATTTCCAAATAGAAAAGAGCGAAGCGGTCAAGCTACACGAGTCGTCGGATAGGATTCGTGATGCCGATCCCGTGCAGCTTTATCTCAACGAAATTGGGTCAACACCGCTGCTAACAGCGGCTGAAGAGGTTCTTGTCGCAAAAGCGCTACAAGCCGGTGATGAGATGGCTCGGCATCGGATGATTAACAGCAATTTGCGCTTAGTGGTGATGATCGCGAAGCGCTATACAAATCGTGCGCTGCCGCTGCTTGACTTGATCGAGGAGGGGAATCTGGGCCTGATCCGCGCTGTTGAGAAGTTCGACCCCGATCGTGGCTTCAGGTTCTCCACCTATGCGACATGGTGGATCCGTCAGAGTATTGAACGCGCCTTGATGAACCAGGGTAGAACTATCAGGCTACCTATCCATATTCAAAAAGACATCAACATCATTGTGCGATGCACGCGGGAGTTGAGAAGTTCGTTGCGGCGCGAGCCGTCGACAAGTGAGATTGCGGATGTTCTTGATCGTGACCNCGGAGAGGTGAGCAACCTTCTTAAACTGTCCGAAAAAATAACGTCGGTTGATAACCAACTCTCNACTGATAGCGATCGCAGCCTTGTTGAAACTGTCCCGTCACAGGGAGAGGACAATCCGTTTTCAATTGTCGATGACCAAAAGGTCGAGGGGTGCCTCGAAGATTGGTTAGATGATCTTCCAGATCGCCAGCGCGAGATACTCGCAAGACGATTCGGATTGATGGGCTACGAAGCTTCAACCNTAGAGGCGGTGGGGGAGGAGGTTGGCCTCACCCGAGAGCGNGTGAGGCAGATTCAAATCGACGCACTGGCAAGGCTGAAGCGCGCAGCGCAACGCGACGGCCTGTCCGAAGAAGAGTTGCTTGTCTGACGATTAGCGTTCTAGGAGCGCAAGTTTACCGGGCTTTCCTTCCCAATCTTCCGCATCCGCTGGCGCGTCTTTCTTTTCTGTGATGTTAGGCCAGATCTCGGCGAGCTGCGCATTGAGCTCTAGGAAGTTCTCCTGATCCGCGGGTAGCTCATCTTCAGAGAAAATGGCGTCGATGGGGCACTCAGGCTCGCAGAGCGCGCAGTCGATACACTCGTCTGGGTGGATAACCAGAAAGTTTGGACCCTCGTAAAAACAGTCCACTGGACACACTTCCACGCAGTCCGTGTGTTTACATTTAATGCAGTCTTCGCCAACGACGAATGTCATAGTACTTCCCCCAATACCCGCTTTTCTTTGTGATTTACCGCGGTGAGTGTAAAAATTTTAAGACGAACTAGNTGTCTAGTAAAGTTTTCAATGTGTACAGTGCATCGAGAGCTTCTTTTGGTGTCATTTGATCAGGATCAATTTCTGATAGGACATCCAGGGCAGGGTTCTTTGCGGTGGGTGTACTGAAAAGTTCTGCTTGCCCNCCGGTGACCGGTGCGCTCTCTGCCATCTGTTGACTCTCTAGTTCGCNGAGTTTCTGCCGAGCGTGGAGCAACACTCCCGTCGGAACGCCCGCTAGTTTAGCAACTTCTAGCCCAAAACTGCGATTTGCAGGTCCCTCCTGAATGTGATGCATGAATACGACATGGTCCTCATGTTCAGTGGCATCTAAGTGAACGTTTGCCATAGAGGCATGTTCGTCCGGCAGAGCGGTGAGCTCAAAATAATGTGTAGCAAAAAAGGTGAGGGCACGGACCCGNTCGGCGAGTGCGACTGCCGATGCCCACGCAATGCTCAAGCCATCGAACGTACTCGTACCACGACCGACTTCATCCATCAGCACAAGGCTTTTCTCGCTGGCGTTGTGCAGNATATTGGCGGTTTCAGTCATCTCAACCATGAACGTGGATAAGCCGCTAGCCAGATCGTCTGACGATCCAATGCGAGTGAAAATGCGGTCAACGAGCGACAGGGACACGCTATCAGCCGGCACAAAAGCTCCGCAGTGTGCCAGTAGGACAATAAGCGCGTTTTGCCGCATGTACGTCGATTTTCCGCCCATATTGGGTCCTGTAATGAGCAGCATGCGCCTATCTTCATTGAGCAAGGTATTGTTGGCGATAAACGGCTTGTCACTCACCTGTTCAACAACGGGGTGTCGTCCATTAGAGATATCGAGCTGCGCCTGCTCACTAAACGTAGGGCGACTCAGTGATAAGGCATTAGCACGCTCCGCAAAGCAGGCCAGTACATCGAGATCGCAGATAGCTCGCGATGTCGTTTGTAGAGGCAATAAATCCTCTGCAATCCGCTCTACAAGGGCCTCATACAAAAACTTTTCTCGCGCTAATGCTCGGCTTCGACTAGATAAGGCCTTGTCCTCGAACTGCTTGAGCTCAGGTGTGATAAATCGCTCGACGTTTTTGAGTGTCTGTCGTCGCTGGTAGGTGTCGGGGGCCTGGTCCGACTGCTGCCGGCTAATTTCTATGTAATACCCATGAACCCTGTTGTAACCCACTTTGAGCGTGGACAGCCCCGTTGCCTCTCGCTCACGACGCTCGATATCGACAAGGTATTCGCCTGCGTTCTCACTGATGCCACGCAACTCATCGAGCTCTTCGTCATAGCCTTCAGCAAGAACTCCGCCATCTCTAATGACCACAGGTGGTGATTCAACAAGAGCGCTACTCAGGAGCTCACAGAGCTCGGGGTACTGACCGATATCACTGTGCAGCGTTTGAAGTAGGCTCGCCTCGTGAGGGGTGGCTGTTATCAATGCCGGCAATGCCCAGAGGCTATCGCGCAACCGCGTAAGATCTCGCGGCCGAGATGAGCGCAATGCGACTCTTGCCAAGATGCGCTCAAGATCTGCGATGGGCTTTAGTGCCTGTCGCGTTGTCTCGAACGCATAGTCTTGCGTCAATCGCGAGACGGCATCAAGACGGGCCTCGAGGACTGAGCGGAGGGTCACAGGCCTATGTAGCCAGCGTTTAAGGTGGCGCGTCCCCATAGCCGTTACCGTCGAGTTGTATACCGAGAACAACGTGTTGTCCTCGCCGCCATGGAGGTTCAGGTCGATNTCAAGGTTTCGGCGAGTCGCGGCATCCAGAATGACCGAGTCGCTTTGACGCTCGTGACGTATCGAGTTGAGATGAGGTAACTCATTGCGCTGCGTGTCTTTCACGTAATCTAACAGGCAGCCTGCCGCCGATATGCCCAGCGAGAGGTCATCGCAGCCAAATCCACTGAGGTCGCGGGTCTGAAAGTGCTGATTCAGCTGGGTACGCGCGCTGTCTTCGTCGAACTGCCAGGACGCAAGGCGTCTGATCGCCACGCGGTCGGCTAGTAAGGGTACGCTCGCTTCGTCTGCGAGGAGCAATTCCGCCGGTGAAAGCCGCTGTAATTCAGCGCTAAGTGCTTCATCTCCCTCAACTTCCGTGACCAGGAATCGCCCGCTACTCAGATCCATCCAGGCAATACCCGAACTGAGCTGCTTCCGAAATACGGAGACGATCAGTGCATCACCGCTGGCATCGAGCAGCGACTCGTCGGTGAGCGTGCCCGGCGTTACGACGCGAACCACCTTTCTTTCGACAGGTCCTTTAGATTCGTTTGGGTCACCAATTTGCTCAGCGATTGCAACGGAAAATCCGGCCCGGACAAGNTTCGCGAGATAGCTCTCAGCGGCGTGGAACGGCACCCCAGCCATCGGGATGGGTTCGCCAGCTGACTTCCCACGCGACGTCAACGTAATATCGAGCACGGGGGCTGCAATCTCTGCATCGCGATAGAAGAGCTCGTAGAAATCGCCCATGCGATAGAACAGCAGTTCGTCTGGGTGCGCCTCTTTGATGGCCAGAAACTGGCGCATCATCGGCGTGTGCTGACTTGTGTCCGGGGTCGTCGGCATGTACTGCGGCATAGGCTNAAGCGAAACGACGAGGATAGGTGAAAAGTGACCTCGTTTAAATCCCAACCCGGGCATAAAAAGCGTTGCGTCGGGTTATGCCTAGATTAATCTCAGATGTTTGTTGAGGGGTACTGGTCGANATCCTTTTTTGTCGCTATCGTCTCGATATAAAACAAAAAAACCAAAGGAATTTTTATGATTAGAACAGCGCTCGCTCTTTTGGCAATTCTTGNCACTCAGTCGGCTTTAGCGGCTACCGTAATTCACGCGGGATTCCTATTTGACACCCGGGAAGGTGAGGTCCTAGAAAAACAATCAATCACCGTCGAAAATGGCCGAGTTGTGTCGGTTGACGACGGCTTTATCACGCTAGAGGGTAGTGACGTCATCGACTTGAGTCGCGCCTATGTCTCCCCTGGATTCATGGACATGCACGTCCACCTCGACGGTGAGCTGGACCCCCCTGCGAGTTACTCCGAAGACTTTTTCATGAATTCAGCTGATATCGCACTGCGATCGACCGTATTTGCGCAACGAACCTTAGATGCAGGGTTCACTACCGTCCGGGATCTTGGCGCTGGTGACATAGAGGCCATCTTTGCGCTGCGCGATGCCATTGCAAAAAACATAGTACCTGGACCTCGAATCTTTGCGGCAGGCAAGTCAATGGCGACCACCGGTGGTCACGCAGATCCCACAAACGGGGTGAGGGCTGACTTGCGTGGCGATCCGGGTCCAAAAGAAGGCGTGATCAATGGCCCTGACGATGCCTACAAAGCTGTAAGACAGCGATATAAGGACGGCAGCGATGTCGTCAAGCTCACGGTGACCGGTGGGGTACTGTCGCTCGCCAAGAGTGGTGACAACCCGCAGTTTACCNATGAAGAACTCGAAGCGGTGGTTACTGCGGCNAAGGACTATGACTTTGTCGTTGCGGTTCACGCGCACGGCGCGCAGGGTATGAAACGAGCTATCAGAGCCGGTGTCGACTCGGTGGAGCATGGAACCTACATGGATGAGGAAGCCATGCGACTCATGCGAAAAAACGGTACGTGGTATGTCCCCACGATTTCAGCCGGTAAATGGGTAGGTGATTTGGCCGAGCTCGACAANAAGTTGCCGGCGGTGGTTCGTCCGAAGGCCGCCGCGATTGGGCCATTGATCCAGGATACCTTTGGTGCGGCTTATAAGTCGGGCGTGAAGATTGCGTTCGGCACAGATGCAGGCGTTTCGCCTCACGGCGCTAATGGCAAGGAATTTCGGTTTATGGTAGAGGCAGGTATGCCCATCATGGCCGCGATACAGTCGGCAACCGTTAATGCGGCCGACCTTCTAAATGTCGAGAGTGAGCTCGGTCAGATAGCGCCCGGTTTCCACGCCGATATCGTCGCTTTCAATGAAAACCCACTGGACGACGTAAGGGTGCTTGAGCGACCTAATTTCATTATGAAAGCGGGCGCTGTCTTCCGACACGACGGAGAGTGAACATGCGGTTGCTTAGCGGACTGTTTATTTGCCTCTTTCCCCTGTGGGCTGTTGCGTCTGAGCAGCCCGTGGCGATCGCCCTACACGGTGGTGCGGGTACGATCGAGCGCGATCGCATGAGCGCCGAGGTCGAGGCCGAATATCGGAGCTTTCTCGATAAGGCGATATCTGAGGGCTATCAGCAGCTACAGGCGGGTGAAGATGGCCTGGACGTGGTCGTGGCCATTATCCAGCGCATGGAGGACTCGCCTCTATTCAATGCCGGTAAGGGCTCCGTCTANACCTGGGACGGGCAGCATGAACTCGATGCGTCGATTATGCATGGTGCGCAGATGGATGCGGGTGCGGTNGCGGGCGTGACTACTGTTCAATCACCCATTGCCCTTGCAAGAGCCGTAATGGAGCAGTCACCGCATGTCATGCTCGCGTCTCGAGGCGCTGAACAGTTTGCAAAGGAGTTGGGTATTCCTGAGGTGTCGCCAGNGTATTTCGAGACCGAGCGGCGTAAACGTGCCCTTGAGTCCTATAAAGCGCGCACGCAGGCGGGTATCGAGCCTCATGTCGACTATAAGTTCGGTACCGTGGGCGTGGTGGTTCTCGATTCAAAAGGCAACCTCGTCGCGGGTACCTCAACCGGCGGAATGACTGGAAAACGNTGGGGCCGTATTGGTGATGCGCCAGTGATCGGTGCTGGGACCTACGCGGACAATCGCTCGTGTGCAGTCTCTGCGACGGGCCATGGCGAATACTTCNTTCGTCATACGGTGGCGAGAGACATTTGTGCTCGCATGCAATTCGCCGGTCAAAGCCTTAACGAGGCCGCTGAAGCCGTGATCATGGATGAGTTGGTAGTGGCGGGTGGCGACGGCGGTATTGTNGCCGTGGACGCTGGTGGTGAGGTGACTATGATTTTTAATACCCCGGGCATGTATCGCGCGAGTGTCAGCGGTTCTGGGGTGAAGTTCATCGGTATCTTTGGTGATGAGCCTTAACTGACGCTGCAGAGAGATCCACTGTCGCTTTAGGCGACAGGTGATCAGGCATGCTGATTCCAAACCCAAAAAACCCACGTAAACTGCATTGCAATTTGATTNAAAAATACTGATTATATATACAGTACTTAATTCTTACGGAGAGACTCATGGACCNGAACAAGCAAAAGGCACTCGACGCCGCACTCGCGCAAATTGAACGTCAGTTCGGAAAGGGTACGGTCATGCGCATGGGTGATCAGGAGCGCGTAGCCATTCCTGCAATTTCTACTGGCTCACTCGGTCTTGATATTGCTTTGGGNATCGGTGGATTACCGCGTGGCCGGATCGTTGAGATCTATGGCCCTGAGTCATCGGGTAAGACAACATTGACGCTACAGGTCATCGCTGAAGCGCAAAAGATGGGCGGTACGGCAGCTTTTGTGGATGCAGAGCACGCACTGGACCCACAATATGCCGAAAAGCTCGGCGTGCAGATGGATGACTTGATCGTGTCGCAGCCCGATACCGGCGAACAGGCACTCGAAGTGTCAGAAATGCTGGTGAGATCAGGTGCTGTAGACGTGCTGGTTATTGACTCGGTCGCAGCCTTGACGCCAAAAGCTGAAATTGAGGGTGATATGGGTGATTCCCACGTTGGCCTTCAGGCGCGACTGCTCAGTCAGGCAATGCGTAAGCTCACGGGCGCCATTAAACAAACTAACTGCCTTGTTATTTTCATCAACCAGATTCGCATGAAAATTGGTGTGATGTTCGGGAGCCCCGAGACCACAACCGGCGGTAACGCCCTCAAGTTTTATTCGTCCGTTCGCCTCGACATCCGTCGTATCGGTGCCATTAAAGAGGGTGACGAAATCGTCGGCAATGAAACCCGGGTAAAAGTGGTAAAGAACAAGGTCGCACCGCCGTTTAAACAAGCCGAGTTCCAGATTATGTATGGCGCGGGTATTTACCATATGGGCGAGGTACTCGACTGGGGCGTGAAGCTGAATTTAGTCGATAAATCTGGTGCTTGGTATGCGTACAAGGGCGATAAGATCGGTCAAGGCAAGGCAAATGCTGCCAAGTTCCTTGATGATAATCCTGCGCTCGCGACCGAGATTGAGGATGAAATCCGACGTCAAACAATGAATTTACCGACCCCAGAGTCTGAACAGACTGCGCCTCAAGAGACTGCAGCGCCCGTCGAGGAGTCTGTTGAAGGATAGACCGCCCGTGGAGGTGCGTGCTTCTGATTTGCGCCGAGCNGCAATGGATTTGTTGGCTCGGCGTGAACATTCCTCACAGGAAATGATCACCAAACTCAAGCGCCGCTTCCGGCAGCGGCTTGAGGGCGATGACCTTTGCCACACCGTTGTTGATGAATTGATAGCCGATGGACTTCTAAGCGACGCCCGTTACGCAGCTTCCATGGCTCGGCAGCTGGTTAACCGTGGATGCGGACCCAAAAAGCTCTCGTTCGAACTGCGACAGAAGGGCTGTGATCCCGACAGCGCGGTCGACGCGGCGTTTCCCGACGGTATCGATTGGTTTGCACTCGCAGAAGAGATTTACGAGCGTAAGTTTGGCGGGAAGCCGTTTCCATCAGATTGGGACAGCAAACAAAAAGATCGGGCGAAGCGGGGAAGGTTCATGGCCTCTCGAGGCTTTTCACCATCTCACTTCATGCACTTGCTCGAGGCAACGCCGGATGAGATGGATGGGNAGGACTTGTAACGACTAGTCAAAGCCGTTCAACAAAAATTAGCTNCCCATGCCACGTTCGAGTACGGCCCCGCGCAATTCGCGGGCCTTTGCCTGAATGATTTCCGAGTTTTTGGGACCCATCCGTAAGACTTGCTTCTGCAGCGAGCTCAGTGCCTCAAGTTCAGGATCCATGTAGAGCCAGTTGGCTTCGCGCTTCATTAATTCCGCGCTTTCAGGCGCTATCGGCGTCGCTAAAATTTCCGTGGTTGCCGNGAGNACAGCACTTCGAATATCAAGATCGCCCACGCCCATGCGGGACAGGGCTTCGGTGGCGATTTGCTCGTATTCGCTAAGCAATTCGACGATAGCCAACACATCNATGCCATTAACCCATTGCGCAAACACGTCGTAGCGACTANAGCCAGACGGATCCATTGTCACTCGGAGTCCGTCATCGCTGATGGGGAAGGGCTTTGAGGGACGACCAACAGGCAGGAGCTTGTAAGGTACTTCACCCCTCCGGAGCGCATCAACAATAGCTACGGCGCGCTCCACAATGTAGTCGCCAGCAACGAATTGAGCGAGTGCTTTACCACCATTGACGCTTTCAATGGTTTCACGCGCATAGGCATCGGCAGTTTCTTCGGTAACCGTTGGCTCAGGTGGCAGCTCAGGTAACACCTCTTCTTCAACGACAAAGACTTCCTCCACGATAGGCTCAGGTTCGGGAGCCGGTACCATCTCAATCTCAACAGGCGTTATTTCCGTGGATTGTTCGGGGACTTCCGACTTTCCATAGTCCCCAGTCATCAGAATGAACACTAAAGTCGCCAAGATCCCTGCAAATAGGATGGCTAGAATGAATGGATTGGCTTTGTCGTCTGCCGCTTTTTCGCTCATTGATCTTCCCCCGATCGTAATCTGTGCAAGCCTACCGAAGAAACATTAGACCTGCGACTGTTAGATAAGTTCGGGCGGCTTGTCCGGTTTTGCATAGCTAAAGCGTTGGGCCGTACTGACGGAGTGATAGGCATCCAAGCCTACGCCGGCTACGATGTCCATGGCTTGAAGATTAAGAGACCCGTCGGCTCGCTGTGCATTTTTGGATAGATGAATCTGCTCGATAGAACCGATGATGAGGTGCGTGCCGTTGATGCTCAGGGGAAGATGCTCTGCCAGCCTAAGGCCTAATTGCAAAGGGGATTCTGATACATAGGGCGCGGGAAAGTTCTCGTGCCACTGTTCGACAAACCCGCAGGCGTCGAACTCTGATTGGTCGCGGTCAAACCTCGCCGACGTGTGATGCGCGCGCTGTGCCATTGCACGGGTGACCGCACTAACTGAATATGTCTTAGTCGCGAGGATATTTTCGAGCGTATGGCGCTCTGTGCCTTCAGGCGCGGGCCTGATAATCATACCCATGAGCGCAGGGTCTGCGCCCACGTGGAAACATGAGTTGATAACGCAAAGGTTGGTGCGGCGGTCGTCGTTGACGCTACCCACGAGCACAACAGGTTTAAAGCCCGGAAGGCTGTTAACGAGTGCGGTCCGCTGACGCTTATCCAGCGAGTGAAGTGCTTGCTTATCGATCACGGGTGAGAGTTCGTTCTCTCAGGCGACGCGCCATAGAGGCCCTCATAGCGNCGCTTGGCCCAGAACGCGTAGACCGGGTCTANGATCTGTCTGACTACNGGCCAGCGCAGCCACGNCCACAGCAGCCCCAAGCGCGTGTGCTGCCAAGCGGCCACGTTCGCGTCTGCGCCCACTACCCACTCATCACCTCGCTTTAAGTGCAAGTTCAGTAACAAGTCTTCTTTGGAGGGCATATCTTGGGTGATATCAGTCTGATGTATGTCGACAAGATCCAAGCTATCCCGCTTGAGCTTCGCAAGATGTTTCATTTCTCGCGAGCACAAAGGGCACGCACCGTCGTAGTAGAGCGTTTCTTTCGTCATTCGGGTATCCGATATGTGAGTTACGCTAATCGTAGAGGCTTGGAGGATCAAAAACCTCGATTGCTCAACTAGCGTCCATTTCAGCGAGCATCTTTTTGATACTTTCAGCCAGTTTCANCTCATCTCCGCGCTTGAACCCAATGTGGATCTCCCTAACACGGCCTTCTGCATCCAGTAGATAGCCTGATGGCATGCCATCAACCGCAAATAGACGCGCTATNTCACCCTCGGTATCAATGACCACGGGGTAGTCCACCGAGTAACGTGCGAGGAAATCCCACGCATCCTCCTCGACGACATCAACGCTGATAGCCAGAAATTGCACAGGGTCGTCAGCGAACTCGTCATTCAAACTGTTCAGCGCAGGGAGAGACAATCGGCAGGGCCCGCACCACGACGCCCAGAAATCCACATACGTGATTTTCCCTCGGAAGTCGGACATCGACAAGTCGCCCTGGGCGTTTTGGATGGCTGGCAAGGTCCAGTCAGGCGCCGGTATGGGTGGGTTAACTGTCACCGTTGAGTTGCCAACCGCGCCATGGCTTGCGAGGGGCAGAGTTAGAAGCATGCCTAGAATCCATGCGCATAGTTTCATTTATAAGTACTCCGAGGCTTTTCTTGTTTACGGTGTCGACCGCTGACTCGTTTAGCGTTTTATGCAAATCGATTGAACGATGCATGCTGANGTGGGATTGGGAGTGTAACGGAATACGCCAGACTGCTGTTTNCAAGTCCGTCAGTGGGTAATGGTGCGCGTCCTGCGAGATCGGGGATCCAGGTCACGACTAAACGTCACACTTGAGCACAAAAGCCAATGACAGTGCGAAGTAAAGTCGCTACCTTTAGCCATAGACACTTATGTAAATGCCGCTTCAAATAGTAGTACTACGGGGGAGGTAATGGCTGTCATGAAAAGTCGCCAGCAAGGANTGACGCTTCTAGAGCTTCTCATTGTATTAGCTATTGTCGGGATCTTGGCTGCCATCGCCGTGCCATCTTTTAATGACTCGGTGATGAAGGCTCGACGAGCGGACGCGCGCAATTCGCTGTTCGATTGGCAATTACGTCAGGCGGAATATTTTGNGGATAACCTCAGCTACGCCAGCGTATCTGCGGTTAACGGTAGCGGCGCTGATACTGTCGACTCGGGAGAGAGTTATTACGACGTTACTGTGACTAGCTCTAGCACTACGAACTTTCAGATGACCGCTACGCCCAAATCTGGGACCACACAAGCCAGCGATAGTGACTGCGCCAGTTACTTCTGCATTAATCAAGACGGTCCGCTGTATACGGGCAGTTGTGCGCCCCAAGCTTGTTGGTGACATTGATATTCGAGATGGATTGACGCTGATCAATTGGGTGAGACCCTCTGAGGCGTCGGGTCTCGAAATGCCGAATATCACGATCGAGNGAGGGTTTTGCTGATTGCTCGAATCTGTGTGTGGCTCTAAAGCCAGAGAGGTCCGACTGTGTCTAGTGACCTGGTCCTCAAAGAGCGTGGCGTTAGCGTTCAATCGCACTTTCGTTGAAATCAGTTTTTTGGGCGGTTCATCGGTGNCCGAGCTCAGGGCTTCGAGCAAATAGGCTTCAGCGCTAGCTTCCTGCCAGCAGGTTGGTGAGGATTGGGGCGGGCGAATAAGATGGTAAGGGGGGTGCGTCAGCGCGTGCACTAACTCAGACAGTCTATGCTAGAGCTCATCTAGCGGGCGCCTGAGCCTANCCGTCCTCTTTGCCCTCCCGGGTGGTGCATCGAGCGCTTCTGAACAAAGCTCGTTGTGAGAAAAAAAGCGCCCTGGAGGCGCTCTGATTTTTTGATCACCGATTTCTTCCTAATCGCTCGTGCGCATCAACCCATTCATTGGTGCGCGTTGCTTTGTCGACCCGCGTTGCTGCGGCCAGAGACAATTCTCCGGCCACTACTAAGCCNGCGGCAATCTCGCACAATTTCAGCGCCCGATCCTTGCCAAAGCAGTCCATCATCTCAAGGCACTCGCGCTGCGTTGGCAGATTCGTGCCACCGCCGTAGCTTGCCATGATGATCGAAGGGAGAGTGATCGAGAAATAGTGATCTCCTTCACGCGTCATGCGTTGATACACCGTGCACTGGTTTGACTCACCGATGTTGGCGAGATCCTGCCCGGTGGCCGCATACAGCGCAGCCAAGCCATTAGCAGGGTGACTTGCGTTGTTGGAGCTCGAGGTCGTCAGCGCAGACAATGTCGTGATTTGATAGCCGTACTGCATCTGCTCTGGTGTGATGCGTAGGTTATCCATCAGCACTTTGCGTGGGATCGTAACTTCAGCGGTGACGCGTCGGCCCCGCCCCTTGAGCATATTAACAGCCGATGTCTTTTTCTCGGTGTCCCAGTTGCCCGACAGCATNTAGTTGCGCATAGCACCCGGGTAGTTCTTTCGAATCCACTCACAGGCAAAAAACGTGGCTCGGCTAGTCATGTTCTGACCCGCCGCGTCGCCTGTGGAGTAGTCGAAACGGCACGCGACAAAATTGTGCGTATGGTAGTTCTCGAGCTCAAGTAGTTTTCCGACTGATGTTGTGCTTTCAGCTTGCTCTTTGATGGCGTCAAAGTTGGCTCTCAGCCACAACTGGAAGTCGCGCGCCTCGCGTGCATCGCTAAAGATAAACAAGGGCGCTCGCTGCATGGATTCGGCAGATACGGTGGTNTTCACGCCGCCAGACTCACGAATTACCTTCATGCCACGGTTGTAGCTCGCCAGCATGGTTCCCTCAACGGTCGCCATGGGAACGAAAAACTCGCCGTTGGCGTATTCGCCGTCCACCAACAGCGGCCCTGCGATACCAATAGGGATCTGAGAAACACCCCAGATGTTCTCGATGTTTCCGGACATAACGTGCGGATCGTATGAAAACTGCTTCGTGTGATTCAGNTTGGCACCGGTTTGAGCCTCGATGAACGCTTGACGTTCAGCAATGATTTCCGGGCTGTAGTCATCCTCGCGCGAGCGAGGAATCTTCGGGCGATGGTCGCTCATACTTAAAGAATCCGTGCTTTAGCCGCGTTGTACTGCTCGACCAGCGTTGCAATGTATTCGCCTGCTGTCTCGCGCGCTTTAACTGCACCAATTCCCTGGCCNGAGCCCCAGATGTCTTTCCACGCCTTTGCGTCCGTATTACCGCCTGAGCCAAAGTCCATTTTGGTAGGGTCGCTCTCTGGGAGATTGTTCGGATCCAAGCCTGCATTTTCGATCGAAGGCTTCAAGTAGTTACCGTGAACGCCGGTGAACAAGCTGCTGTAAACGATATCGTCGGCACCGCAGTCTACGATGGCTTGCTTGTAGCCGTCGTCAGCGTTGGCTTCCTCGGTGGCAATAAANGCAGAACCGATGTAACCCATGTCTGCACCCATCGCCTGAGCCGCAAGGACCGAGTCGCCTGTCGCCATAGAGCCTGACAAGAGAAGCGGCCCGTCGAACCACTCACGGATTTCCTGAATTAATGCAAAAGGCGATAGCTGACCCGCGTGACCACCGGCCCCCGCTGCAACGGCAATGAGACCGTCCGCCCCTTTACCGATCGCGCTCTTCGCAAAGCGGTTGTTAATGATGTCATGTAGGACAATGCCGCCCCAGCCGTGAACTTGATCGTTGACCCACTGCTTGGCGCCAAGCGACGTAATGATGATGGGCACTTCATACTTTTCGCACATATCCATGTCGTGCTTCAGCCGCGCATTGGAGCCGTGCACAATTTGGTTCACAGCGAAGGGCGCTGACTTCTTATCGGGATTGTTCTTATCGTGATCTTTCAGTTCCGAGGAAATACGATCGAGCCACTCCTCAAGTACAGGTTCAGGTCGGGCGTTGAGTGCGGGAAATGACCCGATGACACCGGCCTTGCACTGGGCAATCACGAGATCGGGGTTGGAAATGATGAACAGGGGAGATCCAATTACCGGTATCGAGAGGTTGTCTTTAAGAATTGCGGGAACTGCCATGTGAGTCTCCTAAGATCGCAGGAATGAGTGTCGTATAAAATTCGGATTTGAACTTACAGTATGTTTTTTTGACCAGCAAGGTATCATGACATGATTCCGCGTATTCATACTGGTTTTGCCCGTGCATAATGTCGGCAAGACATCTGCGACAGCCTCGTATGTATCACCAGCATTTTGGACTCAACGAAGCACCATTCTCTATTGCGGTGAATCCCCGCTACTTGTTTATGAGTCAGCGGCACCGAGATGCCCTTGCACATCTTCTTTACGGAGTGAGTGGGGGAGGTGGTTTTATTTTGCTGACCGGAGAGGTCGGCACAGGTAAAACGACCGTGAATCGTTGTTTGTTGGAACAGCTACCTGATACCACTGACCTCGCAATTATTCTCAATCCGGCACTGAGTTCCACCGAGTTGCTGGCCAGTGCCTGTGACGAGCTTCATATCGAGTACCCAAAGGACACCCAGAGCCTCAAAGCCCTGACGGATGCACTCCACCGCTATTTACTCGATAACTATGACCGCGGTCGGAAAACGGTCCTGATGATTGACGAGGCGCAGCACCTCGATTTTGATGTGTTGGAGCAGATTCGTCTTCTGACGAATCTCGAAACCAATGATGAGAAGCTGCTCCAGATTATTCTCATTGGTCAGCCAGAACTGTCCGACAAGCTGTCGCGACCCGAGTTGCGGCAACTTAATCAGCGAATTACTGCTCGATACAATCTTCAGCCGTTGAACCTCGATGAGACAAGTGCCTACATCCGGCACCGACTCGAGGTCGCCGGTTTGAAAGGTGATCGTCGGTTATTTGACCAATCGGCAGTCAAGCAGGTACATGCCCTGACGCGCGGTATTCCTCGCTTAATTAATGTGTTGTGTGACCGGGCGTTGCTCGGTGCCTACGGGCAGAAGCAGGGAAGTGTTACTCGGGCTCTGGTGCGCTCTGCTGCCCGAGAGGTATTTGGCGAGAGTAACAGCGAGCAGCAACCCGTTGCCGCCATGAAGCGATGGTGGGTCCTAGTGGCGATACTGGTGGTTGTGGGTACGGCGCTCGTCTCCGTCGGCAAGTTTCCTGTTGATTATCCAAAGAGGGCAGGCGGTGAGGGGGAAGTGTCGGCGCCAGTGGTCAGTGAACCTGAGACCACTGAACAGTCACCACAGGCAATGCAAGCGCCCGTTCCGCCCAAGTGGGAATTCAGTGAGTCGGAAGGGTTGGCCAAACTATGGCTAGCGGCAACAGACTTACCTTCCCCTAGTTCCCTTTGCCCACCACCCGAGATTACGCGTCTCTCCTGCAGCACTGGCACCGCAAGAGTCTGGAATGAATTGGCGTCGCTTAATCGGCCGGTGTTGTTAGAGACTGTGACGAAAGAAAAGTTTATCGCGAGTGTTCTCGTGTTTCGTATCGAAGGGTCCGAAGCCATCGTGTGGACCGACCAGGGTCTTCAGTGGATCTTACTCGCTGATATTGCCGATGCGTGGACAGGCACCTATCGCTTTTTCTGGCAGGCACCGACCGCATGGGAGGGTGAACTGTCGCTGGGCGGCGCGGGCGCCGCCGTCAGAGAGATTGCTCAAATGTTTGCCACCCTTGATGGGATGGCGTTGGAGGAGGTGACGAGTTTCGGTCCGGCGCTAGAAGCCCGGATTAGATTATTCCAGCAAGGAGAAAATTTGCCGGTCGATGGTCACATGACGCAGCTCACGTTACTGAGACTCAATGATCGTTTGGGCATCGGTCTGACCGTAAATCGAGCCCTTGCTCGGGCCCAGAACTGGCAGGGTGTCCGCTGATGTCCATGATTCTTGATGCCATAAAGCGCTCCAAGGAGGCGCCTGCGGGTTCAGGGAGTATTCCCTCTCTCGACACCGAGCATTATGCGGCGCCTGATAGTCAATTTTGGCACAAGGGATGGGTCAAATCTCTCGCGCTGTTGCTGGGTGTGATTCTGGTTGTCGGCTCGACTGTTTTCTTCTTCGCTGATACCAATCAATCGCCCGCGGTTAGCAGTGAGTCCGATGCGCCGTTAAAGACTGCGGCAGAGGGTCAAAAAGTGGGCACCTCAACGACTTCAGCTCGGGAGGATGGTGGCGAGCCTAGTGTTTCCCAGCTGCCTGCAATCGTAGAGGGTGTGCCCGTTTCGTCCGGACAGACAAAAAGCGTGATGGCCGGCGGTCAAAGCGCGAACAAGAGGAGGCCAATCGTCATTGAATCAGACGTTCCATCCACCGCAGTAAACCGCCCCAGCCCCCAGGAGTTGTCTTCACTTTACGCGGCCATGAATGAGGAGGCTGCGGTCTCCCGCGAATCAGGCGCTGGAGTGGAGGTTGGCGTAAAAGCGCCCGTTACAACCCTTGGAGCTGAAGCGAACGCCACACCCGCAAAAGCATCCGAGAAGGCAGAGGAGGTGGGAGAGACTGCCGCGGTGGATTTTGCGGAGATTCTTGCTGAGGCCCAGAGGGAGCTTGGTGTGCAGCCGTTAGTGGACAGCGCTGAGCCGCTATTGGAAACANTGTCACAACAAACGAAAGATCTGATTCCATCGCTGATTTACAGTGAACATAATTACTCGCCAAATGGGCGCTCGGAGGTCGTTCTCAACGGTCAGTCACTGACAGAGCGCCAGCGTGTCGGCCCGTTTACGGTTGTGGAGATTTTGCCTGACAGCGTCATCCTACGCTGGCGCGAGACCCAATTCAGGGTCCGCGCGCGCAATAGCTGGATCAATATGTAGGGTGTTTGATTAAGGCGCAGGGTTCGGAATGGCCTGCTGTATGGCTTCAATGCACTTTAGGACGTCTTTACTCAGAACNACATCCAGACTGTCGATGTTCATTTTGAGCTGTTCCATAGTTGTTGCACCAATGATATTGGATACGACGAATGGGCGTGTATTCACAAAGGCCAACGCCATGTGAGTTGGGTTGATATCGTGATCGTCAGCTAACTGTAAATAACGCTCGGCTGCCTCCCAGGTCTCTGCGCCTTCGTAGCGTGTAAAACGCTCAAAAACGACCATTCTAGAGTTCTCTGGTTTGGCACCGTTTCGATATTTTCCAGTCAGTAAGCCCATCCCAAGTGGTGAGTAGGCCAACAAGCCAACATCTTCTCTCTGAGAGACCTCCGCCATCGCGATTTCATAGGTNCGATTTAGGAGGCTATAGGGGTTTTGAATACTTTCAATCCGCGGAAGTCCCTCGCGATCTGCCAATTCGAGAAACTTCATGGTTCCCCACGGTGTTTCATTTGAAAGGCCGATAGTTCGCACTTTTCCTGACTGGACAATATCCTCTAGTGCTCGGAGTGTCTCTTCGATCGGGGTCTCAGGTTGCTCTCTATGAAAGTATCCCCGCTGACCAAAAAAGTTGGTGTAACGATCGGGCCAATGAAGCTGATAGAGATCAATACAGTCAGTCTGTAGTCGGCGTAGAGAGCCATTGACCGCTTCAATGAGCTGATCTTTTGTAAATCTTGGGCCACCTCGCAAATAGTGAAACTCCGGATTCGGTCCTGCCGCCTTAGTGGCGAGGACATAGTTGTCCCGAAGTCCCGTTTTCTTGAACCACGTACCGATATATTCTTCGGTTCGACCCTGAGTTTCAGCGCGTGGTGGAACTGGGTACATCTCCGCTGCATCGAGCATGTTGATGCCTCGATCAAGCGCATAGGAAATCTGCTCGTGGGCTTCGGACTCAGTGTTTTGTTGGCCCCAGGTCATGGTGCCTAGGCAAATTTTAGAGACCTCGCGGCCAGCAATCGTTCGTAACGTCATGTTTACAGCTCCAAATAGTTCATCATCGCATCATAGATATCGCGTTGACGCATGAAAGGACTCAAGACTGATTCACCCTCGGAATTGGCGAATAACGGGACATTGGCGCCTGTATGTTCCTCTGAGCTAATGTTATTAGTGGCATAGTTAATGCGCATCACACTGCCTTCAGGGGTCGCAATGCGAGCCACCTTTCCCGGACTAAATACGGGTATTGGCAAAGAGGTATACAAGGTGGGATCGGGNATGATCTGGGCGGCCTGGGAGTGATCGGCTGTGACCATAANGAGGGNATTAGGATTCTCAGCCGCGTAATCCATAGCCACTGCGAGCGCTTCCTCTAGCTGTTTGATTTCACCAATCGAACCGCAGGCGTCGCGTTCATGACTCTTCTTGTCAATCGAGGCGGACTCGATGGTCAGGAAGAAGCCTTTGTCGTTATCGCGCGACAAGTGATCGAGGGCATACCGCGTCATCGTCTCCATGCTGGGCATCTCTGCGAAGCTCGGGTTAGCTTCACACTCGATGATATCGGGTTGCGTGATGGAGCCAATCATTTTATGAATATAGTTTAGCCAACTGCGCTCAATGGACTCGGCGATTCTTCCATCCGTTCCGCGCCACGCCACTGGCATAGTGTCTTCGGAAAAAAGACCGATAACGCGACCTGAGTGTTGCTGTTTTAGCGCATCACGCTCACTCAAAATGGTCACACCTTTCTCCTGAGCCAACGCGAGTGCTGTTGGGTCCGACTCATACTGAGCAACGAAATGCTCCATGCCACCGCCGAGGATGACGTCCACATTAGAGACCGCCAGTTGCTCTGATATGGACCCCATTCCGCCATTCTCCTCAAGGTCCTCAGGGCAGCCTGCGAACGTCACTCCGTATTTTTCNCCACCGCGAATCGTGACTGGATTCTCGCAAGCGCGAATAGTGACGTGAGCAGCAAACGCGGCGGGTGATGCATCTGTGACCGAGGCGGTACTAACGATGCCCGTTTTATAGCCAGCATCAGCCGCAGATTCGAGTACGGTTTTAACCGCCTGATCGGCAGCGTTTTTCCCAATTCTAGCGATTTGGGTGACAGCTCCCGTCGCCAGTGCGGTTGCTGTATTTGCCGAGTCAGCAACGTATATGGGCTTGCCGGCGCTATCGACCGTCTCAACCTGTACGGCGCCGCGGAAGGGCATTTGGTCGAGCAGTAGTTGTCCCGCTTGCCCCTTGAGATAATTCCGGCCCATTGTGACGTGTGTGTCGTCAAACCCATCACCGATGATGAGGATGACCGCTCGTTCGTCTGCCACTGCGGACTGTGTCGCCATCGCAATAAGGGCGGCAGCTACGGATAAGATTTTGCGCATGAGNTACCTATAATCTGGTGAGAGTTATCGTTGCTCTGCGCTGAGAATAAACCCAATGTGGTTGGATAAAAACCCTGATAACCGGGACGGTTTTTCGGACAAGCGGGTCGCGACCCATGGGACATTGTGACAAACTGCGCCNCAGAGTTTTTTATCTGGGGTTTTCATTGTGTTGNATTTTGTTAAAGGCGCTCGACTCCCGACGTTGACCGCACTTGCGCTTTTTAGCGCACCAAGTTTCGCGTCAGACACCGGCCACACGGCGTGGATGCTGACCGCAACAGCATTAGTGTTATTCATGACGATTCCGGGCCTGTCTCTGTTTTATGCAGGCTTAGTTCGCGCAAAAAACGTGTTGTCGGTCCTCATGCAGTGTTTTGCGATTACTGGTTTCATGTCACTGCTATGGTTCGTCGCAGGTTATTCGATCGCATTTGGTACTGAGGGTGTCGAGCCCGGTCCTTACATGGGTGATATGGGTAATCTCTTTTTGGCGAATGTGTCGATAGACAGTATGCGCAACGGAATACCCGAGACACTGTTTGTAATGTTTCAACTGACCTTCGCGGTTATTACACCGGCCTTGATCGTGGGTGGGTTTGCCGAGCGAATGAAGTTTTCCGCCATGCTCATGTTCAGTGCAGCGTGGATGTTGTTGGTTTACGCACCTGTTTGCCACTGGGTTTGGGGTGGCGGCTGGCTTGGTGACATGGGTCTTCAGGATTTTGCTGGTGGAACGGTCGTTCACATCACCGCTGGGGTCGCTGCCCTTGTCGCCGCCGTCATGATGGGGTCTCGTAAAGGCTTTGGCTCGACAGCAATGCCGCCACATAACCTGACAATGACCGTGACGGGTGCAGGTATGCTTTGGGTAGGCTGGTTCGGCTTTAATGCGGGTTCGGCATTGGCGGCAGACAATAGTGCTGCAATGGCTATGTTGGTTACGCATTTGAGCGCGGCGTGTGGTTCGTTGGCTTGGATGACGATGGAATGGATTCGTCACGGCAAGCCCTCGGTATTGGGTATTGTCACGGGTATGGTTGCAGGACTGGGCACTATCACACCCGCGTCAGGATCAGTGGGTCCTGCAGCTGCGGTTGTTATAGGTCTGACCGCCGGCGTAGTGTGTTATTTCGCAACGATTACCCTGAAGAACACACTCAAGATAGACGACAGCTTGGACGTCTTTCCTGTTCACGGGGTAGGAGGCATGCTCGGCACTATTCTGATCGGTGTATTTGCTGCGCCCTCTATCGGCATCTTCAGCGGCAATGGTTTTTCAGATGGCGTTTCATCAATGGGCGGTCAGCTGTATATCCAGATCTTTGGTGTCATCGTGACCTTCGTATTCACGCTGATCGGCAGCTGGATTCTGCTGAAGTTGGTAGATCAACTCGTTGGACTTCGAGTGGACGATGAGGAAGAAACAGAAGGTCTCGACCTCGTTCTCCATGATGAGCGCGGTTACGATTTGTAGCTTTCTGGCAGGGGAGTGAGGCTAGTCGATGTCTTTTGCGAGCCTCACTTTCACTCCTAGTTTTTCAAATGCTGATTTTGACTCGGAAATCTCCCAAATAGTGAGCGGGTAGTTCGCTCGCCATTGCACTGGAAAATATACCTTGAGCTTTTCGTCTTTGGCATGTGCCGAAAAGTCCGGTTGCATGGTCGATGGCCCCGCATGTTTGAGGATGACCGCCATCCGCAGCAGCACCAGCATTCGCGCAAATTTTTCGCGTTTTTTATCTGGTATATCATCGAACAAATAGGAGGGCAGCTTTCCACGGTGACCTCGCAGTAACCGACTCATTGTGAGCTGATCGCCCTGTGAGAAGCCGGGCATGTCCGAGTTTTCGACGAGATAAGCTGAGTGTCGGTTGTAATGTTTCTGGGAGATTGCGACACCAACCTCGTGAAGCCTTGCGGTCCACACCAAGAGCTCGATATCGTCNTCCAACAGGTTCCAGCTAGAAGCCGTTTGTGATGCCAAGTGACGGGCGTAGTTACCGACTGTCTTCGACGTGGGCTGATCGACTGAATAGCGCTGCAGCATTGCCTGAATGGTGCGCTCGCGAACGTCTTCGTGACTCAAACGTCCCATTAGATCGTAAATCACACCCTCACGCAGGGCTCCTGAAGAGGTGCGCATGACCTCGACACCCAAGACGTCAAAAATGGCTGTGGNGATAGCAATNCCCGCAGTAATAACACCTCGACGCCGATCATTGAGACCATCAAGATCGATGTCGTCGATGGATTCGAACTTTAAAAGTCCTTTGCGCAGTTTTTTAAGCGACTTCCAGTCAATACCTTCAGAGCGCCAACCTGCGGTGGTTATGAGGAGTTCAATTGCCTGCAAGGTACCGGAGGAGCCCACGGCTTCGGTCCAGTGGGCGTGCTTGAAATTACGCCGAATATGCGAGATTTCTAGACTCGCTTGATCGTATGCCTTCCGGAAGCTCTCTTTCGACAACTTNCCNTCGGGGAAAAAGGNATCCGAATAGCTCACACAACCGAGTTGNAGACTCTCTAATCGNTTGGGTTCAAAGCGGTGCCCTAAAATAAACTCAGTACTGCCGCCNCCNATGTCGACCACCAGACGACTNTNTTCATCATCTGACAGCGTGTGCGCAACACCNAGATAAACGAGCCTGGCTTCTTCTCGTCCGTAAATGACATCAATCGGCGTGCCCAAGATGGCCTCGGCTGGCTCGGTGAAGTCAGCGCGATTCCAGGCTTGCCNCAGTGCATTGGTGCCAACCGCTCTNACTTGGTGTGGCTTGACCGACAGCAAAAGCTGCTGGAAGCGCTCCAANCAGGCAAGACCGCGCTCGATGGCCTCGGGTGCAAGGCGATGATTCGTGAGATCTTTGCCCAACTGAACTTTTTCTGCCAAGACATGCAACGGGCGTATTTCACCGTGCTCGAGGCGCGCCACGATTAAGTGAAACGAATTGCTCCCGATATCGATAGCCGCAAAGACTCGCTCTGTCGTTGTATCGTTTGCCGTTGGGAGAACCGAGAGATCAAGCTTCACAGTGACACATCATTCTGGCGTGTGAAAAAACGTATCTGGAGAAGCATTGGTCCATAGCACTCTGCAGTCAGTCTTGGTGGCCGGTATCAGGATGAAACTGGCGTGGCGCACGACGTGTTATCCGAGTGCACAATTCGTAGCCTATGGTATCGCAATATGCGGCAACTGTATCGATCGTGGGTGTACCGCCCCANAGCGTCACAGGACTGCCGACATCCAGTNCTGGGATGTCCGTAATGTCAGCGGTCACCATGTCCATGGAAACTTTGCCTACCATCGGTATGACACCGTGNTCCGAGCCAATCGGTGTTCCATCCCTAGCCGCTCGAGGGTATCCGTCTCCATAGCCCGCGGGGATAGTGGCAATGCGTGANGGNCGGTTTGCGACCCANCGCCCGCCGTAGCCTACNGACTCTCCGGATTCAATCGATCGAACNCTGGCAATNCAGGACTCAAAGCNCATCACCGGTTTGAGGCGACACGGCTCTGGTAAGNTAACCAATGACCCTCCNTACAGTGANTAACCAAGTCTTATCCAGTTTTCCNGAGCNGAGATTTGCCCTGTCGTGGCTGCAGAATTTGANAAGCTGGTGTCCTTCGACGACGCGGTTAGCTCGTTCCAACGCGAGAGCTGTCGCTCGGTCAAGGGCGAATCTGGCGCCTCCGCATCCGCGAAATGACTCATCAGTACCGTGTCTTTTGTGCTAAGCACTGCAAGCCGTTGTTTAGCCAATGCTACATCATCGGGCATAAAACCTAGCCGATGCATGCCGGTATCGCATTTAATCCAAATCTGCTCAACCCTGGCACCCGATTGCTCCAGCCAGTTGATCTGATGCTCACTCGAAATAGCAGGCCATAGCGCGCTCTCTGCGATGACCTGTGCATCTTCTAATGAGTGTGGTCCTTGAAGCACAAGAATAGGTAATTCGATACCTGCCTCTCGAAGTGCTATCGCTTCCTCCATGATGGCCACTGCGAACGCATCGACCAGTGGTGATAGCGCTTGCGCGCAGGCTACTGCGCCGTGTCCGTACGCGTCGGCTTTGACCACCGCCATAGTGCTTCGAGATCCTGCAAGGCGTTTCAGCGTAGCGGCGTTTTCGCAAAGCGCCGGAAGATCAATCGTGAATTTTGTCGGTCGGCTCATTCGAAGTGATCGAAGCGATGGAGATGAAAAAGGCTCTGGGCCTGAGCCCAAATCGGCCCGGGTTTACCATCGCCAACAGGCTGTCCATCAATACTCACAACAGGCTCCAGTTCTTTGGTCGAACTACTCAACCAAACTTCGTCAGCAGCGAGTACTTCATCTTTAGTGATTTGCATCTCGTGCACAGCCAGCGAACTGTGGGTTCGAAGTATGTGGAGTGCCATATCACGCGTGACGCCGGCCAGCTTATGCTGGTCCAGGGGTGGAGTTTTCACTTCATTACTGTGGACAACGAAGACGTTACAGGCTGCAGCTTCGGTCAGTTNGTTATTCGCATCGAACAATAGAATTTCACCACCACCATCGCTGACGCCTTCCATCATGTGAAGCACATTCCCAAGCAGTGATGTGCTCTTGATATGACAGCGCTGCCATCTCAAATCTTGCCGAGTCGTAACTTTCCAGTGCGTCACTTTCTCGGGATCACCGGTGACAGGCGCGGGTATGGCAAAGGTATAGCCGAACAGGGTTGGAGTTGTGTTAGCGGGAAACGCATGATTACGTTTCATGGTTACCCCGCGTGTGATCTGTAGGTAGATCCCGAGNTTACCGTTGCCGTTTTTATCNATGAGCTCCCGAAATATGTTGGTTAGCTGGGCACCACTCCAGGGTATGTCTATCCCAATCTCACNCAAGCCGTTCTCNAGACGCGCAAGATGAAGATCAAGGCCAATGAGCCTGCCGCCGTAGGATGGGATGACTTCGTAGATGCCATCTCCAAACAAAAATCCTCGATCCATTGGCGATATTCTTGCCTCTTCCAAGGGTACAAATTCGTTATTTAAAAAAGCGATAGTCATTGGGCACCTATTCCTGGTCTTTCCGTCTCTTGCCACATCCGCGGAACGCCNTATAGTACTGGAGCAGAGCGGTACATAAAAAGGATAAACAGACATGCCCACTATTACAGATCACGCTATCGCGACTCCGGATAAGCCAGCATTCATCATGGGGTCCACCGGCGAGACAGTGACCTTCGCCGAACTCGACGCCAGAGCCAATCAAGTAGCTCAGCTACTGCGCGCGTCAGGTGTTCAGCAGGGAAAACACATCGCAATGATGATGAAAAATTGTCGTGAGTTTATNGAGATCATGTTCGGCTGTATGCGCGCCGGAGTCGTGTTTACACCCATTAGTACTCACCTCAAAAAAGATGAGACGGCCTACATTATTAACAATTGCCGAGCCCAACTGTTCATTGCTTCAGCCTCGCTAGCGGACGTTGCTGCAGAAGCGGCAGCCCAAGCATCGGCCCTGGAGCACTGCTTTATTGTCGGCGGCGAAAAAGCCGGATTTGTTGATTGGCATTCAGCGTTGGCTGAGCAGNCGTCAGATCCCATTGCAGATCAAAGTCTCGGTGTTCCCATGCTGTACTCATCAGGCACGACGGGGAAGCCCAAGGGGGTTTTTCGCGCGCCTGAAAATATTGATTTGGACGCGCCACACCCGCTCAAACTTGCNGGGGCATATTATGGATTCAATACNGAGACTATCTATCTTTCTCCCGCACCGCTNTATCACGCCGCGCCCTTGCACTACAACACACTGAATCTCATCCAGGGCGGTACCTCGATCATTATGGAGCGCTTTGATCCTGAGCAGGCTCTCGCGCTGATAGANCGCCATAAGGCGACCCATAGTCAGTGGGTTCCTNTGATGTTCATCCGCATGCTCAAGCTACCCGAAGCGGTTCGATCAAAGTACGACGTATCGAGTATGCAGCGCGCAATCCACGCGGCAGCGCCGTGTCCTATCGACATAAAACGACAGATGATTGACTGGTGGGGACCTGTTATCTGCGAGTATTACTCATCAAGCGAGGGGGTTGGCTTTACGCTCATCGATTCAGAGGATTGGCTAAACCATCCGGGCTCGGTAGGGCGACCGCTCACGGGTATCCCCAAAATCCTGAACGATGATCTCGAAGAGTTGCCCGTGGGCGAGGTCGGTCAGATCTATTTTGCCGAGGTGGCTCGCTTCGAATACTTTGATGAGCCTGGAAAGACAGACGAAGCCTTCGATTCAAGAGGCTGGGGTACCGTTGGCGATATGGGGTACCTGGATGAAGAGGGCTATTTGTATCTCACCGATCGCAAGAACTTTATGATTATCACGGGAGGCGTCAATGTCTATCCGGCCGAGATAGAAGGTTTACTGGTAACCCATCCGAAGGTGGCAGATGTCGCTGTATTTGGAATTCCGAATGAAGAGTTCGGCGAAGAAGTGAAGGCCGTGGTTCAGCTAATGAATCACAGTGATGCGTCACCGGAAACTGCGGAGGATCTGACGCTGTGGATGAAGGAACGCCTTGCATCTCTGAAGGTGCCGCGATCTGTCGATTTCATGGAACAGTTGCCGAGGATGGATAACGGTAAACTCTACAAGCGCCATCTGATGGACGCTTATAAGTAGACCTATCTAAAAAAAGGGGGGCGGCGATGGCCGCCCTTTTTTGTTAGCCTCGGTAACACTTCGCTGCCGTGCCAACCCAGGCCGCCAGAGATCTCACTAGGTATTGCTGGTTTTTGAGCGATGAGATTTATGCCACGTTTTACTAACTGAGGTCTCGTTGCCTAATCGGTATAGGCGGCGCCCATGGTTGATAATGGACCCACCATAGCGGCCTTTGCTTCAGCTTCGGGGCTTGAAGCCGTACCAATCAAGGCGCGCTTTCTAATACCTTGCGTGATGGATGCGAGCCTAAAGAAGCAAAAAGCCATGTAGAAGTTCCAGTCTTCAATGCCGGGCTGGCCTGTCCTTTGGCAATAGGTGCGGATGTAGGTCTCATCATCGGGAATATTAAGTTCGGTGCGAGAGAGCCCAGCAAGACCGTTAATCCCGGCCTCGCGAGGGAACTGCCAGGCCATGAGTTGATAGGCGAGATCCGCGAGCGGATGCCCGAGGGTCGACAGCTCCCAGTCGAGGATGCCAATAATGCGCGGCTCGGTGGGGTGAAAAATCATGTTGTCCAGCCGGTAATCCCCGTGGACCAATGACACTCGACCATCATCGACAGGCATATTNTTGGGCAGCCAATCAATGAGCTTTTCCATCTCGGGAATGGTCTCAGTCTCAGCGGCGCGGTACTGCTTCGTCCACCGCCCAATCTGTCGCTCGAAATAGTTGCCGGGCTTCCCGTAGTCGCTCAGACCAGCNTNGTGGATATNGACCATGTGCATATCCGCCATGACGCGGTTCATTTGATCGTATATGGCGCCCCGATCTTCATCCGATACTTCTGGCAGTGCAGGGTCCCAGAAAATACGTCCCTCGAGGTGTTCCATGATGTAAAACATGGATCCAATGACGTCATCGTCTTCGCAAAGGGCTACAGGCGTGGGCACGGGTACATTAGTGGGTGCTAGCGCGGATAACACTTTGAACTCTCTATCCACAGCATGCGCCGACGCTAACAGTGTTCCCTGAGGCTTTCGCCGCAGCACATAAGCTCTGTCGCCCGCCGTCAGCTTAAACGTTGGGTTGGATTGGCCCCCCGCGAACTTTTCAGCTTTGAGATCTCCATCAAACGCGGGCACGTGCTCTCTAATCCATTTCTCAAGAAGCGTTAAATCGAGTCCCTGTGCCATTTTTTGATCTCCAATCTAGCTATGTGCTTGCCGATTCAGTATGGTTCCTGAGCGCGTTATACACGCTGGTACTGTGAGTCGCAAACAGTGCTGCGAAGCCGCGCTCAAACCGCCCCGGCGGCTAATAACGATAAGCACAAGTTGTATGGAGATGAATACGTTATGTCTGTTGTAGCTCAGTTTAAGCAAGCTCTNGANATGACCACGGCGCCCGGCGGGTTACTCGAGTTAACCACCATCGAACGGGATGGCGTTNCAGTAAAAGCGTTCGCTCAGGCCCCAGGGTCAATGCGGGACCTGTGGAGATTATCGGCNGGCCACGGTGATGCGGAGTACNTGATTTACNACGATGAGCGCTGGACCTACGCACAANCGGCGAAGATTGTTGCTGAATTTGGCGGTTGGCTGACTGAGCAGGGAGTGGGTCCTGGTGATCATGTTGCGATAGCCATGCGCAACTACCCCGAGTGGATGATGGCGCACTGGGCGGTCAACAGTATCGGCGCTGCGATTGTCGGTATGAATGCATGGTGGGTTGCGGACGAGATGGACTATGCACTCCATGATTCTAAGCCCAAAGTCCTCATTGCAGATGACCGGCGGCTAGAGGCATTTGCGCAAATTCAAGCGAAACACCCCGATATTAAGGTCGTCTCCGTTCGCGAACCTAATTCGCCTGTTGAGGCCGTCGATTTTCACGCGGCATTAGTTGAGGGCGCCGAGTTACCGGATATTGAAATCGATCCGGACAGTGTTGCTTGCATCTTTTACACCTCAGGCACTACCGGTCGACCCAAGGGCGCGCAGCTAACGAATCGTGGCTGNGTTACCAACGTTTTGAACGTCATATCCATGGGGCGCGCGTTTGCGACAGCATCGGCACTTGCTAAATCAGGGGGCGACAAGCAAGTCGATGTGCAATCACCGCCTGCGGCGACCGGCCTGATTGCAACCCCATTGTTCCACGTAACAGCCAATAACTGCGCGGTCCAAGCGGGGACCCTAGCGGGGAGTCGGTTCGTCCTGATGTATAAGTGGGATACCTTGGAGGCGCTGAAACTCATCGAGGCAGAAGGCGTAAATACGGTGAGCGCGGTTCCTATGATGACTCGTGAGCTTCTAACGCATCCTGATTTCAACGACTACGANACGTCGAGNCTTGCGAGCATGGGNGGTGGCGGCGCGGCGGTGCAGCCGGACCTTGTGAAAAANGTCGACGCCGTTACCAAGAAGGCGCGACCTGCGCAGGGCTACGGCATGACCGAGGTCTGCGGCATCATTACCTATATTGCCGGGGACGTATTCGTTGAGCGGCCATCAAGCTGTGGTTATCTCGCCCCCACCTTTGAGGGCAAAGTTATCGATGAAGCCGGTAAAGAGCTTCCTGTAGGCGAGCTTGGCGAAATCTGTGTGAAGGGNGCCGCGGTAATCAAAGGTTATTTGAACCGCCCAGAGGCCACCGCTGAAACGATTGTCGATGGTTGGTTGCACACAGGCGATATTGGCTACTTCGATGAAGAGGGATTCTTGTACTTGGTGGATCGTGCTAAAGACATGATTCTCAGAGGCGGCGAGAATATCTATGGCGCTGAGGTCGAATTCGCTGTCTTCGACCATCCGGCGGTGCTGGAGTGCGTTGCCTTTGCCGTGCCNGACGAGCGTTTAGGTGAGGAGGTGGGTGTGGCTATTCACTTGAAAGATGGGGCGATGTTGGATGCCTCGGGTCTNAGAGAACACCTNTCNACTCGCCTTGCTGCGTTCAAGGTGCCAAAGTANGTCTGGTTCTTAGCGGAGCCACTTCCGCGAAATGCGAACGGTAAGTTCCTGAAGCGTGAGCTTCGCGAAGTACTGGATCCAGCATCGGCTGACTGAGCAACGTCGATTTGCCGCGAATATGCCCCGAAAGGGGCGACTACAAAACGGAGCAGAATCATGAGCCACTATGAGACGCTTGAGGTCACTCAAAACGGCAGCGTAATGATTATTGCGCTAAATCGTCCCGAGAAACTGAATACCTTCAATACCGTACTGAGGCGTGAAATTGCCCAGGCAGCTATAGCGGCCAACCTCGATGACACTGTCAGGGCTGTCGTGCTGACCGGAAATGGACGGGCCTTCAGTGCTGGCGCAGATCTGTCAGATGGCGACGGCATGGGCAACGGTAAGTCCGTAGAGAGCGATCTTAACTTTGAGTACAAGCCAGGAGTCCTGGCTATTCACAACAGTTCAAAGCCTTGGATTGCAGTGATCAACGGACCTTGTGCTGGTATTGCCTACTCCTATGCCATGGCCTGCGATTTAGCCTGTATGGGAGAAAATGCCTATCTGTATCAGCCGTTCTCGGCGATCGGCCTGGTGCCTGATGGTGGTGCAACGTGGTTAATCCCGCGGTTGGTCGGTACCAAACGCGCCTACGAACTCATGGCATTAGGAGAAAAGTTGAGTTCGCAAAAGGCCATGGCCATGGGCATGGTCAACCGGGTGTTCCCGGACGAATCACTTCGTGAAGAAGGTATTGCCTACGCTAAAGAGGTAGCCGAAAGATCGCCGCTTGCGCTGAGCTATACCAAAGCTGCGGTCAGTTTTGGTCAGACGCATACCCTTGATGAGACGATCTCGAAAGAAGCCGAGCTACAGGCCATGTGCATTGATAGTGAAGATGCCAAAAATGCGGTTATTTCCTTCTTCAATAAACAAAAGCCCGAGTGGAAAGGTCGCTAGGTAAAACCAGCGTCTTTTAGAGGACAAAAACAATGAAAATTCCTGCGGCCGCGGGCATTTTATCCGCTCTCCTAGCTGCTCAAGCCGGGGCTACGGAAAAGCAGATTCTATGGGGTGATACACACCTACATACCAACCGCTCGTTCGATGCTTTTACNAATCGCAATTTCTCAGTCGGCCCTGATGAGGCCTACCGATTTGCGCGAGGTCTGCCTGTGGAGCATCCGGGACACAAGGCTCGCGTACAGCTGGAAACGCCACTCGATTTTCTGGTCGTCTCCGATCACGCTGAGTTCCTCGGCAACATTCGTCACCTTTACAACGTCGGATTGCCCACCGATGGCATGGGTCTGTTCGAAAAGTTAAGACTCTGGTATGTCCAGTACCTCATTCGTGATGCCATTAAAANGGGCGAGGGGCGCGCATTCTTCGTTCAACAGCTTCCGGAACCTTTCGATACGCCGCAGGAAGCCATATCCGAGTGGGACCTCGCTGGATCCGTATTTCCGAGAATTCCTGCTATCGAAGACCAGGCGTGGAGCGATATCGCTGACGCAGCGGAGGCTAACAATGTTCCCGGCCAGTTCTCTGCGATTTTAGGCTGGGAATACAGTCTCATACCGGGCGGCGCAAATCTGCACCGTGTGGTGATGACCGATTTGGACGGCGAGTCAGCCAAGGTATTTCAGCCCTTCGGGTCTGACGACAGCCTGTATCCGGAGGATCTTTGGGCGTGGCTGGAGACAACCAGTGAGCAGACGGGCGGCAANTTCATTGCTATTCCTCATAATTCCAATATTTCGAAAGGCGCCATGTTCGATACCATCACCATGCGAAACGAGCCAATTGGTCCGGAATATGCTGAGATCAGGCGCCGCTGGGAGCCCATCGTTGAGGTCACGCAGTACAAAGGCGACTCGGAAACGCATCCGGTGCTATCGCCCGACGATCCGTTCGCTGACTTCGAAGATTACCCTTACTACATCCAGCGAGACTGGACTGAGTACAAGCCACATGTGGGCGATTTTATGCGCTCGGCGCTAATTCGCGGCCTGCAGATCGAACGAGAGATTGGAGTGAACCCCTACCAGTTTGGTGTGATTGGCTCGACCGACGCTCACACTGGGCTTGCAGCCGCTGAGGAGAACAACTTCCACGGTAAGTTTGCGACTGACTCAATGCCCTCGGCCAAACTGGACGGATGGTCAGATAATGCGAACAGCTCCTTTGGTTGGGCGATGGGCGCGCAGGGCCTGGCCGCTGTATGGGCGGAGGAGAATACGCGCGAGTCAATTTTGCGGGCGATGAAGCGCCGCGAAACCTACGCGACTACCGGGCCACGTATTGGGCTCCGTTTCTACGGGGGCTATGATCTTGATGCCAGCGCGCTGGAGGCCTCGACCTTCCCGCATCAGCGTAGTGGTGCCGTGCCCATGGGTGGGGAACTCAATCAGAAAGAGGNCNGTACGCCCGTTTTCCTTGTTCATGCGATGGCTGATCCGAAATCAGGGGCATTGGATAGAATTCAGATTGTGAAGGGCTGGGTTGATGCGGCGAACGGAGCAAACGAGAAGGTCTTTGACGTCGCATGGTCTTCGNCTGATCGACTGNAAGCAGACGGTTCTCTGACACCCGTGCCCAACACGGTNAATCTAGAGACNGGCTCCTGGAGNAATGAGGCGGGGGCTGCCATGTTGACGGCCGAATGGCGCGATCCTGACTTCGACCCCAGTATCGCTGCGTTTTACTATGTGAGGGTTCTCGAAGTGCCGACACCGAGGCACTCGCTACTCGACAAGGTCGCGCTGGGTGGTGATGTGGATACACGCAGGCCTGATACCGTGCAGGAGCGAGCCTACTCATCGCCCATCTGGTATCGCCCCGACTAGGGGGTGCTACGTTGCAACGACGACACGTATACCTTGGAGTCTTGCTTCGGCACGAGTAAAGGCTTCAAGGCTGTCTTTTTTGATTTGCCGTATCATCTCGACTTCATCGGCGCGTACGGAACCATTGCGACTGCCCAGTGCTACCAGCCGATCCGCTTCACTATTCAGCTCCTGACTGAGCATGAAGGCTGCTGCTTCTTGCAGCGACGTTACTCGCTCGGCGGCACGGGTCTCAAGCAGTCGCAGCGCGCCGGAGATNTTAGTGCGCAGTTCTCGGATAACACCTGCACTTTGAGTGATGCTTATGGGCTTAAGTAATCGCGTAAACGCTTCGCAGCTAATCGCTTCGCTAAGGTCTCGACCATCGAGGGTCATGAGATACCGAATCGGCTTCTGATCCAGGTAACGACCAATTTGCAGCCGCTTTGGAGCAGCACAATCTGCGGTGAANAGGGTCTCGATAAGAACAGTTCCNGGTTTGAGGCTTTTTTGCTTGATCAGTGCGACTGAGGCATTTCCAAGCTCCGAGTTGTAGACCACATCAATGGTTTCTCGGACCAGTGGGTGTTCCCACGTCAGGAAGTGGAGGTCGTCGCGGCTCAGTGCTAGCTCTCTAGAAAACGTGCACGTGATGCCACTGTCGTCGAGCAGCGGTAGTTCTCCAGTCACCAGATTTTCGGTCGGCTTTAAAACGAGCGTGTCGTCTGCTCCGGCTTCCGTATGAATGCCCAATCGATCAAATAGATGGTCGGTAAACTCGATCAAACTATCTGTCTGTTCATTTCTCTCAATGCTGGCGATCAAGTTGGCTGCTTTTTCAGGATCATGCGACGTGATTTCTAACAAGCGATCACGCCCTCGATCCATCTGTCCCGACAGTTGGGTCTTTAGGGCAATGGTCTTGTTTAGTAGCGTGTCTGAAATCGCTCCATTTTGTTCGCATTGCGTCAGCTCGTCTCCCAGGTCGGAGTAGATCAAATGCCCGATAGAGCAGCTGGTCTCGAAAGCGTCCAAACCTTCGTGAAACCATCTAAATCTCACTTCCTCGATGGAGCCTGCCGTGACGGGNACGTGGATGTTCACAACGCCGAGCTGGCCAATACGGTCAAGTCGACCAANTCGCTGCTCAAGAAGGTCGGGGTGAGCGGGTAAGTCGTAGCAGACCAAGTGCTGAGCAAACTGGAANTTACGGCCCTCACTGCCAATTTCCGAGCAAATTAGCGCTCGTGCGCCGCTCTCTGCATCGGCAAAGTATGCAGCCGCGCGATCTCGCTCGATTAGTGACAGGTCCTCATGAAATGATGCGCATCGAATGCCTACCTGCAGATGCAGGAAGTGCTCAAGCGCCATCGCCGTGGCCTTGTCGCGGCAGATTACGAGTACTTTTTCTTGTTTGAGCGACTTTAACAGCTCAGCCAACCATTTCGGTCGCGNTGAATCACCTATTTCAGCGTCGNATTCGTCGGGCAGCGCGTAGTGGTGCAGGCATCGTTGAGGGAATCCTTTCACCGACTTTCTAGAGTTTCGGAACAGCACCCGCCCCGTTCCGTATTGGTCTACCAGTGCTTTAGCCATTTGAGGGGCAGGAAGGGCAGGGTCAATACCTGTAGGCAGGTCAGTTATAGCTTCGCCTGCGCGAAGCGCTTCGATCAAGGTGTGGGTGTCTTCAAACTGTCTTTGCTCTTCAACGAACTGTTCAAAGCTGTTAAATCGGTCTGAATCTAACAATTTTAGACGGGAAAAATGACTGTCGATGCCCGATTGCCCCGGTGTTGCCGTCAGTAAGAGAAGTCCGCGACAGGACGTTGCTAGTTGTGTAAGCGCTCTATCTGCTTTGGTTTCGGCGTCTTCGCCTAGGGTGAGGTGATGTGCTTCATCAATAATGAGGAAGTCCCACTCTGATGCTAGTAACTGCTCGGTCACACTAGGATTGTCCTGAATAAAGGACCAGGGAACGAGGACAAACTGGTCGTTGTCGAAGTCGAATTCTTGGTCTTCGGCTTCGAGTCTTGCTTCATCGTAGATAGCGAATTGGAGATTGAAACGTCTCAGCATTTCAACAAGCCATTGATGAAGCAGTGGGTCGGGTACAGCTATCAGGCAGCGCTGTACTCTTCCTCTCAGGATCTGTTGCGTAAGAATCAAGCCTGCTTCGATGGTTTTTCCCAGGCCCACTTCATCAGCCAGTAGGACTCGGGGTGCAAATCTATTTCCGACCTCGCTTGCGACATAGATCTGATGAGACAGCAATGATGTTCTTGCACCCATGAGCCCGCTGCTTTCGCTTGATAGTAAACGGGCGCGCTCAGACAACGTCTGATAACGCAGATGGAAGTCACCCACTTTGTCGATCTGGTTGTTTAACAGTCGGTCTTGGGGCGTATTAACCGAGACTTCAGGAGCGATGAACTGCTCGTGCACCGTAAACGTCTCGCCTGATTCTCGCTCAATGGTTTCGTAACTGAGGGTTCCGGCAACGTGATCAACTTGGGTTACCTCCAGTACACGACCGTTGATATGAACGAGACGGTCGCCGATCTTTAGCTCGTAGCGTGTAAGGGGCGCTCGGTCTGTCGCGTAGGTACGCTCCTCCTCGGCAGAGGGGTAGAGCAAAGTAATTCGTCTACTGTCGACCTCGACACAAATACCCAGCCCAAGTTCCAGATCAGCATGGCTGATCCAGCGCTGTCCAATAGCAAAGCTCATAGCGCGTCAGGGAAAAAGCAATCGAGGCTGTTTTGATGAACTGTTGCAAGCAGCTCGTCGACTGATACTTCTTTGAGGTCAGCAACCGCTTCAGCAATGAAAGGGAGGTAATAGGGTGCGTTAGGAACGCCTCTATACGGCACGGGGGTAAGGTAAGGTGCGTCGGTTTCAAGCAGAATACGATTCATAGGGGTATTGCGAATAACCTCGCGCACGTTGTCGGCATTTTTGAATGTGGCAATACCATTAAAGCCAAGATAAAACCCTTCCGCGAGACAGAATTCGGCAAGATCTAAACTACTGGTAAAGCTGTGTATCACGCCTTTGATTTTTAGCTTTCTGGCGGCATTGCCNAAAACGGCTTTCGTGTCACTCTCNGCTTCTCTCGTATGAATCACTACCGGCTTCTGGACCTCGATGGCAACGTCAAGCTGTCCTTCAAANGCCGCAATCTGTNTCTTTGGNTCTGAATGCTCGTAGTAGTAATCGAGCCCAATCTCACCCACNGCGACNACGTTCTGATCACCTGCGCACTGCTTAAGTTCGTCGTTAAATTCACTATCCCAGGTATCGGCTTCATGAGGATGAAGACCCTGGGTGCACCANACGTCGTCGTACTGGGAGGCAATCTTTTGAACAACCCGCTGGTTGTCTCGTGAAACAGCGATGGTAATTACACGGTCAATGCCTACCGATCGAGACTTGGCCATCGTGGACTCGATTTCTTCCCCGGAAAGGTAGTCGAGATGGCAGTGGGTCTCGATGATCCTGCCATTGAGTTGGGGGATAGGTGGTCGAGCCTTCTTGCTCATATCTGACTCCGCGTGAATCGGCGCGGATTATGGCATAGGTGAAACGAAAAAGGGGTGCCTCTTCGGCTTATCCCCTGTGCACTGTGCGGACACGCAANGCTCGCACGGCATCGATCACTTCGTTCCAAAACCATTGATGAATAGGCGATCGCGCTGTCCGATCGTGTGCGACTAGAGAGTATTCGATGGTGCGACCGTACTGCTCGGGTATCGGTAGTGTCACGAGATCGCGCGTTGCACCATCATTCCGGGCCATGTAAGCGGGGCAGACCAAGGTGTAGTTCGTGCTTCTCAGGATTTCGAAGGCGGTGAGTAGGTGAGAGGTTTCCACCGTTCCCTTTGCGCTACCAAGTACCTCTGACGGGGGTAGGTCTGCGTCATCGATCTCTGCTCTGTCAGCGATGTACAGATTAATCTGCGGAAACAGGCGTAAGTTGTCTTCGTTAATCGGCTGTTGGGTCAGCGGATGGTCCCGCCGCACGAAAACGGCGAGCGGGGAGCTGGCTAATTCATGATGCCGAAATTCCGAGGGGTAGTTGTGGCGGCTCAGCTGAATTGCAAAGTCCAAGCGCCCGTCGGCAAGGAGATCGAGTTGCTGTTCTGCACGTGTAATCGTTCTCAATTTTAATTTGGGAGCACGGGTCTCGAGCCTGGCGGTGAGGGAGGGGAGTAGCGTAAATCCAACATACTCCGAAATCGCGATGACGATTTCTCCTCTGAAGGCCTGCGGGCTGAATTCCCCNGCGTCTAATAAGCCTTCGATGTCAGACAGTACGTGAATTAACTCATTAGCGAGCGCTTCTGCGCGAGGCGTTGGCTGTATTCCGCGCTTACTTCGGGCGAAGAGGGGGTCGTCGAAGGTGTCCCTTAACCGGTTTAGTGTCTTCGACATGGCGGGCTGCGTAACATGAAGTCGTGCAGCAGCCTTGGACACACTCCGCTCTTCTATCAAGACATGTAGTGCCACGAGTAGGTTCAGATCCACCTTTGCCAGTTTCCCGACATCCATAAACATAACCTCAGGTAATGTATTTTATGATAATAATAAATTTGAATTAATTTGCACGCTTTTTATAATCTNGGCATATCGCATTGAGTTATGCGATCCGCTCAGGATTTTTTTGCCCGCACTCGTGCGGGCTTTTTTTTGCCTGCTTTTTTTGCGCTATATTGTACTAATGTACAAAACAAGCTGCGTTACCGTGTTTACAGTTCTCGCGCTATGGTCCTGGGCCGTGCAGGCGGTAGTGGTGCCACAGCCTGTTGGGATGTATATCACCCCGGTTCAGGATTACTTTGAGAGCGATATCGTTACCGTCGATTCCCGAGCGCTGTTAGCACACGAGGGTCGGATTCGTGACGTAATGGCGGCGCAGGTGGATCTGGGTGCCTACCATTCTTCGCTGGCTGAGCGTTGGCTGGAGCTTGCTCATGAGGCCGTGCGGTTGGGGCAGTCCGAGTCGGCGGCCAATCTTTTTCAACAAGGTCTTCACAACTTGCGATTGAATGCGGGTTTGACAACCGATTCTCAGATAGATGCCCTTAACGACTGGATTGTTGTACTTCGCCGCCTTGGCGATAGTGAGGGTCTTTCCAGGCAATTGTCGTATCGGTATCGAATCACTGGATTAGGTGCTGACCCTTGGTCAAAAGAGAGTTTGAATTTCGCTCTTGAATACTACGATCACGAGCTCGGCGTTCTGGCAGTGGCAGAGTGGTATAACAACGAGCGCGAGGTGCTGAAGTTTGCCGAGCACCTTGAGGATGTGGTCCACCGGGCCTGCCGAGGCGATGCGTCTGACCCAGACACTTGCTCTGCGCTGGTGAAACGTCGATTGCAGTTGCTCTACCTTATTTGCTTTGCTGTTGAACCTTACCTTGAAGAGCGTCAAGGACTGCCCCTNTACAAACCCCGGGTTATGCCTGAGAGGTCGGTGACTGATGATCAGCTGGAGACTATCGAGCGCGGCGCCTTTCTGACGGGAGTCAGGATGTTAAAAGAGGCAATAGAGCTTGATGAAAAGAATGATGAGCTCGAACTTGCCTTGGCTGACTGGCGCTGGTTTCACGGTAGAACGGGCGATGCCGTCAATACCTACGAGCGCTTGGCTAAAAAAGCGCCGGCCCAGTTTGCAGAGCCGTTGGAGTTACCTCATGGCCTGATCGATGAATCGCAAGGGCCCATGACGACGGCGGCGCGAGCGACTTTCTCGTTTGATGTGACCACGCGTGGACGGGTGCGCGATATCAATGAAGTTTCGAGCACGGAAGGTCGTAGAGATGCAATTAGAATCAAGAAAAACTTACGTGAACTTCGGTTTAGACCGGCGCTTGATGCCACCGGTGAGCGAATAAAGGCCACGATTACAAAGACCTACCAGGAGATGCGGTCGCGCTAGGTATTTTCGATTACGAGAATGACACCCGACTGCCGGCTTGTGCCTACGCGCCACTCGACCAATTCACCTCCAAAATCGGAAAGGATAGTGTCGGCCATAGTGAAAAAAGGCTCCCGTCGAGGGTCCGATATCATAATGCGCTTGGTACCACTCTCTATTGCCCGTTCAATCATGCTGGTTACCGGATCCACTAGTTCTTCCCAAAAGCAGACATCTGCGGCAATCAACCAGTCGGTAGCACCCAATAAACCGGCATCTAGTTGCTCAAATCGAGCGACTACGGGGGTTACCTGAACGTCATTCAGCTCAGCAACAAGCTCAAGATAGGGCATGACAGAGGCGTCGGCATCAACGGAGGCAACCGCCGATCCAAAGGTTTTAGCGCACCAAATGCCAGCGAGTCCCCAGCCACAACCCGCATCAATGACGGACTGGGGGCCGAGTGGGGTGGTCGACGCTATGTAATCAATGAGAACGCCGCTGGAGTTCCACAACTTAGTCCCATGGATGCTTGGATGATGTCCCTGGCGTTTGATCGCACGGACACGCGGATGTCGCGCGTAGGGAACGTGCAACCCCGCAATGGTTTTGACAATGGGATTTGAGGTGGCCATGTGCTCGCCTATTACTCGAGCCATTGGCGCTGCCGCTCGATTCTTAACCGGTTTTCTTTACGGATTCAGCTTGTAAACCTTTCGGTCCTTCCACTAACTCGAATTCAACTTCTTCGCCTTCGGCAAGGCTTTTGAAGCCGTCCCCCTCAATGGCACGAAAGTGAACAAATATATCCTCAGAGCGATCTGGCATGGTAATGAAGCCAAATCCCTTAGCATTGTTGAACCACTTTACGGTGCCGATGCAGCGTTCTGACATCTGTTGCTCCGCTTTTCATTATTATCGTTTGCGTAGCTATAACAGTGGTTGAGCGCTAACGCAACTCCTCCATCTTGCTTTTTTGGGTCGTTACAGAGGAAATTGAGGTCTCAATATCGGCCAGTTTCGACCGCTCTTTCTCGACGACATCGGCAGGAGCACGCGCTACAAAATTGTCGTTGCTCAGCTTACCAACGAGTCGACCCCGTTCCCCGGTCAGACGCTCAAGCTCTTTATCGAGCCTAGCCAATTCTTTGGCGACATCTATCACACCGGCCATTGGGACCATCACCTCGATAGTTCCTGCCAGTGCACTGAGCGTGGGAGGTTGCTCTTCGCCAGGGTCCGCAAGGGTAATGCTCGCAACTTTTGCAAGTTTAGCCAGCGCCTGCGTGTGTCGAGTAACACGTGCGCTGTCTTCCAAAACGGTGTTGCCAAGAATGAGCTTCAACTCGTCACCGGGCGGGATATTCGCCTCACTGCGAATGGTGCGAATTGCCACGATGATGGATTTAAGCCACTCCATTTCAGCTTCAGCATCAGCGTTTATCTCGCTCTGATCGGCTTTGGGCCACGCAGCGAGCATGATCGTATCACCACTAATCCCCATCCTTGGCGCTACATTTTGCCAAATTTCTTCGGTGATGAAGGGCATCAAGGGGTGCATCAACCGCAGGATTGTCTCTAGGACTTCCAGTAACGTTCGGAGTGTGCCCTGCCGCAGTTCACTGGATGACGCGTCGTCCCACAAAACGGGCTTCGACAGCTCGAGATACCAATCACAGTATTCGTTCCACACAAAGTCATAGAGCGTTTGTGCTGCGTGGTCGAATCGATACTGCTCAATGCTGTTTGTTGTTTCCGCGATCGTTGTCTGTAAGCGACTCAATATCCATTGATCAGCCTGACTGCGGTGACTCGCTGCCGTCGGGTCAAACCCTTCGGTATTCATTAATACGTAGCGAGACGCATTCCACAACTTATTGCAGAAGTTTCTGAAGCCTTCCATTCGACCCAAATCGAACTTGATGTCGCGCCCCGTAGATGCCAGCGAATAAAACGTATAGCGCAGTGCATCAGTACCGTATCCAGGGATGCCGTCTGGAAATTGCTTGCGTGTTGCCTTTTCGATCTTTGCTGCTTGCTGGGGCTGCATCATGCTCGAGGTTCGTTTGCTAACCAGAGCTTCAAGGTCTATTCCATCGATGAGGTCGATTGGATCGAGCACATTACCCTTGGATTTGGACATTTTCTGTCCTTCTCCATCTCTCACCAGGCCATGGACATACACCTGCTTGAACGGCACTTCGTGTTTCAAGTGAAGCGACATCATGATCATGCGCGCGACCCAGAAAAAGATGATGTCGAAGCCTGTGACCAGTACNGAAGCCGGGTGGAATCTTGCTAGCTCNTCGGTTTCCTCGGGCCATCCCAGTGTCGAAAACGTCCAGAGTGCGGAGGAAAACCAGGTATCGAGNACATCGTCATCTTGAGTTAACACAAGACTATCGGATAGGCCGTGCGTCTCACGAATGGATGTTTCATCCTTCCCAACATAGACGTTACCGTCCTGGTCGTACCAGGCGGGGATACGGTGCCCCCACCACANCTGTCGGCTAATGCACCAGTCTTGGATATCACGCATCCACGCGAAGTAGGTGTTTTCCCATTGCTTNGGGACAAATTCGATGGCNCCTGTTTCTACTGCTTCNATNGCAGGACCGGCCAGTTTTTTCGCGTCCACGTACCACTGCAGGGTCAACCANGGCTCNATCACCACACCAGACCGATCCCCTCGGGGGACCTTCAGGCGGTGATCCTCAATCTTNTCCAGCAGACCCAANTCGTCCATCGCCTCGACTACNGCCTTTCGGCCTTCGTAGCGATCCATCCCTCTAAATGCCTCAGGAACCTCATCATTCAGATGAGCATCGGCGGTGAGGATATTAATCATGGGAAGTTGATGACGCTCGCCCATCGCGTAATCGTTGAAGTCATGTGCTGGCGTGATTTTGACGCAGCCTGATCCAAAATCCGCATCGACATAGTCATCGGCAATGATGGGAATCTCTCGATTCGTCAGAGGTAGCAGAATCGTTTTCCCAATGAGATGGGCGTATCGCTCATCTGAGGGGTTCACGGCGACAGCGGTATCACCCAGCATCGTTTCAGGGCGGGTGGTTGCAACACAAATGGTCTCTTCGGTACCAGCAATGGGGTAACGCAAATGCCAGAGGCTACCCGCTTCTTCCTCCTGAACCACCTCGAGGTCCGAGATGGCGGTATGAAGTTTTGGATCCCAGTTAACAAGCCGTTGCCCCCGATAAATCAAGCCTTCCTCGTAGAGGCGGACAAAAACTTCTTTGACGGCCTCTGATAACTCAGGGTCCATGGTGAAACGCTCGCGAGACCAATCCACTGAGGCGCCCAGGCGCCGGAGCTGACGGGTAATGGTTCCGCCGGACTCTTCCTTCCACTCCCAGACTTTGTCAATGAACTGCTCGCGGCCAAGATCGTGGCGACTGACCCCCTTGGCTTCGAGCTGCCGCTCAACCAGCATTTGCGTTGCAATGCCCGCATGGTCGGTGCCCACTTGCCAGAGCGTGCTGTGGCCTTTCATCCGGTTGAAGCGAATGAGTGCGTCCATAATCGCTTGCTGGAACCCGTGTCCCATATGGAGCGTGCCGGTGACATTCGGAGGTGGGATGGGAATGCAGTAAGACTCGTCACCGGCACCGGGGGCGAAGTAATTCTTTGCTTCCCATTCCTCGTACCAGCGAGTTTCTATATCTGCTGGTGAAAATGTCTTATCCATAGCTTAAGTAAACCTCATGCACTACTCGCCTTTAATACCCTAGGGTAGATCGTGTTTGGTCAGTGGATAGCCTCTATCCTTGTAGTGGCGCCAGGCATCGCGCAGAGCCGCCAATGAACTCTCGTCTTGTGTTACCACCTCGGCCACTCGCTCAAAACGGGCAAAAAAGCTGGGTGGCGCCAACGCGAGGTTGATCAGAACGTCATTGTGCGACCCTGGGGCGTCTTCAAAACCTAGCACCACCTGTTCCTCCGTATCGTTCGATACGGGACTGTGGGGAACGAAGCTCGATGGTTTAAATCGCCACAAGTAGTCGTCCAACGTATCTAACTGATCTTGCGAGTCACAGTTGATGAAGACGCGATGCCCTCTACCTAGCGCTTTCTCTGTTAGGCGGGCAGCGACGCTCAGCCGNGCGTCGGCTCCGGATGACTTAACCACGTAGAAATCGACTCGCGTCATTACNGANTTATNAACTCGCTTTCTGNCGCAGGTACTCTACGAGTAGCGGTACGGGTCTACCNGTAGCCCCTTTCTGCATACTTTGAAAAGCGGTCCCNGCGACATCAAGGTGCGCCCATTTGTACTTTTCAGCAAAACGAGCAAGGAAGCAGGCGGCAGTGATACTGCCTGCTGTACCCGTGCCAATATTCTGCATGTCGGCGTATTTACTGTTTAACTGACGGTCGTAGCGTTTGTTGATGGGCAGTCTCCATGCTTCATCGCCAGAGGCAAGGCCTGCGGCTGTCAGTGAGTTCGCTAAACCATCGTCGTTGGCGAACAGGCCGGAGGCCTCATGACCCAATGACACGATAATGGCGCCCGTAAGCGTCGCAATATCAACCACTTCTGCCGGCTTGAATCGTTCGACATAGGTNAANGCNTCACAGAGGACAAGCCGGCCCTCGGCGTCGGTATTAAGGATTTCNATCGTCTTACCGGACATCGATGTCACGACGTCACCCGGCTTGGTAGCACAGCCACTGGGCATGTTTTCGGCAGCGGCGACAACGCCGATAACATTGATATTGAGGCCCAACTCAGCGACGGTCTGCATGACGCCAAATACCGAGCCCGCGCCGCCCATATCAAACTTCATGGACTCCATGCCTTTNGCGGGTTTCAGCGAGATACCGCCGGTATCAAACGTAATGCCTTTCCCGACAAGACAATAGGGGGCTTGCTTGGCAGATCCGCCTTCATATTTCATGACGATCACCTTTGATGGCTCATCACTGCCATGGCCGACTGATAACAATGATCCCATGCCCATATTGGCCATTTTCTTTTCATCAAGCACAGAGACCGACAAGTTTTCATATCTCCGTCCCAGGGCACGTCCTTCTTTGGCTAGATAGGAGGGGGTGCAGACATTCCCGGGTAAATTGACGAGTTCACGCGTTAAGTTAGCGCCGCTTCCGATAGTCGCACCCACGGCCAATGCTTGTTTCGCTTTTGCGGCTGAGATGCTGTCGACCGCTGCGGTCAGCTTGGTAAAGGTAGGNCCCGGCTTTGGCGAACCTANNGTTGCCGTGTAGTGGTAACAGGCCATTGCGACATCACGGCCTAAAAATTCCAAAAATTGCGTGAGTGTATTCTTATCCGTGGCTATCGAGTCAGCCAGGACGATGGCATTCTTGGCCTTTGATGCGGCAAGTGCCCGTGACATTGCACTTGTTACCGTTAGTTGAGCTTCGAGATTGAANTTTNACCGATCACCGCAGCCAACCGACATGATGCGAGCGATATNNCCGNTACCCACCATGGTGGTGATTTTTCCTAACNTAGCNTCTGCGTCGCCGATTGANATCGCACGCTGTANAACCTCGCCNGTNGCGGTNTTCACNTCGGACGCGGACGCGCTGAGGTCTTCGCCTGTGAANAGTGGNACGACGACAATGTCACTTTTAGATGTGGCTGCGCTTGATATTTTGGCGCCGTGAACGGTGAGCTTGCTCATGGTATTTCCTTACGTAAATCGGGCTGGTCAAACTGCCGCGTAGTGTATGATGATGGAAGCCATAACTAAACCTCGACGGCTAATTAAGCACCTTAACCGCCCTAAAAAAATGCGNACACTTCGTTACCTTACGTTCGATGTCATAACCCATACGCTAGCGGTGTCGCTGGTTCTGTTTTTGGTGGTATTCAGTGGACGGTTCATCAAGTATCTAGCTGAGGCGGCGATTGGTGACTTGTCCGCCAGCATTTTGCTTCCGGTCATGCTTTATAAGCTACCGGCTTTTTTCGAACTCATTCTCCCACTCGGATTCTACCTCGGGCTNNTGCTGTCGTTTGGACGTTTGTACGCTGANAGTGAAATGGTCATCTTTCGGGCGAGCGGAACGAGTCAGGTTCAGCTATTTCAGCAGGTGGCGCCGGCAACGCTCNTCNTCACTGTGGGCGTGGCGNTCATAGCCCTCTTCGCGGGTCCTTATGGTGGTCTAAAAGCGAACGCCTTGCTCTCCGAGCCGCGCTCCGCTGAAGGTATGCATGTACTTGCAGAGGGTCGTTTTAAGAAGCAGCGTGGCGGTGACTATGTGACGTACGTTGAACGGATTGATGATGACGGTCGCATGGATACGGTGTTTGTAGCCGAGNGGCAGCGATCGGAGTCCGGGATATCNCTATCGGCAACGCTCGCTAGTGCGGGAGCAATTGAAATAGATCAAGNTTCCGGTCGCCGTTACTTGGCACTTTCTGATGGAAAACGTTACGACATGGCGCCCGGGAGTGCCGAACTGACNGAGGCACAATTTAGCGGGTATCGATCACTNATACCCGAGGTAGAGGGNGGNTTACGTTCNCAAGCACGTATCGANACACTCCCCACNGCGANGCTTATTTCATCGGATAACCCTGAGCATTTGGCTATTTTGGGGTGGCGGGTCTCGCTGCCCCTCNTTGTTCCGATCATGGCACTTTTCGCGATTCCCTTGAGTCGCACGGACTCTCGCCGAGGTCGCTATGCTCGGCTGGGACCAGCCTTGTTGGTCTTCCTGTTCTATTTCGTGGCGCTATCACAAGCCCGAACAATCTCCCAGGANTCNGGTTCGGCTCTCGTGTTTTTNGTTGTGCATGGCATATTCCTTGTGAGCGGCCTGTTTTTACTTTTTCGGGAAGACCTCCCCGGCTGGTTTAGGGCGCGCNCGTGAAACAGCTAGATCGCTACCTATTGGAGACCTTGCTCTGGTCAATCATTGGCGTGCTCGNNGTACTTGTTATCTTGGATGGTCTCAGTGACTTGATAGATGGTTTGGGGGACCTCAGCGATACCTACGGTTTCTCGGATCTTTTGCTCTACATCGCTCTAACGCTCCCCAGNCGGGTAGAGGAATTTGTACCTTACGCCACTCTGATCGGTGCGCTATTCGGCCTCGGGCGATTAGCCTCTAGCAGTGAGCTCACTATNATCAGAAGCGCAGGCGTTTCGATGCCCCGGCTAGCCTGGNNGGCNATTAAGCCGGCGCTCATTGTCGCGCTGGCGGGTTTTGCTNTCGGTGAATATATTGCNCCAGTCTCAGAGCAAATCGCTGTGAGTAAGCGTGCTTTGGCCCAGCGCGATGACCCCAATTTGGCCGGTAGATACGGTGCTTGGAATCGAGACGGCGGTACCTTTGTTCACGTCGATGCGGTGCAACGAGGTGGCTTGATCTTTGGCGTCACGCTCATTGAATTTGACGAATCTGGCGCGCTTGAGCGCTCGGTGGCGGCTGATAGGGGAACATTTCAAGATGACCACTGGCTNCTTGAAGGTGTCGCCACAACTGAGATCACCGCTTCCGGCACTCGGGTTGTTCGTCAGACGACACGTGAGTGGGCGTCCGGCATTACCCCCAGCTTGCTGACCCTAGACACAGTCAAGCCAGAAAGCTTGCCGGCTAGNCAACTCTGGGGNTATGCNCANTATTTGCGCAGTCAAGGCTTGCTNGCAAATGATATTGAGCTCGCCTTCTGGAATAAGGTGCTCCAGCCACTGTCATGCGCAGGGTTAGTCATTCTCGCCATGTCGTTNATTTTTGGACCGCTTCGTGAGACCAATATGAGCTCTCGCATTTTTGTAGGCGTNCTGGCAGGNGTGGTTTTCCGAATTAGCCAAGATTTTTTCGGTCCNGTGACGCTTCTGATNGGNTTAAGTGGGGGCGTAGCGGCGCTGCTGACAGTGGTGCTGTGCTGGAGCGTNGGATTAATACTGCTGCTGCGAAAACAGTAANCGGNNCGTTTTAGGCCTTNTTTCTTGGCGGCGTGAGCCGCAACTCCGTTTGTGTCAGGAGATCATGAAGGTATAAGCGTTCGCGATTGACGAATCGCCACAAAAACCCTGAACTCGCGATGACAGCTGTTGAGAGGTAAATCCACAGACCTGCGTTATTCACGTCCGCTATCCGGTAAGGCATCAAAGCAATAACAAACGGAATTGAGGCGACAATGATACGAGAGGCTGCCTGACNCCAGGAGACNTTGATCGCGCCTCGCTTAGATACTAGCTTNACNCGCCATGCCTGCATTCCAAGCGTTTGACCTTTTTGGCGCCAGAACGTGCCGTAAAACCCGATCATCGCTGCGTAGGCTAACCCCCATTGCTGCCAAGCGGGCACCGATCTCACGGCTGCTGTCTCCACTGGCCCGTGAATGGCGACCAACAGTGCCGACGTCAACATCAGAAGNGGAATGATCAGAAATAAGTCATAGACCATGGCAAGCATGTGACGCCAAACAGGCGCTCTAGCCAGTGCGTTGCCTTCTTCAGTATCAATCACAAGTGGGTCCTTGAGAGTTAGTGCCTCTCTAATTGTAAATGATCTGTTGTAACCGGTGGTGCGGTCGTGTCTCGGGGTTGTGTGGGTANGGTCGCTCCAACCGCGGCAAGCGTGAAAGAGGCGGCGGGCTGGCTTGTAGCTGGCGGTGCAACGTCGCCTTCCGATTGTGGCTCNGCGGTCGGGTTAATCGCTTCGATACGAGTTTCTGCTCCCCAGGACGCGAACTGCGCTGCCAGTTGCTGAGCCTCATNGGCACTGCAGNCGCGCTTGATTCGATGGGACTTGCCNTTCACGAGAATGGACGCTTGAGCGGGCGGNAGGTTGAAGGCNTCNTGGAGCTTTGTCTCCAATCGCCGCATAACGTCTGGCTCCACTCTTGCCCCATCAAACCAAACGTCAAAAATGCGATTTCCTCCAGCTCGTAGTTACCTACTCAAAAAGCTATCTGATATCCTATGAAGATATCCTATGAGTCTACCGTATGCCCGTCGTTCAAGATCAAGTAGAGCAGCGCCTCACCGAGCACTTTTCACCACTTTTTGCTGAAATTGTGAACGAAAGCCACATGCACAGTGTCCCTCCAGGTTCGGAAAGTCATTTCAAGGTAACGCTTGTTTCACACGCATTTGAGGGGCTTCGACTGGTCAAGCGTCATCAAGAGGTCTATCGCATTTTGCAGCCACTGATGGGGGCGCCAATTCACGCCCTTGCTTTGCACACTTACACAGAAAACGAGTGGTCAGAGCGAAGTGGGTCGCCTGATTCACCTAATTGCATGGGGGGTAGCAAGGGGTGAAGGTAGGGCAGGAGGGTGCAGCCACGCAGGTAGTTGCGCTCTACCGATTTGTGCGGCTGGATAACTACGAGTCGATGCGTGAGCCGCTGCTCAATTTTTGCCTGGATAGACATATCAGAGGAACGCTGCTGCTAGCACATGAGGGCATTAACGGAACCGTTGCTGGCAGTGACTCCGCCATAGACGAGTTACTGAACTACCTTCGTGCCGACGATCGCCTAGCTGATCTAGATTGCAAGTTTAGTTCTCACGAGGAGCGGCCGTTTCTGCGCATGAAGGTAAAGTTGAAGCGCGAGATCGTCACCATGGGTCAGGAAGATATTGATCCTAATGTGTGTGTTGGACGCTATGTATCGCCTCAGGAATGGAATGCCCTGATTGATGATCCAGACGTCTTGGTCATCGATACCCGCAACGAATATGAAGTGGAGATTGGAACCTTCGCCGGTGCCGTAAATCCGCATACCAACAGCTTTAGAGAGTTCCCGGACTGGGTAGAGCAAAATCTTGACCCCAAAAAGCACAAAAAAGTGGCGATGTTTTGCACCGGCGGAATTCGCTGTGAAAAATCGACGTCCCTACTCGTGTCAAGGGGGTTTGAGGACGTCTGGCATCTCAAAGGCGGCATCCTAAACTACCTCGAGCAGACTCCCGAGGAGGACACGCGCTGGGAGGGTGAGTGCTTCGTGTTTGATAGTCGGGTCGCGGTCAATCATCAGTTGGAAAAGGGCAGTTATGATCAGTGCTTTGCTTGTCGCTTCCCGATTGATGACGATCAGAAGCAGTCACCTCATTACCTCCCCGGTGTATCTTGCCCTCGGTGTGTTAAGGCGCACACGGAACAACAGAAGGGACGATTTGCGGAGCGACAACGACAGATTTGTTTGGCAAAACGCAGGGGTGAATCACATATTGGCGCAGCTGCCCCCGCGAGGCAGGGTAGTTAGTCCAACCTCAGTGGGAGTCGGTCCAGAGGGAAAGCGAAGGTAGTGGCAATCGAATCGCCGCTTGAAATAACACCAACCGCTTCGAGTTCACCATTGTTGAGTTGCCTAGCGACAACGCCACCCGAATCACCTTTCGTTAATCTACAGCGCAGCGTTAGCGACGTGTCAACCGCCATAACGGGGCATTCGACCACATCTGGTTCTGTGTCAATTCGCTGATCATGACGTCCCCAACCGATGGCAACCAGCGATTCGCTATCGACCACCGAGCGCCTGCTGATTTCGATAGGGGTCAAGGAGGAAAAAGGAGTGCCGGGAGCGGANATAACCAACCAGTCCTTATCCATNCTGTTTCCGCTATCCATGATGGTGACTTCGACCCATTGTCCGCGGACATAGACCGAAGGTTGGCGTTGAAACGATATCTCTCCGTCAATGCAGTGCCATGCGGAAATGAGTATCGCCTCCCTATTGTCAAAGCCGACAAAGAATGCGCTGCACCGCTCCGTAAAATGACGCCTCGATTGACCTTCAATACGCTGCAGGCTGACGTTTAGGGGGAAGACGGATGCCAATTGGTTTGTCGGTTGTGCTTTGACGGCTCTGGGTACATCAAGCGAGGTGAATAATCCAAGTCCCGCGGCCAGCAGCCAGTGCCTTGATGAGGGAAGATAGTTAAGCACGCACATGATCTCTAATGACTAATACCAATCACAGCTTGCGCCTCGTGCGCCTGGGTGATTAAGTGGCGAGCCCAATTGCGGGCGGTCATAGGGAAGTATATCAGTTGAGTAGTAACACCGAAGGTCCGCGAGGAATAGCACTTGCGCTGATAGCCAATCTTATTTGGGGATTGGCCGCGCTCTATTGGATGCAGACGAAGCCTGTCGAGGCGGTAGACGTGATGGCCCATCGCGGCCTATGGACCCTCCCAGTCACGCTGATCATCATTTTGGCCTTGGGCAGACTGAGAGAAACGCTTGCGCTCATATCGTCATTTCGGTTTGTCTGTTGGGTTGCGCTAGCCGCATTGATGCTGACGATTAACTGGGGTGTTTACGTGTTCGCTGTGACAAATGAGCGAGCGACTGAGGCGAGCCTCGGCTACTTCATGTTGCCACTTCTGACCATTGCGCTGGGTGTCTTTGTCTTTGGTGAGAAACCTAAGCCGGTACAAATTGTGGCGATCTGCCTGGCAATTGCCGCCGTGCTCGTCCAGCTCATATCCTATGGAAGCCTGCCGTGGGTGTCTCTGACATTGGCACTGAGCTTTGCGCTGTATGCCGCCATTAGAAAACAGATAGAAGCTGATTCGCTTCAAGGCCTGTTTCTTGAGTCGCTGTGCATGGCGCCCTTCGCTATTGTGTGGCTACTGCTGAACGAAGGTGCCGGGCTTGGCGCCCACGGGACGCGAGTCGATCTTTTCTTGCTGTTTAGTGGCGTATTCACCGCAACACCGCTCCTGACTTATGTGGCAGCAGCGAGGACTCTGTCCCTCTCAAATATCGGCCTGTTGACCTATGTTGGACCCACCCTACAGTTATTAGTCGCGATCTTTATTTTGCGAGAGCCAGCAACACTGATCACGGCTTTGACATTTGGGCTTGTTTGGCTGGGCGTAATAGCCGTTAGTCTGGACGCGTGGCGCAGTTCACGCGTCGCTACTTGAGGCTGTGCCAAAATAGTTCAAGAATTCGGCAGGCGATAGCGCAACAGCGGAATAGCGCTCAGAGCCTCCAGAGCACTAATGATGCCGCCCTTGGTTGCGGCAGTTCCCAAGTGTTTCAACTATCCTATACACGATTGGCAAGAGTGTTACAGTTGAGACTCGCTTCATCGAGCTATGCGATAGACATCCTGGCACCTATGACACTGTTAGATATTTGTCCCCACGATTGGCGCCCCTATCTAGATGACGTGTTGACGAGCGAAACTGCCCGCGGCATCGAGGCGCATCTGGCGCAGGAACTCGCTAGCGGCTACGAGTACTTTCCGCCATTCGACCATCTTTTCGGCGCGCTAGAGGGCTTGGGTCCGCAAGACGTAAAGGTAGTGATTCTTGGGCAGGACCCCTATCATGGTGAAAATCAGGCTACAGGGCGCGCGTTCGAGGTTTCGACGTCGAGCCCGTTGCCACCGTCCCTCGTCAATATCCGCAAAATGCTCGAGCGGGACTTAGAGGTGACCACGGGTAGTCGGTTTCAGATCGGATGCTGGTCGCGGCAGGGTGTGTTGCTTCTGAATACAACCTTAAGTGTTCGCGCTGGGGAGCCCGAGTCACATAAAAATATCGGATGGCAGGCGGTNACTGACCGCTTGATTAGCGTCGTTGCAGCGTCAGAAAGGCCCACGGTCTTCTTACTATGGGGTGCACATGCGCAGAAGAAAAGTGCACTGATGAAAGGCCCAAAAAACCTGATTCTTACGGCCCCGCATCCGTCCCCGCTAAGTGCCTATCGGGGTTTTTTTGACTGCGGGCACTTCAGCGCGACGAACCAGTGGCTCACCTNNCAGGGGGAGTCGACTATTCAGTGGGAATGCGCGTGCTAGCTGGATGACTGAGCTTTGTTCACGGGCAATGCGTGTGACCCAGCAGGGTATCCGCAAAGCTCGATGTCGCGAGAGGCCACGTCGATTACGGCTTCGCATAAGCAGTGGAAAGCGTCTTCGTNANGGACGGCTTCGACCACCGANCCAACAGACTTGCCGGTTGATGTNTCGATAATCTTGTCGTCGCAACGTGGCNGGGCGGGTGAGTTGACTGTTAANAGACTGAGACGACGCTTCGGTTGGCCTCGATAGTGGAGGCGGGCAATGATTTCCTGCCCCGTGTAACACCCTTTATCGAAGTCAATTAAGCCCTGCAGGTCGTAGTTAAGATCTTGCGGTAAATATTTACCGATGGCGTGCTCATTAATGCGAGCCATTCCATGGGANACTCTNAATTGCAGCCACTCATCGGGCGAAAGCGCCTGCGTGGCTGGAGCNGTCAGTGGAGACCAAACCTCGCAGTGACCATCCGCACGTGGGATGCGTATGTGGGTGGCGTCGATATCCACAGTGCCCTTGCATCCCCAAGTCCGCCAGTCAAGCAACGACATCTTGGTTTTGGAGAACATCAGATACTTGGCTAGATGCTGTTGAAGTAGGGGAGTGACAGCCGAGTTCACTCTCATAAGCACTGATGTGTCAGCGGTGAGAACCGCGGTGAAATCCGTGATGACGCGTCCTTTCAGGTCGCAAAAGGCACCGTCTATGGGGTTGTGAAGTTCTAGTGCCTTAAAATTTCGCGTGGTCTGACCGTGAAGCACGTCACGAACATCTACTCCTTCGAACGAAATTATGCTGTCGCTCACGTTTTGACTCACGATTTTAGCCCCATATGTCACATCGCTATCGAATGGCTACCTGCTTTCCGTTATGGTGCCGCCATGACGGATAATGACCATAACAGAATGCGCTGGGCAAGTCGGCGTGGATTGCTTGAACTCGACCTGTTTTTGGCCGACTTTGTAGCTTATGAATACCCGCGTTTGTCCCCGGAACTCAAAAACCTCTACCGAGAGCTGATGAGCTCAGCTGATCAGGATATGTTCGAATGGCTAATGGGTCGATCCGATCCGGACGAGCTTCTGCGGCCGATTGTTGCAGCGATACGCGACTACAAACGCAACGCGCCAAGCCGCTAAGGCTCGGCTTGCGTGTACTTTGGAAGCTCTGTTGAGGAGCTACTTGCGCCCTGAGGGATGAGCACGGTGTCTCGTCCTTCACTGAGCATTGCTGGGTGGTCGCGATTGAAGTGCAGCCCCCGCGACTCTTTTCGGCTCCGGGCCGAGTCCACCATTAACTTTGCAACGAGTGTCAGATTTCTGAGTTCAAGCAGTTCCTTGGTAATCGTGAAACTCGCGTAATACTCGTCAACCTCCTGCTCGAGTATGGAGATATGGTTCGCTGCTCGCTTAAGTCGTCTATTTGTCCTCTCGATACCAACATAGTCCCACATGAGCCGGCGCAGGGCATGCCAGCTGTGCTGGATGACCACTGCTTCGTCCGACATCCTGACTCTACTGTCATCCCAGGTGGGTAATCTGAGATCGATTCTGTCTGGCAAGTTGATGCTCATGTGATGCGCGGCGCTGGAGGCGTAGACAAAACACTCGAGTAATGAATTGCTCGCCATTCGGTTGGCGCCATGCAGTCCCGTACAGGCCGTCTCTCCAATGACATAAAGCCCTCGTACATCGCTGGCGCCATATTGATCAACGACCACCCCACCACAGGTGTAGTGCGCTGCCGGAACGACAGGAATGCGTTCCCTGGTGATGTCGATACCCAGTTCGGCGCAACGCGCCTGAACGGTAGGAAAGTGCTCTTTTATTTGTTCGCTGGATTTGTGCGTTATATCCAAATAAACGCATTCCAAGCCCAGGCGTTTCATTTCATGGTCGATGGCACGAGCAACGATGTCTCGGGGCGCTAACTCAGCTCGATGGTCGAACCGTGGCATAAAACGCTCGCCCGATGGCAGGTGCAATGTGGCGCCTTCACCTCTCAATGCCTCGGTCAGCAAAAAGGTGCGCGCCTTTGGGTGATATAAGCAGGTCGGGTGAAACTGATTAAACTCTAGATTGGCGACGCGGCAACCCGCGCGCCAAGCCAGTGCAATGCCATCACCGGTCGCTCCATCGGGATTACTCGTATACAAGTACGCTTTACTAGCGCCACCTGTTGCCAGGGCGATAGCTCGTGCGCCGATGGTTTCGACCACACCCGTACTCGTATTCAGCACATAGGCACCGGTGGTTTCCCCTTCATGGGTGATGAGGTCCACGACGAAACGATCCGTCAGAACTTCTACGTTAGTCCGCTCGCTCACGCGCGAATTTAGAGCTTTGGAAATGGCGCTGCCCGTCTGATCAGCGGCGTGAAGAATTCTGCGTATGGAATGTCCCCCTTCCATTGTCAGATGAAATTCTCTGAACTCATCGTCGGGCTGGTCATTTCTTAAATCGAAGTCCACGCCTTGTGCCACGAGCCAATTCACGACTGAACGGCTCCGCTCAACAGTGAATGTCACTGCATCTTCGTGACAGAGACCGGCCCCTGCCTGTAGCGTGTCCGCAACATGGGACTCGATTGTATCTCTTTCGTGCAGCACAGCCGCCATACCGCCCTGCGCCCAGGAAGTGGAGCCGGAATTCAAGTCTGACTTTGAGATCAAGCCAATGGAGAGCGTGTCAGGCAACTGCAAAGCCAGACTCAGCCCCGCCGCACCACTTCCAACGATCAGAACATCATAATATGTATCTCGCACCATGGACTCCGTATGACAGCTGCGGCACTCTGAGGCGACAAAGTGACGTTTGAACATTGTGTCAAATAATTTGAACTTTTCGAAATATCAAACATCATATGAAACAGAAAACAGATTGGGCAGAAGTGGTAGACGCCAGATCTGCTAAGTGGGAAGCGGTACTTTGGCACTCAGCGATGGTGACGACAAGCTCGTAAAGCGCGCAAAAAAGGGAGACTCGCGCGCGTTTGATCTTCTGGTGCTGAAGTATCAGGGGAGGGTGGCGCAGCTTATATCGCGTTATCTGAATAATGCGGCTGAAGTTGAAGATGTGACTCAAGAGGCATTTATCAAGGCCTACCGGGCGCTTCCCAACTTTCGCGGAGACAGTGCGTTTTACACATGGTTATATCGCATTGCGGCTAATGCGGCGAAGAATCATCTGGTCGCTTTGGGTCGAAGGCCCACGTCAGATATGGCATTGGACGACTCGGAGGTGTTTGACGTCCCGGGTCGATTAAAAGACCACCAATCACCTGACGAGGTGATCATGGGGCAAGAGTTAGAGGTGTTGATTTCTCGAACCATTGAGGAATTACCCGTAGAGTTGAGAGCTGCTCTGACATTGCGTGAGTTCGAAGGCTTGAGTTACGAAGAGATAGCGGACGTTTTAGAATGTCCGATTGGTACGGTTAGATCCCGGATTTTTCGGGCGCGCGAAGCCATTGACGTAAAAGTGGCGCAGCGAATTCAGGGGAATGAAAGTTGACTAAATACGACGACAACACGACGAGCGGCAGTGCTTCATCGGCTGATCACGAGAGTCTGTCAGTGCTGATGGACGGTGAGGCGAATGATCTTGATATTGCGCGAGCACTGCGAGGAGCCGCTGGATCTGATGAGTTGCGTGCTTATTGGCGACGACAACATGTAGTTCGCGATTTGATGGCTGGCCAGTCAGGTACGGCTATCTCTGTGGATGTTAGTGAGGCAGTTCGTGCTGCGATCGTTTCGGAAAAGCGGCGCTACGCCAATCCGATAATCTCCATGGCTGTGGCGGCATCAGTAACCGTGGCGGTTGTGCTTGGAGGTCAGCAGGCCCTGCTGTTCAACGATAATCCCATCAATCCGGTTACAGCGCCTGGTGCAATTATTCAGGTTCCCGGAACAGGNGCTGTTCAAGCGAGTTTTGCTGAGTCTCCGGTACTGCAACCCCGACCTGTGACAGCGCGCTCTTCAGTGCCCCCAGTCGATCCTTACAGCAACAGAGTAAGCTACAATCGCCTCGCGGATGAACGCTTTGAGTCGCTATTAAAAGTGCACAACACCACTGCATCGGCGGCTTCCATTACTCCAATGGTATCCCGGTCAATTGATCCAAAAGACAGTCAATAGCATTAGAGGTGGCGGTGACCCAGTCGAGACACGCTTTTATCTCCATTGTTTTCTGTACGGTGGCAGTCATGCTGCCAGCCAGTGTCTGGGCTCAAACCGACTGTGACCTAGACCCCGCGATTGTAGACGCCGTTGATCAAATGCAGCGGTCGCATCAAGAATTCTCCTACTCGGGTACGTTTCTCAAAGAATCCTCGGGCAGTCGAAACTTCATCGAAAAGTCGCATCGCGCCGGGGACGAGCGAGGGCAGCTCGATTATGTCAACGCGTCAGAGACTGAAGANNCCCAAGCTGTTTGGGCGCCTCGCGGTCCCAGAATGTCGGCNTGTGAGCTGGGCAAACTCTACGCCTTTCANCTTGAGCGAGGACCTAAGGTTGCGGGTAGAGACAGTGTTTTATTACACCTAAGACCTCGAGACGGGCTGCGCTTGGGGTATCGCCTTGCATTGGANGACGCGTCTGGACTCATTCTGAAGTCGGAGTCATTTAGTGAGGATGGAACGCTTCTAGAGCGACATGAATATGCCTCTCTTACTGTGACACCTAAAGATGAGAATTCGGAGGCGGAAGGCCCTACCTTACTTATGCAACACCTCGATATTGTTGGGTTGCCGTTTGGGTATAGAGCCAGCCTTGCCCGCGGTTTTGAGGAGAAGGCTTTGTTCGTGAGCGACGGTATTGCCGCTGCGACCGTCGTATTCGAGCCATTACCTGATAATTTATTGCCGGGAGAGGGCGCTGTTCGGCACGGTGCCACGTTGACCTATTCACGNGGAAGCGTCGTGTCAGGTACCGGNGTTTTAGTNACTGTTATAGGTGAGGTNCCACTTCCAGCCGCGCGACTTATTGCCGAAGCCGTGCGAGTCGTTCCCGGGCGTTGATACAGTGAACATAGTTGAGACCGGAAGAATTGTTGCCATAGAAGTTGGCGCTGTGTGGGTGGAGACCATCCGCAGCTCTGCCTGCGGTTCCTGTGCTGCGCGCTCCGGCTGTGGTCATAGAACACTGGCTGGTGTTCTGACCAGTGACAAGGGGCTTGTTCGAGCCCGTGAGTCATTATCGCTGAAAGCTGGTGACTGTTCAGTAAATGACAGGGTTGAAATATCCATTCCGAGATCCACATTGTCTGTAGGAGCGCTATTGTTATACGGGACGCCGTTGTTGGCGGGTATCGTAGTCGCGCTTCTGGTTGGAAATGGCAGCGATCTNCGAGCGGCTAGCGGTTTTTTTGTCGGTTTGTTGGGCGCGTTTGGAATACTTCGGTGGATGAGCGCGCGATCTCTCTTTGGCACTGTAGAGCCTCAGTTGGAGCGAATCGTAGAATCCACGGCCGACGCGGCCATAGTTCACGTCCAGCCATAGAGGACCTAACTGCGAAAGGCGGTTGAGGTCTTGGTATTTCCAGACAGGTTTTAGGTTAATTAGGAAGAACTCAATGATGGTAAGACTCACTTTGGCCGTGCTGCTTGTGTGCGTCAGTCAGCTTGCAACGGCATCGTTGCCNGATTTTGCAACTATCGTGGAAGATAGATCGCCAGCCGTTGTGAAAATTATTGCGCAAGTGAAAGCCCCCTCAAGCTCTGCGCGCGATCAAATGGAAGAGCTGGAGGAGCTGGAGCAGTTGCCCGAGACCCTCAGACGTCTTTTTCAATACCGTAATCCTCCGGCTCCCAGGGCGGGTGGTACGGGCTCTGGATTTATTATCTCGCAGGACGGATATGTAGTAACCAATCACCACGTGGTGGATGGAGCAGATACCGTCATTGTCAGGCTTTCCGATCGCCGCGAGTTTGATGCTGAAGTGATTGGTACCGATCAGCGCTCAGACCTAGCATTGCTCCGTGTTGAGGCCGATGGTCTCCCATTTTTAAGTTTGGGCAATTCCGAAGAGTTGAAGGTGGGGCAGTGGGTTCTCGCAATTGGCTCTCCTTTTGGCCTCGATTACTCGGTAACTGCAGGTATCGTGAGCGCTAAAGGGCGTAGTTTGCCCACTGAGAGGGGAGAAAACTACGTTCCCTTTATTCAAACCGATGTCGCCATTAATCCCGGTAACTCGGGAGGGCCGCTGTTCAACCTTGCCGGAGAGGTCGTCGGTGTGAATTCACAGATCTTTACTCGCTCAGGTGGTTCCATTGGACTGTCCTTTGCGATTCCCGCCCGTGTCGTGCGGAATATCGTCAAGCAGTTGAGGGTAAACGGTGCGGTGGTGAGGGGCTGGCTGGGCGTCAGCATCCAGAACGTCGATCGAACGCTCGCAGAGTCATTTGATCTGGATCGTCCTCGAGGCGCATTGGTGGCACAGGTGGGCGGTAACTCGCCAGCTGAGCGAGCGGGTATTGAGTCAGGGGATATCATTGTCGCTGTCGATAATGCGCCAATAGAGGTGTCGGCGGATTTACCCCATGTTATAGGGCTAATCGCTCCCGGTGATGTGGTTGACATCGCGGTTATAAGAGATGGAGACGAAAAGGTGCTCGAAGTTGAAATCGGAGCACTAGAAGCGAATGAAGTCCCGAGGGTGGTGACCAGCACAGCTGAGCCCGGAACGGTTAGTCTTTTAGGGATGACGGTTAAAGAGCTCGAGGAGTCGGATGAGTCTGGCCCCGCAGTTCGCGGTGGCGTGGTCGTAAGCTCGGTTGAACCCGATTCGCCAGCCTTTGAAGGCGGCGTTAGACCGGGCGACATTCTGACTCGATTTGGACGCTCTGCTATCAGTCGGCTCAGTGATATGGCGGCCGCAGCAGAGGGTGTTGAGCCCGGCGACTCTGTGTCAGTACGCCTGATCCGACAGGGCGCGCCGCAGTTCATTGGTATCAAAGTACCGGAAAATGACTGACCATTGAGTGGTCATCGCGCAGGCGCCTGCGCTAAACTCCGCGCGCACGAGGGCTTACTACTAAGAGCCCTCATTTACGTTTAGGGAGCTGCCGTGACCGACCTGAGTCACATTCGCAATTTTTCCATCATTGCTCACATAGATCATGGCAAGTCGACGTTGGCCGATCGGTTTATTCAACACTGTGGCGGTCTGTCGGATAGAGAGATGGCCGAACAGGTGCTCGATTCCATGGATTTGGAGCGAGAGCGCGGCATTACCATCAAGGCGCAGAGCGTCACACTCAATTACACCGCCCGAAGTGGTGAGGTCTATCAGCTCAATTTTATTGACACACCCGGTCACGTCGACTTTTCCTATGAGGTGTCCCGATCCTTAGCAGCGTGCGAGGGAGCCTTGTTGGTGGTTGATGCGGGGCAGGGCGTGGAGGCTCAATCGGTTGCTAACTGCTACACGGCGATAGAGCAGGGTCTAGAGGTATTACCAATCCTCAATAAGATGGACCTTCCTCAGGCAGAGCCCGATCGTGTGAAGAATGAAATTGAGGAGATCATCGGTATCGAAGCCAGCGAGGCCGTGCCTGTCAGTGCCAAGACCGGTCTCGGCATTGAGGATGCACTTGAGTATCTGGTCGAGCACATCCCTGCGCCGNAGGGAGATGTNGATGAGCCGTTACAGGCATTGATCATTGACTCTTGGTTTGACAACTACCTGGGTGTTGTCTCCCTGGTAAGGGTCAAACATGGGCAGATCAAAAAGCGCGATAAATTCGTGGTGAAGTCTACTGGCAAGGTTCATCAGGCCGACATGGTAGGCGTGTTTACGCCACGAAGAACGGTCACTGATCAGCTNCGTGCGGGTGAGGTCGGGTTCATTGTCGCCGGCATTAAAGATATTAAAGGCGCGCCTGTGGGCGACACCCTCATAGCATCAGGTGCCCCTGAGACTGCGGCGCTACCTGGCTTTCAAGAGGTTAAGCCACAGGTATACGCGGGTATCTTCACCATCAACGCTGACGATTACGAAGACTTTAGAGATGCTTTAGGAAAGCTGACGCTCAACGACGCATCGCTCTTTTATGAGCCGGAGACGTCGGATGCGCTCGGCTTTGGTTTCCGATGTGGATTCTTGGGCATGCTTCACATGGAGATTATCCAGGAGCGGCTGGAGCGGGAGTATGACCTAGACCTCATCACGACGGCGCCGACCGTAATTTACGAAGTGGTGAAAAAATCAGGCGATGTGGTCAACGTTGATAACCCCTCTAAACTACCGGATCTCGGTGATATAGAGAGCATGCGAGAGCCAATTGCGCGGTGCACGATATTGACACCGCAGGACTATCTCGGNGCTGTCATAACATTATGTGTTGAAAAGCGTGGGTCTCAGGTGGATCTTCAGTTTCTAGGGCAGCAGGTCCAGGTGATTTATGACATTCCGATGGCAGAAGTCGTCCTGGATTTCTTCGACAGACTGAAGTCGGCAAGCCGAGGTTACGCTTCCCTTGATTACGGGTTCGAGCGGTTCGAGACGGCACCATTGTCCAAACTAGACGTCCTAATCAATNGCGATAGAGTGGATGCGCTNTCGGTCATTGTTCACAGAGATTACATTCAAAGTCGTGGACGTGTGTTGACTGAAAAGATGAAAGAGCTGATTCCTCGGCAAATGTTCGATGTGGCTATTCAGGCCGCTGTTGGCGGCAAGATTGTGGCTCGACAAACAGTCAAGGCACTGCGCAAGAACGTTACAGCCAAGTGTTATGGTGGTGACGTCACCCGAAAGAAAAAGCTGCTCGAAAAGCAGAAGGCAGGGAAGAAGCGCATGAAACAAGTGGGTAATGTAGAGATCCCTCAGACGGCGTTCTTAGCTGTCCTTCAGGTAGACTAATCAAAAGGCGACGAGGACCTTTCATTGAATATTGATTTGCCCCTCATCCTGACGGTTATCGTTGGGGCTAGTGGTGCCATTTGGCTAATCGACAGTCTCCTGTTTGCGTCTTCGCGTTCAGNACGACTCGTCGCACTGCAAAAACAGTATCCGCGCTGGAANGAGCCCGAGTCNGCTGACGCCAAATTATTTANAGAGCGCGCNTCTCGTGATGCGATGGANCCAGTNGTGGTGGAGTATGCGAAATCATTTTTCCCNCTNCTTGCCTTTNTTTTGGTACTGAGATCGTTCTTNTACGAGCCGTTCCANATTCCCTCGTCGTCGATGGTGCCAACGCTTCAGNTNGGTGATTATATTNTGGTCAATAAGTACCGATATGGGCTNCGATTACCCGTCACACGCACGAAGATNTGGGATGTCAGCTCGCCCCAACGCGGCGACGTNATGGTTTTTTACCCACCCCACGCGAANGATCAGTACTACATCAAGCGTGTGATAGGGGTGCCGGGGGANCGAGTTCAGTATCGAAACAAGCAACTATCCGTCAATGGTCGGCCAATTCCCCGAGAGTGGCTAGCCGATGTTCCGGGCGCTCGAAGAATTCAAATCGGTTTGGAGGAGCCCCGTGAGAACAGGGGGCACCTAGTGCAGATCGATCATCTGAGACCTGTCAGGGATTTCTCCGTTGTTGTCAGACCGGGGCACTATTTCATGATGGGTGACAACCGAGATAACAGCAGTGACAGTCGGGTCTGGGGACAGGTTCCCGAACGTGACATCGTGGGCGAGGCGGTCGCTATTTGGATGCACTGGGAGTCGCTTTTCAGTATCCCGAGTTTTGAGCGCGCCGGAGGGCTTCATTGAAACCTAATCCTGCGTTAGGCCCACATCACAACATCCGTGGGGCTTCGAATTTTTCGACCCTGTGCGTCATTGTAACGGGTTGGGTCGTGTTGACAGGGCTCCTTCGTGTCTTGCCGGTATACCTGGAACATAGGACGATTGTCAGCGCGATGCAGTCAGTGGCGGCCGACTACATTCCCGGGCAAGATCACAGTGCTGACGTTAGAGAGGCACTGCGTAAAGCGTGGTCGGTTAACCGCATTGCTCAGGCTGATGTGTCTGAGGTGGCTATTGATCGACGCAGATCGGGCGTTATTCTGACGCTCAAATATCAGACAGTCTTTCCCTTGATAGGCCCTATACAGGGTGTTTGGGATTTCGGTACCGTTGAAGTCGATGGTCGCTAGCCCAGGAGACGAATCTGGCTACTCTTACAATGAAACCAAAGCACGCAGCCCTGCAGCGAATCATTGGCTATCAATTTGAAGAGCCTGGCCTGCTCGTTAGAGCGCTGACCCATAGAAGCTTTGGTATAGACAATAACGAGCGACTCGAGTTTATTGGCGATGGTCTCGTCAACGCCGTAGTTGCTGAGCTGCTGTTTACCCAGTATCCCGACCTGGATGAGGGGAGTCTGTCGAGGCTCCGCTCCAAGCTTGTGTCTAAAGAGGGGCTCGCGATCTTGGCTGAGCGTTTCGACCTCGGCCCCCTCGTTATGTTGGGGGCGGGTGAGCGAAAGAGCGGTGGGCGCCATCGAGCGAGTATTTTGGCGGACACCGTTGAGGCACTAGCCGGTGGTGTGTTGATCGAGGCTGGCTTCGGTGTGGCGAGTCANATAGTCGGTTCATGGTTCGCTGCCGATGTTGCCCNGCTCGATATCAACACCACCCGCGATGCCAAGACACGTTTACAGGAGTGGCTGCAGGGAAAGGGCTATCCACTTCCTGTCTACGAAGTGCTTGCGATCTCTGGCGATGACCACAATCAGGTGTTTGACGTGGAGTGCCGCTGCGAGGCCTCTGAAAACAAGCGAGTCGGCACAGCATCGAGTCGTAAAAAAGCAGAGCAAAAAGCGGCACAGGCGATGTTGGAGGTACTGGAANATGAATGAAGACGTAGACACCCGATGCGGGTTAGTCGCCCTTGTAGGACGGCCTAATGTTGGGAAGTCGACACTCCTCAACTTTCTTCTTGAACAAAAGCTCAGTATTACCTCCCGCAAGCCGCAAACCACTCGGCAGCAGGTGCTGGGTGTAAAGACAGTAGACAAGGATCAAATGATTTTTGTTGACACGCCGGGGCTTCATCGCAATGAACCTCGTGCGATCAATAAAGCAATGAATCGNTCGGCCACGTCTGCNATGGCCGATGTAGATCTTGTTCTCTTTCTTATTGATCGTGGGAAGTGGACCGAAGAGGATTCTTGGGTGCTCGAGAAATTGCGCTCTGTGACTGTCCCGGTGGCACTTGTCATTAACAAAATGGATTTATTGGACGACCCTAATGCACTGCTGCCAGAGCTTGACACGCTTTTGGCGCTTCATGACTTCGCGGGCATTTTTCCAATTTCAGCACTCCGGCAGAAGAAACTCGATCTTCTGGAGAACTTCGTCAGAGAGAAGCTGCCCGAGGGGCATCATCTGTTTCCAGAGGGGCAAATTACCAACCGTACCGAGCGGTTTCTCGCAGCGGAACTCATTAGGGAAAAAATTATCCGTCAGCTGGGAGATGAATTACCCCACACCACAGCAACGGAAATCGAGGCCTTTCAGACAGATGATCGAGGCGTGCTGCACATCAATGCGATTATTTTTGTCGAGCGAGATGGACAAAAGCGTATTGTCATTGGAACCGGTGGCTCACGCCTGCGTTCGATTGGTACAGAAGCCCGGCGTGACATGGAAAAAGCCTTTGATTGCAAGGTGATGTTAAAGCTCTGGGTGAAAGTTAAATCAGGATGGTCCGACGATATTCGCGCCTTGCGCAGTCTTGGGCTCGAAGGTGAGTCGTGACCTCGGCGCTGCAGCCAGCGTGGGTGCTGGGGCGTCAATCGTATCGTGACTCAAGTTACCTCGTTCATTTTCTAACGGCGTCGGACGGTCGTTTATCCGCCATCGTGAAAGGGGCTCACCGTAAGCAACGCGGTGGAATGATGGCAGCGCTTATGCAGCCATTTCATCCGCTTCTTGTGACATACGGCGGAAGCAGCGAGCTGAAATATGTGGCTGCAGCCGAAAGCGCAGGCGTTGGCCGCGCACTGGTCGGCGAGAAGCTGTTCTCCGGACTCTATCTCAATGAATTACTGACACGGCTTTTACCCAAGTTCGACCCGGTGCCTACGCTTTTTGCCGCTTACGGCGATGCGATCGAGGTTATTTCGACATCATCCGACCTCGAGCTGACGCTGCGGCGATTCGAGTTGTTGCTCCTGGAGGAGCTGGGTTATCAGATTCAATGGCATATTGATTTTGAGGGCCAACCTATCAAGCGCTCCGTAGACTACAGTTATCTACCTGAGAGAGGCTTTGTAGCGGGCTCTGTGGGTGATAATTCGCTCTCGGTCTCGGGTCTTGAATTGCACGACCTACTGGATTGGCAGCGCAGCGGTGGCACGATCAATAAACAGTGTCAGTCTAAACTCAAACGGATCATGCGACTCGCAATCGATCAACGCTTAGGTGGCCGTCCCCTTAAAGTACGGGAAGCCGTTAGTGAATGGCGGCAACTGAGCGACTAATGGGAGAANTTAGTTTGGTACGAGGTATTGGCGTCGATATCGTAAAGCTAGAGCGGATAGAAGCGGCGTATGAGCGCTTTGGTGAACGGTTTGCCAGAAAAGTATTGTCTGCAGATGAGCTGGCTACTAGCGCTATCACAGCCTCTTTTATCGCAAAACGCTTTGCGTCCAAAGAGGCCATTGCCAAGGCTCTGGGTAGTGGGTTTAGAGAGGGAATTACCATGCCGTTGATTACCGTTACGAAAAACCAGCTCAACAAACCCGAAGTCGCATTGGCAGGAGCCGCGGCAGAGCGATTGCGAGCCATTGGGGCGCAGGAAGTTTTGGTGTCGATTTCGGATGAAGTAGACTCGGTTGTGGCTTTTGCTATAGCCCAATAGCTGGCTGGTATCAGAGGACGACTCGTTTACTAATCTATGATGAGCAAGCAACAGTACCCCACTATCGAATCAACTATCGGAAATACTCCGTTAGTGAGATTGCAACGAATGCTGGCTAACCCCCGTAGCGTTGTCCTCGCAAAGCTCGAAGGGAATAACCCTGCCGGTTCTGTGAAGGATCGGCCCGCAATCAGTATGATCCGCGAGGCTGAAGTGCGCGGTCTAATAAAGCCCGGTGACACCATCATCGAGGCCACAAGCGGCAACACAGGCATTGCCTTGGCGATGGCGGCTGCGATTCGAGGGTATCGTCTAATTCTAATCATGCCGAGTCACATGAGCAGTGAGCGAAAGCTATCCATGGCAGCCTACGGTGCTGAACTAATTGAGGTGACCCAATCTGAGGGTATGGAGGGCGCGAGGGATCTAGCGGATCAGATGGCAGCGGCAGGAGAGGGTATCGTACTCAACCAGTTCGCTAATCCCGACAATCCGCTTGGTCACGTTGCGTCCACGGGGCCGGAGATCTGGGAACAAACGAAGGGTGAGGTGACACATTTTGTGAGTTCCATGGGAACGACAGGAACGATTATGGGTGTGTCGTCCTTCCTAAAGGCGAAAAACCCCGCNGTTGAAATTATTGGTCTGCAGCCGATAGAAGGGTCGCAGATCCCGGGAATTCGGCGCTGGCCCGAGGCTTATCGTCCTGCNATCTTTGATGCTGCNGCCGTGGATCGTGTGATTGATGTTTCTCAATCGAAAGCCGAAGAGACCATGCGGCGCATGGCGCGTGAAGAAGGGATTTTTGCGGGTGTTTCTTCAGGGGCTTCTATTGCAACTGCGCTCGAAATTGCCGAGACACACGACAATGTGACCGTCGTNGCCATTGTGTGCGATCGCGGTGATCGTTACCTTTCGACAGGCGTTTATCAGTAGGGAACCTGCATGGATCGCACCTATAACATTGAGGACCTCAAGCGCCTAATGGAGCGACTTCGCGATCCTCAATACGGTTGTCCATGGGATTTAAAACAGACCTATCAGAGCATCGCTCCATTTACGTTGGAAGAGTGTTTGGAGCTCATCGACGCATTAGAGCAAGCTGATTACCAACACGTTGAAGAGGAATTGGGTGATCTTCTATTCCAAGTGATTTTTTATGCGCAGTTGGGTAAGGAAGAAGGCCGATTCGATTTTGACTCGGTGGTATCGGGAATTACATCGAAGTTGCTCCGCCGTCATCCGCACGTTTTTAAAGATGGAGAGCTTGAAGGCCTCATAGAAGACCGAACGTCGATGGCTAGCATTAAGGCCAATTGGGAGAAGACCAAGGCAAAGGAACGGGCTGATCGTTTACAAACCAGTATTATGGATGACGTACCAACGACGCTAGGGTCATTGTCGAGGGCGCAAAAACTTCAAAAACGCGCGGCAACCGTCGGGTTTGACTTCAGCAGTACAGACGATGTGTCAGCACGGCTTTTGGCTGAATATCGGGAATTAGAGAAAGCGATGGCCTCGAGTGACCCAAATGAGATCGAGAACGAACTCGGAGACGTATTGTTTACGGTCGTCAACATCGCTAGGCATTTAAAGATTGATTCAGAGACCGCGCTGCGTAAAGCAAACCGTCGTTTTGAGAGTCGTATCAGATCGGCAGAGAGCGAGGCGGCGTTGGAGGGAAGTTCGCTGGCTGACGAATCCGCAGAGCGCCTTGATGAACGTTGGCACAAGGCGAAGCAAAAAGAGAAAAATAAACACGGCTTGTAAGCGAGTCGAACGGTGTGTATTTTCACGCTCTTCGGCTGATTTCTGGGCCGATACCAGCAAATAGGAACAACATGCGAATTATTCTTCTGGGTGCGCCAGGCGCCGGCAAAGGTACGCAAGCCGCATTTCTGTGCGAGCACTTCGGTATTCCGCAGATCAGCACGGGTGACATGCTGAGAGCTGCCGTCAAGGCAGGGACCGAGCTCGGCATAAAAGCAAAGGTCATTATGGACGAGGGTGGTCTAGTGTCAGACGAGATCATCATTGGCTTGGTAAAAGATCGGCTGGAGGCTCCCGACTGCGTTAATGGGTGCTTGTTTGACGGATTTCCACGAACGATCCCGCAAGCCGAGGCTATGGTGGATGCAGGCATAGAAATCGATCAAGTTATCGAGATTGACGTGGATCATGAGGAAATTGTCTCGCGTATGAGTGGTCGGCGCGTGCACCCCGGAAGTGGTCGCGTGTATCACGTGACCCACAATCCGCCTCGTGAGGAGGGTGTGGATGACGTTAGTGGTGAGCCGTTGATACAACGCGATGACGATGCAGAAGGAACGGTGAGACATCGTTTGTCCGTCTACGAGAGTCAGACTCGACCATTGGTCGATTTTTACCGCATGCTGGAAGGCCCGTCTTACCACCGTATCGATGGCATTGGATCCGTCGAGGCAGTCACGCAAAGTATTCGAGACGCGCTGGCGCAGTAGCAATTCATACCAGAGGGCTCTAAGCTTCCCGCAACGTCTTTAGGGGAAGCACCATGGCCACTTCACCACTTATTCTCTATCACTACCCAGCATCGCCTTATGCAGAGAAGGTGCGTCTCTTAGCTGGGTATTTGGGTGTGGCCTGGCAATCGGTTGACGTACCGATTCAGCCACCGCGTGATCAGCTTGCCATTCTTGCTGGCGGCTACCGTCGTATTCCCGTAATGCAGTGTGGAGCGGATATCTTTTGCGATACGGCTGTCATCTGTGATGAGGTCATTTCCCGTTCGGATAAGTCACTGGCGCTTTGTAGTGCAGAGGCTCTCGCAATCGCGCATCGAGCGGAGACAGACGTGTTTTTTGCGGCGATTCGGCAGGGGTCACAGCTTAAAACTGCGATTGGCCTAACGATGATGCTGGGCGTTAAGGGCATGCTTGCGTTCGCGAAGGACCGCGCTTCGTTTGCCCAGGGTCACGGGCCCGCTGCACAGACACCTGATGTCGCAAAATCAACGTTTAACGCCTTCCTGCAGGATTTGGAGCAGATGCTGCAATCGCAATCCTATTTNAGTGGTGAGGCGCCTTGTTTGAGTGATTTCCGATGCTATCACCCTATTTTTCTTGCCAAAGGNTTTAAGAGCATCAAAGAAGCTGCGCTGCCGGTTGGAGTGAAGGCTTGGATGGCGCGTATCGAGGGCTTTGGCTGGGGGCACTGTGAAGATATCTCAGGCGATGAGGCGGTGGTCGCGGCAAAATCGCATGAGCCCAGACCATTACCGGAGGGCATCGCTGATCATCCAGACGTCGGTCAATGGGTAACGGTTACGCCGTTGGATACCGGTCGAGTGCCAGTCACAGGAACGCTCGTGAGTCGAAGTGATACGCGAATTATTGTGGCACGTCGCTCGGAGGATGTGGGACTGTGTCACGTTCATTTCCCTGCAACGGGCTTCGAGTGCAACGTGATTAACTAACCACTCGGCGCGGCCGCTAGGGACAAACAATGAAAGGTACAGTGCTCATTACGGGTGCTTCGGCTGGATTGGGTGCTGAGTTTGCCCGACAGCTCGATGGCGCCGCGACGCAGTTTATTCTGGTTGCCAGGCGAGTGGACAAACTTGCGGCGCTNGCCGAGACATTAACGACGCCTGTGACCATTATTGAACAGGATTTAAGTCTCCCGGGCTCACCCGAACGGTTGTGTCAGTCGATTTTGGAACACGGACATTCGGTCGATGTGCTGATTAACAACGCTGGGATAGCAGGCCCCCATCTGCTAGAGGTATCTGATTTTTCAACTCAACGCGCATTTGAGCAGCTGATGATGCAGACAGTGGCTGAACTGTGCAGTCGATTGATTCCCCGCATGCGCGAACGTGGCTATGGCAGAGTGATCAATGTGGCCTCAGTCGCGGGTCGATTCCCCAGTTCCGATTCGGGTAACTACGGACCAGCAAAGGCCTACGTCATTGCATTATCAGAAGAGCTTTGTGTGGCAACACGCGGATCCGGGGTTCACGTCACCGCATTATGCCCGGGCTTCACACATACCGAGTTCCATGAGGTCGCAGGAATGATCGAGGAAAAAAATAGCTCACCAAGCTGGATCTGGTACGACGCGGCAACCGTCGTACGAGAAGGTTTGACGGGTTGTGACAAGGGAAGATCGATTGTGGTTTCCGGCCGGCTGTATCGCTGGCTCGATCCGCTGCTTCGATCGACGTTTTTCAGGGGCGCGCTTTTGCGTATTGCAGGTCGGGGATAAGCCACTTTCGTTAGGCTGAACACTAGCCTAACGCGTGGAAATAATTCACAATCCGCGGCGAAATAACGAGTTGAGTAAGGATGGGTAATGCCAGTTATTAAGTTCATTGAATTCGATGGGACAGAACATGAAGTCGACGCCGATGCGGGTATGAGCGTCATGGAAGTCGCGATGAAGTACGATGTTCCAGGNATTGANGCTGACTGTGGTGGTGGTGCGGTCTGCGGTACCTGTCATTGCTTCGTCGAAGAGTCGGCTGGACCGTTGCCAGCAGTTGATCCTCAAGAGGAGTCAATGTTGGGTCTGAGACCNGACCGTGAAGGGAATTCGCGGTTGAGTTGTCAACTGCAAGTTAGCGATAGCATCGGTGATATGACCGTAAAGCTGCCCGAATTTCAGATGTGATCCACGGTCAGAAAAGAGCTTTTAAAAAATAATCGAGGGAGGGTCCGCCATGAATCATCGCGCCGAGCCCATGCTAGCTGATCCGTTGACCACGCCACTTGAGGAGTTGGACGTCTCGGACCCCAAACGGTTCGAGTACGACTGTTGGCAACCCCTGTTTAAGCGGTTGCGCGAAGAGTCCCCCGTCCACTTTCAGGCAGAGAGTCCCGCTGGGCCGTTCTGGTCCATTACCCGCTTTGACGACATTGTCGANGTCGAAAAAAATACTGAGATATTTTCGTCTGAGCCCACGATAGCCATCGTTGATCCGCCGCCCGAGCGTCGATCAAGAATGTTCATTGCAATGGATCAGCCCGAGCACGATGTGCAGAGAAGGGCGGTTCAGCCGGTGGTCGCACCGAAGAATCTACAAGAGTTCGAGTCCCTGATTCGCAAGCGCACGGGAGAGGCCCTCGATGCGCTTCCAGAGGGCGAGACCTTTGACTGGGTCGAGCTGGTGTCGCGCAATTTGACGACCCAGATGTTGGCCACATTGTTTGATTTTCCGTGGGACATACGCCACAAGCTGTCAGACTGGTCGGATGCGGTAACGTCTGATGAGCGGATGACGGCAGGTCAGGGTTTGACGCAGGAGGATCGACTTGAGATCGTCATGGAGATACTCGAGGTCTTCACTCGGTTGTGGCACGAGCGCGTTGGCGATGATGTCGAGTCCTTCGACTTGATCAGATTGATGCAGCGCGATGAAAACACCGCCAATATGGTGGACGATCCCATGAATTACATTGGGAATCTCATGCTACTTATCGTGGGAGGCAATGACACCACGCGTAATTCGATGTCGGGCGGTGTGCTCTTTCTCAATGACTTTCCAGAGGAATTTGCTCGCGTTAAGGCGGATCGGTCTCTGATTCCCTCCATGGTCTCCGAAATCATACGATTCCAAACCCCGTTGTCTCATATGCGACGTACCGTGACTCGTGATACCGAGTTTCGAGGTCAGCATATGAAGGCTGGCGACAAGGTCATCCTCTGGTATTGCTCTGCTAACCGAGATGAGTCGGTTATTCCTGAGGCCGAAATGTTCCAAATTGACCGCTCGGGCGTTCGTAATCATGCTGCGTTTGGCTTTGGGATTCATCGTTGTATGGGAAATCGCCTGGCCGAAATGCAGCTTCGCGTTGTGTGGGAAGAGGCCCTGAAGCGTTTCAGTGACATTCGAATGGTTGAACCACCGACCCGACTTTGCCACAACTTTGTTCGGGGTTTCTCACGTATGCCAGTGCAGGTCACCCGCTACTAACGTAGGCTTGAGTGTCTGCTGTTCGTCAGCACTGTTACCCGCGTCCCTATGTTGGCAGATCTTAGTCTTCCCACTTCGTTAAAGCTCACGGCCGTGGGTATTGATGGCTGCCGCGCTGGCTGGGTTGCAGCGTTCCGGCTGGACGGTAAGCCGGCGCTCGCGATAATAAAGACCTTGTCAGAGCTGGCTCCCCACCTCGGTCGCGAAACGACTGTCATGATTGATATGCCCATTGGATTGGTGAGTGACGATTCGCGTCGGCAGTGCGATGCGTTGGCACGAGAGCGGCTGAAGCCCTACCGGTCCTCGAGTGTATTTGGCGTCCCGCCGAGAGCAGTCACCCGTATTTGTGATTATCCACGGGCCAATGCCTTATCGCGTGAGCTCACGGGCAAAGGGTTGAGTAAGCAATCCTTTTATCTTTTCCCAAAAATACGTGAGCTCGATGATTGGCTTATGAATCATGAAAGACGAGGTGAGTGGTACGAGTGCCATCCTGAGGTGGCTTTCGCACAACTGAATAGTGGGATAGCACTCGAAGCCTCCAAAAAGACAGCGATCGGTCGAGCCGAGCGGATGACGCTTCTGGCTGATCTTTCTGGGGTGGATATTGCACTCGAGCGAGCCAGTCAGGATTACAAACGTAAAGACGTGCTTCCAGACGACTGCATTGATGCCCTGGTCTGTTTGCTTACGGCGGAGCGACAGCTAGATCAAAGAATTGTAATACCGGCGACGCCGGAGAAAGATGAGCGGGGACTCACGATGGCGATCGTGGCCCCCGCATGATCCCTTAGCTCGCCGCTTTTAATGAGTCAGCTGTGGGGGATGCCTGTGGACCGCGGATCAATATTCCAGGTGTTTCTCCGAGATACCTGCCGTTGTCAAAGGTCTGAACGCCCGACTTGAAAGTAG
>NZIH01000020.1 GCA_002691565.1 Halieaceae bacterium
TCTGAATGTCATGTTTTGGTTGATCCATCGCGATGAACATGGGCAGAGGGAAGTCCTCCGCCGGATTGGGTAGCACAATGGCTGGGTCGGGTGAAAAACGATGGGGATCCGTATCGATCGCCATGATGTCCTCATATCGGGTGACGGACCAATAGGCGCCGACGGGCTCCATATCATCAGGCCGCTCGTCAGACATCCACGCCTCTTTGCACCAATGCAGCGGATCTTCGTTGCGCAGTCGCTCAAAGATTGCCCACATCTCCTGCTTTGGCCAGATGAGTGGATTCGAGGGGTCTAGGTCAGCTAGCGGTGTGTTGTAGGCGTAGTCGTGACCTGGCAGTTGAGGCGCTTTGAAGGCTTGATTCATGAGTGTCTCCCTGACATTACTCGTCGTCTTGGCATGCCGTATTTTGATCGTTATGAAGGTCACACCAAACTGTCATTGCTAACCATAGGCGATGCGGTGGCGCAGTCAAGTCTTTACCCCACCTGAACTGTGTCACGAAACCTTTTTCCAACACTAGGCGGTCGTCGCTATGAGCTCTTCGACAACCACGTCTACGGTAAGGCTCAGCTCATCATGATTGAGGGCTTGTTGCCGGCGCTCAGGTGTGGATCGAAACATATGGGGTGTCATGAGCATAAGATACTTCAAATCCTCAGACCCAAGTATCATTTCGTAGGTAATGCGTTTCTCCGAAACCACTTTGAAGGTCTCTGGATACTGTGTTCTCTCGCTTCGTGGCTTGATGTTCGGATAGATGATTTCGCGGAGTTGGATCAGGTGTCTGTCGCCGGGAGTGACTCGAACCAGTCTGCCCTGAGGAGCCAATATTCTCCGGAAGGACGAGTAGTCGGGGAACCCGAACATGTCGAAGACTAGATCGACGCTCGCATCGGTCATAGGAATGTGTCTGTTGCTTCCCACAAACCAGGTGCCGTCACATCGCCTGGCACTCTGTTGCACTGCCCACTTGGAGATATCGAAACCGACGAGCGATATTCGGTTGCGTAAGTCTTTGGGTAGATTCTCCTGAACGTGATGAAGGTAGTAGCCGTCGCCACAGCCCGCATCCATAAGCGTAATGCGACCATCGGCAACCATTGAGTAATAACCCAGCGTGACATCGAGGCAGGCATCGGCTAAGGGACGATAAAAGTCAGCATTCAAAAAAGCGGCGCGTGCAGACACCATTTCCTTTGAGTCGCCGGGGTCCTTTGAACGTTTATCTTTGGGGCCTAGCAAATTGACGTAGCCCTGACGGGCCATATCGAAACGGTGACCGTGCTCACAAACAAGCGATAGCTCATCGATCACGAGAGGCGCAGCGTCTATGGGGCAGCATAGTGCTTGGTGTAGTACGAAAGTCATCAGAAGTTAACTCGCTTTACCAAAGATGATCCTGAGTCAGTCTTCGTTGCGTATCAAGCCGTCTACGGTGAGACGGTGTCCAGGGCGACGGCGTTGACTCCGTTTCAGACTGACCAACTAGGGGGCTCACTTCCTAACAATTGGGAGTGGACTATTCGCGTTACAACATAACTTTAAGGAGAGAAGTTGTGGACAAGATTTTGATTGATATTCCCGCTGCTCTGTCACTTACCATACAGGGCACATTGGTACTAGGTATGTTTTTATTGGCGACATTGCTTGATGGCATCGGCATCACCTTGCTATTCGCCATTTACATCGTGTTTTGGTCCTTGCAATATACCGCGGCGTTTCGGTCCTATCTGAATGATCGTCAGGACGCGCGCACTAACAGTTAAGCGCCACCTGAGTTAGCGAGGGTACTGACCCTCTCGCTTCAACCTTATCAAACCATTGATATGCTTGGCGTGAGCGCGAAAGAGGAGTTTCCGTGAGCAAATGCATTGGTTTGTTGGGGGGCATGTCCGCCACATCATCTCAGCTCTACTACGCCGAGCTGTGTCGGCTAACTCAAGCGCGTTGTGGCGGCTTGACGTCTCCCGATCTGGTTTTGCGCTCACTAGACTTCGCCCCGATTGAGCAATGGATGCGCGACGGTGAGTGGGATGCGATTAGCGACCTATTGATTCGGGAAGCCCAAATGCTGGAGCGTGCAGGTGCCGAGGTGATTGCTCTTGCCACGAATACGATGCATAAGGTGGCGGATCGCATTCAGGATCATCTCACCGTATCTCTTCTGCATATCGCCGAGGCCACAGCGGCTTCTCTGGTGTCAAAAGGGCATCAAAGGCCCGGTCTCATTGCTACCAAATTCACCATGGAGCAATCTTTTTATACAGGTCGTCTTTCAGCGAACGGCCTGGAGACACTGGTGCCAGACGTGGATACCCGCGACGTGGTTAACGGCATTATTTTCGATGAGCTCTGCAAGGGAGCTGTGACTGCAGAAAGTCGAGCCATCTACATGAAGGTGGCCGCCGATTTAGCCTTTGACGGAGCAGATAGTCTGATCCTCGGTTGCACCGAAGTTGGCCTATTACTGAATGAGTGCAACACACCCCTACCGGTGTTTGATACAACGACTATTCACTGTGAGGCAATCATTGACGCGGCGTTTAGCTAGCCGCCTTAAGCACTTTGAGATGTGAAGCCGGATGCCTTGGTAGTCAAGAGCTTCCAACCGGCGGTCAAACTGCTTGCCACGATCAGAATCGATACGCCCAGAAGCGCCTCGGCCATGCTGATGCCAAAGGCAATCTCGGGTGTGTATGAACAAATATTGCGGACTTCGAAAAGTGCTGGAAACCAGCGATCCACTGCGAACCAGTCGGGCATGCCTAAAGTGAATTGGCAACTGCCATCGCCCCTAAAGTTTTCGATCTCGTATAGGTAATACGATCGTTCGCCAAGTCCGATACTGGATACAAGTAAGAGGACCAGACCTCCCGAACCTGTCACGGTGTTACTCGGCAGAACCAGCATAATCGCACCAATGAGCGTGATTGCGACCACCCATAAGCGGGCGTGAATACATACCTGACAGGGATCCTCGCCCAGCGCGTATTGCCAATACAGGGCGGCGGCGAACATACCGCTGCCGAGTATCAGCATCGCCCACCACAGCGAACGCATCGTAGGCGATTGTGCCATCACATTAGTCAGCGCCATTGCTAGTGATTTGGGGTTCCCGAAGCTTGGCCGCCACGGCTCGCATTACCTCTGCAGCCGGCTTACCGTCATCCGACGACGCCAGCTCGGCGGCCAGCCCTTCAATCGTGCGCGCAGAGCGCCGATTCGATTCGCCAGCATCAAAGCTCTCGCGAGCAGCTTCCATCGCATCACTAGCGGCTTCAACTGTTGCGGTATCGGCAGATCCATTGCGAGTCAGCTGGTCTAGCAGTGCTAGGGCCACTACTGGGTGATCTGGCCATGTCACTGGCAGCTGTTGCNGNGGATTNAGNACNCCNTCGTAATCNGCNAGNCCNGCNGCNGCGATTTCATTGGCNGTNATGTGCTCGCTNGCCTCNAGCGTCANNACGTCNAGNCCGCGAATGATCTCNGTGCCGTAAATGTGATTGCCGTACCAGTAGGTAGACCAGAAGCCGCCNGTNACNAGTTCCTCANCNTCGATNGGNCCNCGGTCGAANTAGGCNATCTCNANGGGATTACTCGANTCAGTGAAGTCGATNACGGAGATGCCACCTTGGTACCAGGCTTGTACAAAAATATCCCGNCCGGGNACNGGNACNATCGANCCNTTATGNGCNACGCAGTTTTCAAACTCGCGCTGNGGCGCNGGCATTTTNAAGTGGCTNCGNTACTCAAGCTTTCCGTCGACGATGTCGTAGATGGCATCAGCACCCCAATCGAGGGGATCAAACGCGCGGCANCGGGCGCGACCACCGCCACCCCATTCATCCGTGAACAGAATCTTGGTGCCNTCNTTGTTGAATGTNGCNGAGTGCCAGTAGGCAAATCCGGCGTCGGTCACGACATCGATTCGCTTTGGNTCNCTTGGATCGGTGATGTCNAACAGGATACCGTTACCAGAGCAGGCACCCGCGGCAATGTTTTTCGAGGGGAAAACCGTGATGTCGTGACACTGATCNGTTCTACGGGTTTCCTGTGTGTCATCACCGTGATCGCCACCNCGCCATAATCCAGCGATNGCCCCCGTNTCCTCATCAGCAAACACGGTCGGGCTGTGAACGATTTTCGACGAGCCNGGATCATCGACCGGAATTTCAATNACATCAATTCTGAAGAGTGCGGTTCGGGGATCACCGGGTGAGGCATCAAAGCAACTCTCCATCTCCTCGCGCTCTCGGATACTGGAGGTGCCCGAGTTGTAGACGACAATCTTGCCATCGTCCCCTGGGCCCGATACCACGGAATGGGTGTGAGANCCNCGGCAGGTCTGNACNGCGCCCACTTGAACCGGTGCNTCNAGATCGCTGATNTCAAAGATGCGTAAGCCACGGAATCGCTCGTCGCTNACNTCCTCTGANATNCCNTGAAGACCNCAGTCNAGGCGCCCACGNGTTTCCTGTGCCGACATNATCAATAGNTCGCCAACAATACTCACGTCACCCTGACCACCCGGGCAGACGACAGAGCTCAATAGTTCGGGAATACCGTCTTCCTGCAAGTCATAGACGTTGAAACCGTGATAGCTCCCCGCGACGAGTGTATTACCGGAAAACGCCATATCCGTGTTCGAGAAGCTAAGAAGCGGAGAGCGGGTGCGAGATCCGCCCTCAATGGGAGACGCTTTTTTCTTTTTTGCATCTTCAGCATCGTCATCTTCTTTCTTTACCGGGGCCTTGGCCATTTCTCCCGGATTATTGGGGTCGACAAAGCCCGCAGGCTTGGATAATGATGCAACCAAGGTCATGTTTTTAATGGCGATGCCAGCATCTGTAAGACCAGGCTTGAGGTTGGCACGAGGGTCGTCTGACAGTGTAACCAGCAGCGCGTTCATGCGCTCTATTTCGACCATCTGATCGTTTTTCACGTCACCGACAAACTCATAGAGTAGCGGGTCATAGGCAGAACCTGGCTTATCAAGCAGATCCTTGACCATGTCCACCGCTCCCTCGTGGTGCCGGATCATCAGTTGTAAAAACTGACGGTCGAAACCCACTGATTCTGAATCGCCTAATGCCGCCATTTGCTGATCGGTGGCCATTCCCATTTCCATTTTGTGATGAGCGCTGAGCATGTGGTGTGCGTGAGCCATGCCTGATTCACCACGGTCATTGAGCCACCCTTCCATGAAGCCAATCTCATCGCTTTGTGATGCTTTGATCCGACCAGCGATCTCGACTAATTCGGGACGATTAGTTCGACCTTCCACCAGATCAGCCATTTCCAGCGCCTGTTGGTGGTGCGGAATCATCATTTGCATGAAGTTCACATCCGCAGGTGAGTAGCTGGTATCGGTAATTTGGACCGCTTCTTCGGCAGATAAAATACGGCCGGTATCTCCGGGTGCGCCGGGCTGCACAATAGGTGCTGCGCTGGCGCTAGCCATGAAAATTGAACTGGATAGCGACAGCGCTATCGTCAACAACTTGAGTTGAGTGTGGGGCATGATGTTTTCTCCAAACCACAGTGTCTTTTCTATATCGCGGAGGCCAAGGCCTCTAACGCGCGGATAGAATGTAACGCAAACTGTCACGGGGAAACATCAGGAAGACGTCTGTAATACAAAAAATATGCTGATCGAGCGCGACGCTTGCCGNGCTCCGTNCCTTAGGGAGCCACTGGCATCAGATCGAACAGGGCTTTCCCAAATAACGAACGTTNATGACGCCATCGACAGCCCGAACACTGTCGAGCACATCAGGGCTCGGTGTTGAGTTCAGATCAATCAAGTTATANGCGATATCGCCGCGACTCTTGTTCAAGAGGTCAGCGACGTTGAGATTCGCGTCACCCAATACGTTGAGGATGTGACTTAGGGTGCCGGGTGCGTTTCGGTTGGTAACCGTCAGTCTTGAATCAGTCGTGCGCTCTAACTCGATGGCGGGGAAATTTACCGAGTTTCTGATATTCCCGTGGTCCAAGAACGCCTTGATCTGATCCGCCGCCATAACGGCACAGTTTTCCTCAGCCTCGGCGGTGCTGGCACCGATATGCGGCATCAGGATGGTATCTGAGCGGTTTCGTAATGCTGGATGTGGGAAATCCGTCACGTAGGTACGCAACTGACCCTTATCGAGTGCATCAACAACTGCGCGGGTATTCACAATTTGATCGCGAGCAAAATTCAGTAGGCAGGCGTCACTTTTGAAATAAGACAGGGTATCTGCGTTAACCAGGCCTCGGGTGCTTTCAAGCACAGGAATGTGCAGGGACACATAGTCAGACCGTGCGAACAGCGACTGCATGTTGTCCATCTTCTTAACCGAGCTAGGCAAGCGCCACGCCGCCTCCACAGAAATGGCCGGATCGTAGCCGACAACTTCCATTCCTAGGTCAAGCCCCAGGCGTGCAATCAAGCTTCCGATCGCCCCGAGACCAAGAACCCCCAGCGTTTTCCCCTGCAGTTCCGAACCGGCAAATTGCTTCTTGTTGGCCTCGAGTACTGGGCCCATATCTTCCGCAGACAATGCCGGGTCGAGTTCGTTGATGAAACGCATACCACCTACGATATCGCGAGACGCAAGAAGCATCCCGGCAGCGACTAGTTCCTTAACTGCATTGGCATTTGCTCCTGGCGTGTTAAACACGACGATGCCNCGCTCAGTACAGTGCTCGATAGGGATGTTATTCACGCCGGCACCGGCCCGCGCAATGGCTGACACAGAGTCTCCAATATCGCCATCCGACAGCTTGTAGCTTCGCAGGAGTAGGGCGTTGGGGGCATTGATATCGCTACTGACTTCAAAGCACTCGCGGCTCAGCCTATCGAGTCCCTTGGAAGAGATGGCGTTGTAGGTTCTAACTTTATACATAGAGGCCTTTACATCGAGCAGCGAGAGACGGTCGGTATGCCTTGCCTGTTGGGCAATACCTGTGTGGGACGTCGTTTTATAAACCGATCGCCGCGCTCGCTTAGCACTTGGGTTAGATAGTAGTTGAAGAGGTGGCGGAGCCGGTGAACTTCAATCGCGACGCTGGAGACTAGCGGCTGATTGTTACGAAGACATTAATCCGACACATTCCCCGGTCTTTGCAAAGCAAAAAAAAGAGGAGCTAGGCTCCTCTTTTGTTGAGCTAGGCTGTTTAGAGCAACGGTGCAATCACAAGGCTCACAATGGCCATCACATTGATCAGAATATTCATGGATGGACCTGACGTGTCTTTGAAGGGGTCACCCACGGTGTCACCCACGACAACCGCCGAGTGAGTGTCGGAGCCCTTGCCACCGAGGTTTCCTTTCTCGACATATTTCTTCGCGTTATCCCAGGCGCCGCCGGCATTAGCCATCATCAAGGCCATGAGAACGCAGCCGAGAAGTGCACCTGCGAGCATGCCACCGAGCGACGCTGCGCCNAGGAGGAAGCCCACGGCCACCGGAGAGGCCACGGCAATGACGCCCGGCAGAACCATGCGCTTCAGTGCTGCTGTNGTTGCAATATCAACACACCGCGCTGTGTCGGGATCAGCCGTTCCCTCCAATAGCCCGGGAATGTCTTTAAACTGCCGGCGGATCTCATTGATCATATCGAACGCCGCCTCACCGACGGCTGTCATCGTGATAGCGGCAATCAGGAACGGTATGGTGCCGCCAATGAACATGCCTACCAATACGGTGGGGTTCGAGAGCTCCAGTGAGAAGCCCGGGTTGTTAGCCGATACCGTTTCAACAAACGCAGCGATGATGGCAAGGGCGGCCAAAGCAGCGGCACCGATCGCAAAACCTTTACCGATGGCCGCTGTGGTATTCCCCACCTCATCAAGTCCATCAGTAATGGCGCGGGTTTCCTCGCCCATGCCCGCCATCTCNGCAATGCCACCTGCGTTATCAGCGACGGGCCCGTAGGCATCGATCGCCATCGTGATCCCAACTGTCGCGAGCATACCGACCGCGGCAATACCCACGCCGTACAGACCAGCAAGCTGCGTCGACGCAAAGATGATGGCTGCGAGGACTAAGACTGGAAGGACAACCGACTGCATACCAACGGCCAATCCAGTAATCATGACAGTAGCAGGACCGGTTTCACCGGAAGCGGCTATCGTTTTGACTGGCTTACCACCCGTGTAGTACTCCGTGATCAAGCCAATCGCGACGCCACCGATAGCACCTGTAACGACTGCAAACCAAACTGATGTGTCGACACCCAGCTCTTGCACCAGCATGTACGCCAGACCTGCGAAGATGATAGGCGCCGCAAATGTGCCATAGCGAAGTGCAGTCGCAGGCTCAGAAGACGAGCGTGACCGAACGATCAAAATGCCAATGACGGATGAGAGCAGGCCAACACTTGCCAGTGCGAGCGGAAGAAACATGAGTCCAGCCTGTGAGTCGATGCTCATTGTCGCAGCAATGGCCATGCAAGCAATCATCGATCCGCAGTAGCTCTCGAAAATATCGGAGCCCATACCGGCAATATCGCCCACGTTATCGCCTACGTTATCGGCAATTACGCCGGGGTTTCGGGGGTCGTCTTCAGGAATGCCTGCCTCGATCTTGCCAACCAAGTCAGCACCAACGTCAGCACTCTTTGTAAAGATGCCGCCGCCGACACGTGAGAACAGAGCGACCACTGAGGCACCCATACCGAAGCCATGGATTGCGTGAGCTGTCTTTGGATCGCCGCCAAAATAGAAGTACAAACTGCCAAGACCAATGAGGCCGAGTGAGGCAACACAAAGGCCCATGATTGAGCCACCGTAGAAGGCAACCGAGAGTGCGCTCGATTCGCCCTCGTCATTCGCCGCAACAGCGGTACGAACATTCGCTTTGGTCGCCGCATACATGCCCAGCCACCCTGCGAGGGCTGATGAAGTGGCACCAACGACAAAGGACAAAGCTGTATCGTTACCAAGATCTGAAATAAGGATAAGACCTAGCAATACGGCTGCAAACGCGAACAGATAGGTGTATTCACGTTTCATGAAAACCATGGCGCCCAAATGTATTTGATCACCAATTTTCTGGACGTCAGCGTTCGTGACTTCGCGTCGTGACATGACCGTGTAAATAAAGAAGGCGATGGCGAGACCGACCAATCCTAGAATTGGTGGCGCCGAGTAAAGTTGTTCTAACATCCGGTGTGTCTCCAAGTTTTTATTCTGTAGCCCCCCCAGAGGGCGCTTGGCAAAACGGCAAGCGCGAACGAGTATCGAGTACCGTGGAGTAGAGGTCAAGGGATTTGCCGGGACCGTCATTGGAGATGCGATAAGCGGGGAAATGCGCGTTTTNTCAGGCGAATAGGTCCGCATAAACTCANGCCCCGGAACTGATCGAGAAATGCGGCAGAACAGTATTGTAGGATCAAACTNTGTGCCNGCTGTGATTAGATCGGCACTCACCAAGATGAGATTGTTAGTCAATGAAAATTCGATCAGCCAACCCCGCCGATGCGGTGCAAATTGCCGATTTAAACGACGTATTTGTCTCGGTCACCAGCCCCATGGATGCACAGCGATTTCTCGAACTATTTGAACTTTGTAGTTATTGCCTGGTAGTTCATGACGGGGAGCAGTTACTGGGTTTTGTCATTGCGATGCGCGATGGGGCGCCCTACGACAACGGGAATTATCAATGGTTTGAAGCGCGTGTCAGGAACATGGTCTACGTGGATCGCATTGTACTGGCCGCAGACGCACGGGGACAGGGTCTCGGACATCAACTGTATGAAGAACTCTCCACAATGGCGCTTGCTGATGGGTGCAGCGTCATGACGGCTGAGATGGATATCGAGCCGCCCAATACACACTCACTGCATTTTCACTACAAACGAGGATTTGTCGAGCACGGACAACGCGTGCTTGAGGGTGGCAAGCGTGTNTCGATGCAGTGTCGCGACCTATAAATCAATTCTCAGCGGAAACCACTCCGACTNTGACTCGCTAGACACGATTTTGGCCATGTTGACGTTGATCTGCCACGGACGTATTGCGTACGACTCACTAATTAACCCTAGAGGAGTTCGGTCATGCGAAAGTTCGCGTTTTTTCTCAGTGGTGTCACGGCGCTAGCCGTTACATTGTTCGTTAGTTCGACCTCAGCCATTGAGGAACCCACCTATTCGCTGGTTGCCGCGTGGGACGACCCTGATGTTGAAATTCGCGATTATGACCCTCGAATTCTTGCGACAACGCGTATGACCGATGGGCAGAATTCAGGTTTCAGAGTGCTGGCCGGCTACATTTTTGGCGGCAACGAAAAGGAGCAGGAAATCGCGATGACGGCGCCCGTGCAGCGGACCATGCCGGGTGAGAACAATGCTGAGATGGCGTTTGTTGTCCCCCGAGCCTACTCGTTGGAGGAGCTGCCAGCACCCGACGATGCCCGTGTCCAATTCAGAGAAGAGCCCGGGTATCGCGCCGCTGTTATTCGTTTCAGCGGTTGGGTGAATGACAAAAAGGCGGAGCGATACTGGCAGACCCTGGTTGCATTTCTAAAGGAGCAAGGCATCCAGCCGCTGGGTGACCCAACACTTAACCAGTACAACCCGCCATGGACACCGCCGTTTATGCGCCGCAATGAAATTATTGTAGCCGTGGCTTCGGGCGAGGTGATTGCTCAATAGCCCCTGTCTGGGTCGAAGGTTCCAAGGAGGGGCTGCCCCGCGAGAAACCGCGCCAGATTGGATGCCATTGCCTCGGCCACAAACCGCTCTAGTGTGGGGGCCGATGTATGAGATGTGATGTAGACGTTGGGCGCCTGCCAGTACGGATGTGACGCTGGCAGGGGTTCCTCGCGAAAAACGTCCAGTACCGCTGCTCTAACGCTCCCATTGGTCAGCGCTGCAGACAAGGCGTCATCGTTAACAGCATTGCCCCGTCCAATATTGATAACGATGCTCCCCGGGCTGAGTCGCTCGAGGGCATCATGGCTTATAGCATTATCGGTGGCTCCCGTTTTTGGCAGTACCGACACGACATAGTCGAGTCCATCGAAAAAACGAGGATCGCCGGCTTTGAAGCAGGCCTCGAATCCCTCGATGAATCGCCCGTCGGAGTTCAAGCCACGGCATCGAATACCAAACTGTCTTGCAGAGGCCGCAACCGCGCTGCCTATGCTTCCCGTACCCAGAATGCCCATCGTTTTGCCGTGCACACCATCCTCACTTCGCTCATCCCAGACCTTGGATGATGCGCGCTCCAAGATGCGCCGCTCGAGAGCGAGTATCCAGCCCATGACAAACTCCGACATGGATTGGCCGAAAACATCCTTGAGCGGGGTCACAACTACGCTGTCGGGTATGACATCCGACAGCGCATCGATACCCGCCCACGTGCTTTGTATCCATTGCAGGTTGGGGCAGAGGGCGACCCATGGAGCAACATCGGATGGACCACCAACAATGATCTGTACGCCCGAAAAATCGGCCGTAGTTTCTGGACCTTGGCGCGGATCAACACGGGACACAGATAGCCGACGATCCAATAGCTCAATGACTCGGACGGGCCACTCGTCGTCACTCTTTGCAACCAGCAGTACGTCAGTGGTCATCGGAAACTCTCTCGAAACGAATCTTGTCACGAATAATGCCACGTAAACCGCATCGGGCAATGCAAACACGGTTGGCCTTTGGTAGCATGCCGCGCCTTCACCAGCTGCCGTCTGGGGATCCAGGGTCAGCGCCCTCCCGTACAGCTCGAGCCAACCCAAAAAAGTACACGTCTATGGATACGATACGCCAAGAATGGTTCTCCAATACCCGAAACGACATTTTGGCGGGGCTCGTGGTTGCACTCGCCCTCATACCTGAGGCCATTGCGTTTTCGATTATTGCGGGGGTTGATCCCAAGGTAGGTTTGTACGCCTCATTTTCTATCGCCGTCATTATCGCATTCACCGGTGGGCGCCCCGGAATGATATCGGCAGCAACCGGCGCCATGGCCCTTCTTATGGTCACTTTGGTTAAAGAGCATGGTTTGCAGTATTTATTTGCTGCAACCATTCTTACCGGAGTCCTGCAGATCATTGCCGGTTGGATTCGCTTGGGTGAGCTNATGCGCTTTGTCTCACGGTCAGTGGTGACAGGGTTTGTAAATGCCCTCGCAATATTGATTTTTATGGCGCAGTTACCTGAATTGACCAACGTGACCTGGGAGGTTTATGCCATGACAGCGGCGGGGTTAGGCATTATTTATGGCCTGCCACGATTGACCACGGCTATTCCCTCTCCGTTAATCACTATCGTCGTCCTGACACTGGTGGCCATTGCACTGGATCTCGATATCCGAACGGTGGGTGATATGGGCGAACTGCCGGATAGCTTGCCTCAATTCTTCGTGCCTGATGTGCCGATGACCTGGGACACGTTCGCCATTATTTTTCCCTACTCAGCCACTTTGATGGTGGTTGGACTGCTTGAGTCGCTCATGACGGCGACGATTGTCGATGACCTAACCGATACCTTGAGCAATAAGAATCGCGAGTGTGTGGGGCAGGGTGTGGCAAATGTTGCCACCGGCTTTATTGGCGGTATGGCGGGATGCGCCATGATTGGCCAATCGGTGATTAACGTGAAGTCGGGAGGCCGAGGGCGGTTGTCGACACTGGTGGCAGGTCTACTGCTTCTCATCATGGTTGTTTTCGCTGGCGACTGGGTCAGTCAGATTCCAATGGCCGCTTTGGTTGCCGTTATGATCATGGTGTCCATCGGCACCTTTAACTGGGAGTCAATTCGCAGTCTTCGAACGCATCCCAAGAGCTCGAGTGTTGTCATGCTGTCGACCGTTGCCGTGACGGTGGCAACACATGACCTGGCGCAGGGCGTCCTGACTGGTGTTCTGCTGTCAGGTTTTTTCTTCGCTCAAAAAGTGGGCCGAATTCTGAGTGTTACCTCAGCCGCCTGCGACGAGGGGAGGGCGCGACGATATACCGTTTACGGCCAGGTGTTTTTCGCGAGTGCAGATCGCTTCTCCAGGGTATTTGACTATCAAGAGGTGATCGACAAGGTGTATATCGATGTGAGTCGTGCACACTTCTGGGATATTACGGCTGTGAGCGCGTTGGATAAAATCGTCATCAAGTTCCGGCGTGAGGGAACCGATGTCGAGGTGATTGGCATGAACGAAGCCAGCGCGACCTTGGTCGATAAATTCGCGATTCACGACAAGGATGGAGCCGACGATATGCTCCTCAATCACTAGGAACTAGCGCATGCGTCAACAGAAAAAGGTGCTCGCTTGCGTCGATCAATCGGATTACGCCTCGCACGTTGCAGATTATGCGGCCTGGGCCGCCACAAGGCTGTCTGTCCCTGTCGAGCTACTGCACGTCATCGATCGTCATTCAGAGATTTCTTCGGGTGTCGATCGAAGCGGCTCGATTGGCGTCGATGCGCAGGAGAACTTGTTAGAGCGCTTGTCTCAAGAGGAAGGCGAGCGCAGTAAAGTGGTTAGAGAACAGGGCCGTGTATTTCTCAATAAGCTAAGGGCCCGCTGCGAATCGCATACGGGACTCCAAACTGATACGCGCCAGCGCTATGGACAGCTGCTGTCGACATTAAAGGAACAGGAGTCCTCAGTGGCGATGTATGTTCTTGGTCGCAGAGGAGAGTCAGCGTCCCACACACGTCGCGATTTAGGTCGACATGTAGAGGCAATTTGCCGGCAAATTCGCCGCCCTATTATGACGGTGACCGATGACTTCAAAGCGCCCAAAAGTGTACTGGTCGCGTTTGACGGTGGTCGAATGACGCGCCGGGGTATCGAGCTCTTGGCGTCCAACCCCAACATGCGTGACCTCCCCATAAATGTGGTTATGTCAGGCAAGCGCAGTGCCGACTCGGGTCGACACCTGGAGTGGGCCGAACACAGGCTTCGCACGGCTGATTTTACGGTGGATGCATCGTTTATTCCCGGCGATCCAGAGCAGGTTGTGACCCGTGCTATTGCGGAGCGAGAAGCAGACTTATTAATCATGGGGGCCTACAGCCACTCACCATGGCGCAGTTTGCTCTTGGGCAGTCGCACCAATGACTTATTGCGAGCCTCGCAGGTTCCGACAATTACATTGCATCTTTAAGCTACCGCCACATCTTGTTGCCTTCAGCGCAAACGGGACATGAATTCCACATTGCTTTTTGTCGCGTTTATCGCGTGCTAACGTCTGCCCGTGGAGAGGAGACCCCCATGCGTATTTTGTTAAGACTATGGATGTTGTTGTGCCTGAGCGGTACAGCATGGGCAATGGATGACACTGTTGTCATCGAGGAAGGCCCGACGATTGCCGAGCGAAGCATGTTCATGCCCGGATTCCTGCCGCTGTACTGGGATACAGAAGAGGGACGGTTGTACGGTGATATTCATGGGCTCAAAGGCCCGTTTATTTACTACAGCGGCTTGTCCCATGGTGTTGGCTCTAACGACCTGGGCCTCGATCGTGGTCGCTTGGGTGACACGCACCTGGTCCGGCTCGATCAGGTAGGTAAAAAAGCCTTCCTCACGTCAGTCAACACGAAATACACGGCGCGATCAGATAACGCGGCGGAGCGTCGGGCTGTTGAAGAAGCTTTTGCGCAGTCGGTTATCTGGGGTTTCGAGGTCGTTGAGCAGTCAGAGGATTTGACCCTGATTGATCTTACCGATTTTGCGCTGAGCGATGCGACCGAACTGTCGAGACTGCTGTCAGCGAGAGGCGAGGGCAGTTACTCGGTTGACAGTTCCCGCTCGGCCATTCATATCCCGAGAACAAAGTCCTTTCCTGACAATACAGAGATCGATGCGCGGCTGACCTACGCAGGGGACCCTAAGGGTTCTATTTTACGAACTGTCGCTCCAGACGCGAGTGCCATTACTGTTCACAGCCATCACTCATTCGTGCGACTGCCCGATGACGGTTACGAGCCACTGCCTTTTGATCCGAGGGCGGGTTACATCGATAGCGGTGAGGCTAGTTTGGTCTACGACTACGCGAGCCCTATCGATGCGCCGATCAAGTCGGCCTATGCGCGACGCCATCGCCTTGAAAAGGTGGACCCCAATGCAGAATTCAGTGAGGCCGTAGAGCCCATTGTTTATTGGGTGGATCCCGGAGCACCTGAACCTGTAAAGACTGCCCTGATCGAGGGGGCACTATGGTGGAATCAGGCGTTCGAAGCGGCCGGCTATATCAATGGGTTTCAGGTCAAAGTATTGCCCGAGGATGTGGATCCAATGGACGTTCGATACAACGTCATTCAATGGGTTCATCGATCCACGCGGGGTTGGTCTTATGGCTCAAGTATCCGCGATCCGAGGACTCAGGAAATCTTGAAGGGGCACGTCACTCTCGGCTCATTGCGCGTCAGGCAAGACTACCTTATTGCCGAGGGTCTGTTGGCGCCTTACGAGGGGGGAGACGCCGCAGACGAGGCTAAGCAAACGCTCAGCGAGTTTGCGTTGGCGCGGATACGGCAGCTCTCTGCACACGAAGTGGGACACACGCTGGGTATTGCCCATAATTTTGCAGCGAGTGCCGATGGCAGAGCATCGGTTATGGATTATCCGCATCCATTGGTTAGGACTTTGGAAAATGGCGAAATTACGCTCGAGGGCGCCTATGACATTGGCATCGGTGACTGGGATAAACGTGCGGTTATTTGGGGCTATCAGGACTTTCCTGATGGAACGCCCGACCCAGAGGGACGAGATGCCATCATTCGAGAGACATTGGCGTCAGGCTTGCGATATGTGGCAGATGAGCATGCGCGAATCGGCAGTCGTTCGTCCGCGGGTCCCGTGCATCCGGCGGGCAGCCTTTGGGACAATGGTAGTGATCCCGTTGCTGAACTCAACCGAGTGATGGCGTTGCGGAGCCGAGTGCTCGACAATTTCTCTGAGCGCGCGATTCAGCCCGGGCGGGCCATGGCCACACTCGAAGATGTCTTGGTTCCGGCCTACCTCATGCACCGTTATCAGGTGCAAGCGGCAGCAACTGTACTGGGTGGTCAGACATTCACCTACGCAATGCGGGGCGATGGTCAGTCGACAATGGAGCGGGTATCGGCGAAAGATCAGCGCGCTGCGCTGTCCGCTATGCTTGCCACCTTGGAGCCAGAGGCGCTGGTTATATCGGATGCCGTGGTGTCCCTGATTCCCCCCAGACCTCCGCAGTCGGGAGTGAGTCGTGAGCTTTTTCCACGCCATACTGGTTATGTGTTTGACCCAATGGCAGCTGCGGGAACAGCGGCCAAAATCACCCTTGCACAGCTATTGGATCACAAGCGCGCCGCACGGATGAATAACCAGCAACTAGCGGATGCAGGTCTCCCAAGTTTTGCCGACATGCTCTCTATTGTCATTAATGACCGATGGCCCGAGGCGCGCGACGCTCGGCTCATTGCTATCGAGCGAATGGTGCAGGTGCTGTTGGTCGATGAACTGAGGTCGCTCCTGGGCCATAAGGCGGCAGCGCCCCAGGTGCGAGCCGATGCACTTGATGCCTTGTTAAAGATCCAAAAGCGCGCCGAGCGCACCAGAGACCGATCGCTGTCGGGTAACGCGCACATGCAATTTATTGCGCGTCGTATTGGCTCTTATCTTGAAGACCCTGCAGTCTTTGAGGGAGGCGATCTGACCGTGCCACCAGGGTCACCGATCTAAGCCTCTAGCCTCGTGCGCTATCAGGTGGGTTCCCCTCTTTAGGGAAGGGCAGCCAAGTTCAGTCGCAGATTTCATGGCAATGGGGTTGCGACGTGGCCTGAGTCACAAGCGCCAATGTCTTCTTCCGTGAGAAGACATTGGCGCACGGTTGTGGGTAGGGAGAGCCTTACTCGGCAGCTTCGGTTGGGAACTGCTCTCTCAGCACTCGCTTTAGAATCTTTCCACTCGGGTTACGTGGAATGACGTCGGTGAATGCGACTGCTTTGGGCTGCTTGAACTTGGCGAGCTTGCCCTCACAGAACGCCATGATCTCCTCGCCCGTCAAAGCGGCATCGGTTTTGACCACAACTGCGAGCGGTGACTCACCCCATTTTTGACTGTTTTGTCCGATTACGCCGGCTTCGCTAATCCCGGGATGGCTCTGAAGAACACCCTCGATCTCAGCGGGATACACATTCTCGCCACCTGAAATGATCATGTCTTTGATGCGGTCCTGGATGGCAAAAAAGCCCTCGTCATCCATGACACCTACGTCGCCCGTGCGCAGCCAGCCATTGACGAGTGTCTCCGCAGAGGCCTCGGGTCGATTCCAGTACTCGCGCATAATATGTTTGCCGCGCACCAGCATCTCGCCGGCCTCACCAATCGGCAACTCATTCCCGTGCTGATCGGCCACCATGACTTCTGTAAAGAAGAAGGGTTTACCGCAGGATTCCGGTTTTCGAACCGCATTTTGCGTGTCCATGAGGCAGGCAGGGCCGCAGGTTTCGGTGAGGCCATATACCTGCGTAATGTCGATGCCCATGTCTTGATATCGTTGTGTCAGGGCAACCGGTACAGGCGCAGCACCGGTCATAAACGATCGCACGCTCGACCAGTCGTAGTTCTCAAAGTTGGGCACCTGAACCATGAAATTCAACATGGCAGGTACCATCAAACCGCTTGTTATTTTCTCTCGTTCGACGCACTCCCACGCCGCCACAGGATCAAAGCTGCGCATGACGTAGGTCGTGGCGCCATGGTAGGCATTGATGGTCAGAGGCGTGAGGGCGCCGACGTGGAACATGGGAAGACAGGCAATGTAGCGCTCGCCGGATTGATAATCTGCGGTCGCGTGAATGGTGAATACCCCCCACATGGCTGTCGTGTGGGTGTGAACGACACCCTTGGGAAGCCCTGTAGTCCCCGAGGTGTACATGATGTACAGCATGTCATCGTCTTCGGCTCCGCATTCAGGTTCAGCGGTGCTCGATGCGCCACAATAGGCATCGTAGGCGGTCGCAAAAGGCTGGCAGGCATCATCGGGTGCTCCGCCTAGCACGTGCAGCCACTGGTTGATGTCCGTTTTGTCGCCGCGGCTCTCGAGCTCCGCTACGGTGGGCCCGAAGTCGTTATCGAATATCAGGGTTTTGACGCCGGCGTCCTTCAAGATGAATTCGAGTTCGTCAGCAACCAGACGCCAGTTGAGTGGAACGACCACACCGCCAACTTTGGCTATGGCAAAAAACGATTCCATGAATTCAACGGAGTTCATCAGCAACAGCCCGACGCGATCCCCTTTTTGTAAGCCCTGCGCTCTGAGTGCATTAGCGAGTCGATTGGATCGCTCGTTCAACTCTCTGAAGGTGTAGCGACGACTGCCGTCACTCTCAACATAGGCTTCGCGGTCGGGATTGAGGTGTGCTCTTTTCGTTAGCAGCAGGCCAATATTGGTCTTCATGGATGTCGCCCTTATGAACTTGTTATTTGCGACCTCTAGGGTTTGTTGTTGTGTCGAGGCCGTTGACAGCTAAAACTTTGGTCGGATTTGCCCAGAAATTCAAGTTTCCGAGTCAATTACCGATTTCGAGAACGATCAACACTGGCTCCGAGATGTCATTGGAGCGAAGACGTGCGGANTAACGCGGGNCTGTAACGTCAAAAGTTATCACTTTGTCGTACAACACCTACTTCTCGCCACGCGAATGTGGTAAAAAGCGCGCGCAATGAAAGGGGGTGTCCGCCACAAGCGTCTGATTCCCTGAGTAGGCACGAGGTTAAGGCGTCGTCGCAGCATAAAAGAAGACGTGCTGTAGCGACATGACACTGAGGAAGACGCAATAGCCTCGTGTCACCCAATTAAACGCAACGACTGGAAGAAGAGAACAATGTCCGCAGATTTATCCCTGTACCGCAACATCGGTATTTTCGCGCACGTAGACGCCGGTAAAACCACGACCACCGAGCGCATCTTGAAGCTCACCGGTAAGATCCATAAGACCGGTGAAGTACATGATGGTGCAGCTACCACAGACTTCATGGAACAGGAGCAGGAGCGCGGCATTACCATTCAGTCAGCGGCGACAACATGCTTCTGGAAAGATCACCGCATGAACATCATCGATACACCCGGACACGTGGACTTCACGGTTGAGGTTTATCGTTCTCTGAAGGTTCTCGATGGCGGTGTGGGTGTTTTCTGTGGTTCAGGCGGTGTGGAGCCGCAGTCAGAGACCAACTGGCGTTATGCAAACGAGTCAGAAGTTGCGCGATTGATCTTTGTTAACAAGCTCGACCGGCTCGGTGCCGATTTTTATCGTGTTGTCGACCAGGTGCGCAACGTACTCGCTGCAAACCCACTGGTGATGACATTGCCAATCGGCCGTGAAGACGATTTTGTTGGCGTCGTTGATGTACTCACCAAGAAAGCCTACGTCTGGGATGACTCGGGTCTACCAGAAAATTACGAAGTCGTTGATGTGCCTGCCGATATGGTGGATGACGTCGAGAGCTACCACGAGCAGCTCATCGAAGCAGCGGTTGAGATGGACGATGATCTAATGATGGAGTACATGGAAGGTGAGATGCCTGCCATCGAGGACATCAAGCGTTGTATCCGCGAGGGAACGCGCACGATGCACTTCTTCCCTACCTTCTGCGGAAGTGCGTTCAAGAACAAAGGCATTCAGTTGGTACTTGACGCTGTTGTTGATTACCTGCCATGCCCAACCGAAGTTGATCCTCAGCCGTTGACGGATGAGGAGGGCGAGCCTACAGGTGAGGTAGCTATAGTAGATGTCAATGAGCCTCTGCGCGCACTGGCGTTCAAGATCATGGATGATCGTTTCGGTGCGTTGACCTTTATCCGGGTTTACTCGGGCACCATGAAGAAAGGTGACACCATTCTTAATTCGGCAACGGGAAAGACCGAGCGAATTGGCCGAATGGTGGAAATGCACGCGGATGACAGAACGGAAATCGACGTTGCTCAAGCAGGTGATATTTTCGCCTGCATTGGCATGAAGAACGTTCAGACAGGACACACGCTGTGCTCTACCACAGAGCCTTGCACGCTCGAGGCCATGGTCTTCCCTGATCCTGTGATTTCGATCGCCGTTGCACCCAAGGACAAGGGTGGGTCTGAGAAGATGGGTATCGCTATCGGCAAGATGATTGCAGAGGATCCGTCGTTCCGCGTAGAAACTGACGAAGATTCCGGTGAGACTATCTTGAAGGGCATGGGTGAGCTTCATCTGGATATCAAGATTGATATCCTCCGCCGAACCTACGGCGTTGAACTCGAGGTCGGTCAGCCACAGGTAGCGTACCGCGAGACCATCACTCAGGCGATCGAAGACAGCTACACGCACAAGAAGCAGTCGGGTGGTTCAGGTCAGTTCGGTAAGATCGACTATCGCATCACGCCCGGACAGCCCGGTGACGGCTATGTATTTACGTCCAGCGTCGTGGGCGGAAATGTGCCCAAGGAATTCTTCCCTGCAATCGAGAAGGGTTTCCAGGTCATGATGGAAGAGGGCCCACTGGCTGGCTTCCCCGTGTTGGATGTCGCTGTTGAGCTTTATGACGGTGGTTTCCACGCGGTTGACTCGTCGGCTATCGCCTTTGAGCTAGCGGCCAAGGGTGCCTTCCGTCAGAGCATGCCGAAAGCGGGCCCCCAGTTAATCGAGCCCATCATGAAGGTCGATGTCTTTACGCCAGACGATCACGTCGGTGATGTTATTGGCGACTTGAACCGTCGCCGCGGCATGATCAAGGATCAGGAAGCAGGTACAACCGGTGTTCGTGTCAAAGCGGACGTGCCGCTGGCAGAGATGTTCGGTTACATTGGATCGCTGCGCACAATGACATCAGGTCGTGGTCAGTTCTCCATGGAGTTCTCACACTACCTGCCTTGTCCGGCAAGCGTTGCGACCACGGTCATCGAAGAGGCCAAAGCGCGGAAAGAAGCCAAGTCAAAGTAAGCCCGTTCCGTGGTTGAGAAAGCCTCGCTATAGCGGGGCTTTTTTTTGCCTCGGGCTTTACATCGGCGGATCATCCGAGGAGAGTTGTTCTTAATTCAAATAATAAGCTCTGGGAGATTGATGATGTTTGCTAAATACGGACCTGTCGTTTTTGGTATTCCGCTTCTTATTTTAGGTTTCCTCTGGGTGCTCGCACCCGAGACCGCTGCGGCCAACCTCAGCAGTGAACTGCTCACCGGAGCGGCACTGACGACGCAAATTGGTGACAGTGCCGCATTTTTCCTGGGCTCTGGGTTCCTGCTGGTTATGGGTGGACTCAAGCGCAACGCCACCATGATCTTGATTGGCGGATCGCTGGTGGGTCTCGTTGCACCTGCCAGAATTATCGCAGCGACGGTACACGGCGGCGACATGACCATAGACGTCATTGTGGTGGAGTTGTTGACGCTGGCTGTGGCCTGGATCGCGGCGCAGCAAATCAAAAACGAAGCGAGTGCATAGGTCATGATGATGCTAACGCTCGGTGTGGCACTTTGGTCGATTGCCCACCTCTTTAAGCGTCTTGCACCGACCGCTCGTGACCGTATGGGTGATTTAGGCAAACTGGTAGTGACGGTGGCTCTGGTTGGAAGCTTGGTCATGATGGTTGCAGGTTATCAGACGGCGAGTGGTCCCGTTTGGTGGGTTAGGCAACCTCTATCGGTGTCCATCAGTAATGTACTGATGTTGTTGGCCTTTTACATGATGGTCGCGTCCTCGCTGAAGGTTCGAATCACCTCCATGGTGCGCCACCCTCAACTTACCGCTATTAAAGCCTGGAGTGTGTCTCACTTGTTGGTGAATGGTGACCTACCCTCCCTCGTTTTGTTTGGCGGTCTTTTAGTTTGGGCAGTGGTGAGCGTAATCTTGATTAATCGTCAGGATGGTAAGAATGCAATGGCAACGAGTGATATAGGTTGGTTGAAGGAAGCGCTCGCCATTGGTGTGACCGTTGGTTTGTATGGGGCGGTGGCTCACGCCCACGCGTATCTGGGTTATCCGGTACACGGCTGAGGCATGGAGTATCAGTTAGCCAGTGCTGATATTGCGCGCGCACTTGATGTATTGGCTGGCGACCATGAGCGTATTGCGCGAGCGCTTGCGCAGGTGGGATATCCCCAGGAGCGTCGGCGGGATCATTCCTTTGCTACCTTGGCGCGGATTATCGTCGGTCAGCAGGTCAGTGTGGCTGCCGCAACGTCTATTACCCGTAGGCTCGTCGATACGCTCGACGGTGACCTGTGTGCGGAGTCCGTGCTCAAGTGTCCCGATGAGGACTTGCGCGGCGCCGGCTTGTCTCGGCAAAAAGTGAGCTACATGCAGTCGTTGGCCACTGCCGAGGCCTCGGGTCAGTTGTCGCTGCCGTCGTTGCCTGAACTTCCTGATGATGAAGCCGTCGCCACTATTACCGCCATTAAGGGGTTTGGCGAGTGGTCTGCTCATATGTACCTCATGTTTTCATTAGGGCGGTCCGATATCTGGCCTGTCGGTGACTTGGCTGTCAGAGAGGGGTTTAAGCGGATTCAGGGTCTGGAGGCGCGTCCCACGGCCGGCCAGCTAAAGCCGCTGGGAGAGCCTTATCGTCCCTATCGAAGCGCTCTGGCGATGTTGTGTTGGCGATTTTGCACAGCGGAGCCTCTATGAGCGATTTTTCCGCGTCCGATCAGCAGTTTATGGCGCTCGCTATGGAGGAGGCGCAGCGAGCCGCTTCGCTGGGCGAGGTGCCTGTGGGTGCTGTGGTTGTCCTTGAGGGCCAGATCGTTGCGCTGGAGTGTAATCGTCAGATCACGCTTAACGATCCATCCGCACACGCTGAGGTTCTAGCCCTGAGAAAGGCAGGCCAAATGCTGGGCAATTACCGGCTGCCCGATTGTGAGCTCTTTGTGACGCTGGAGCCGTGCACAATGTGCTGTGGCACCTTGGTACATGCCCGTGTGAAACGCCTGGTTTTTGCAACGACTGAGCCCAAGGCCGGAGCTGTGACCAGCACAAACAGCGCGTTGGACAACCCCGCGCTCAATCATAGCGTGATTTGGCAGCAGGGCCTGATGGCAGAGGAGAGCGCGCAACTGCTACGCGACTTTTTTAAGTCGCGCCGCAGCTAAAGGGAGAATGGGTTCTCAGTGGTTAAACCGAATCTTGCTGGTTCACAAGCGTGGGGCGCGTTGTTTCGAGGAAGACAATGAATAAATCTCAGATCTACGTAGTCTTAGGCGGTGCGATATGTAGCTTCATGCTGTGGGATATGGCGGACTACTTTGTTGGGGGGCTTGGCTTTCCTAGAGGCGATTGGGAGTCTTATACCTTTTTACTTCCTATGCTGCTGTTGGTGGTGATTGGGCTGCTCAGCCGTGAAAAGAAGAAGGAAGAAAAGTCGATAGATTAGCGTTTAGCCCTGACTCACAGACTTAATGGATTCCAACGCAGCAGTTCGTTCGCTTTCGCGGTCAAGGTTTTTAAGTCAAGAGGTGGTGCCACACTGTTATTGGGGATGTCCTGTAGCTGCAGAGTCGCGAAGTAGTGGCGGATATTATCAACGTAAGTGACGGCCTCCTCGCCACGAGCAAAACCATGTCGCAGGTGGGGGTAAATGGCTGGGTTTTGCAGGTCAGGTAAATGTTTGCGCACGTCTTGCCAGAGGTGGGGGTCGCCGCCGTTGCCTTCGGTTAACCGTCGAGCTTCTTCCAAGTGAGCCATCCCCACGTTGTAAGCGGCGAGGGCCATCCATGTTCGATCCGGATCGTCAATATCATTGGGGAGGCGTCTCAGTAGGCTTCTCAAAAATCTCGCTCCACCGCGCAGGCTTTGCTCAGGATCCAACCGGTTTTTTACGCCCATTTCTCTCGCAGTTGGTCGCGTCAACATCATCATGCCACGCACGCCTGTTGGGGATTTAGCCTTGGGATTCCAGTGAGACTCCTGGTAACTAATGGCTGCAAGTAACCGCCAGTCGAGTCGGAATTCATCAGCCACTCGCTCAATCAACGGTTGCCAGTCGGGTAGGTTTGTCTCAACGGCTCTTTGAAACGTAAATGACTCGATTCGCGATGCATAGGCAACGTTGCCAAAATAGGCTTCCTTCATTCGTTCCAGCCTGCCGTCTTGAATAGCCGAGCTCAGAAACTCATCCGCTTTGTCGCGCCATTCGCTAGAGCGAGGATCACTTCCCATGTACCACACGGTACTAAGTGTCTCTTGTAGCTGAAAAGCTTCCGCCACTCTCGGATACAGACGCTGTTGCATCGAGAACTCGCTCGAATCCAGCAGAGCAATCTGCGCCTCTTCATTATCAATGGCCTTCAAGACGGCACTGGATTCTGCGGTTTCAAGCACGCGCCACTGGATTCCAGGATTTATTTCCGCAAGCGATGTGAGTCGCATCGCATGCTGGCTGCCCCGCATAATCACAATGTCGAGTTCAGCGAGATCATCTATGCTTCTTGGTCGATACTGGCCTGCTTTGTAGACCACGACGGGGTGTTGTTCTAGGTAAGATTGCGTGGGTTCAAAGAGTAGGTTTCGCTCCGAAGATTCGGTTAGTCCCGCAGCTGCAATGTGCGCTTCGCCTCGCTGGAGCGTTTCAAACACCTCCTCGAGGGTAAATGCGACTTTGATTCTCAACCGCATGCCCTGCGCGTCAGCAAATGCGCGGATTAGCTCATACTCAAACCCCGCCGGCTCGTCAGCACCAAGGTAATACGTCGTAGGGCCGTTGCGGGTAACAACGACCAGCTCACCCTCTGGCTGCAGGTTCCCTAGGACCGATGGATCTGCACAGCCGGCTAGCCCGAGTAATAGCATGAAAAACAGACGTTTCATGGGTCAAGTGTAGCTCAGAAATTCACGTTGAACATTCACCCAGAGGCGATCGCACGGTATGATGTACGCGATCGTTTTTAGGACTTGCTCATGCTGCTTTTGCCCGGATCCGTCGCGTTGTCCGCGCCGCGCTTTTCCCGCTTATCTGCACAGATAACAGAACTTGATCCCACTCTCAGATTGAAAAGAGCGTTCTTTGTTTATGCGGTCGACACATCGGACGCTGTAGACGAAGACAAGTTATCCGCGCTCCTTCAGCCGGGAACGAGTGCCGAGCCTGTGGGCGATGAGCTCTACCAGCAGGAGCTGGTGGTTGTGGCGCCGCGCTTTGGCACCATTTCACCATGGTCTAGTAAAGCAACCAATATTGCCCAGAATTGCGGCTTTGAAGGGGTCAACCGGATTGAGCGAGCCGTTGTTTACGTCATTGAGGGCTTGCATCAATCAACACATGCCGCCCAGGCGGCCGCCCTATTACACGACCGCATGGTTGAGGTTGCGCTGGACTCCATTCAGCGAATTGAGGGTTTGTTTACAGAAATTGAGCCACGCCCTCTCGCCACGGTTGCTGTTGTTGATGAAGGTCGTGTGGCCCTTGCCGATGCTAATGCCTCATTGGGACTGGCGCTTGCCGACGATGAAATAGACTACCTGGTCGACGCCTTTACTGAATTGGGTAGAGATCCCTCCGATACCGAGTTAATGATGTTTGCGCAGGCCAACTCGGAGCATTGCCGGCACAAGATTTTCAATGCGTCATGGACCATTGACGGTGTTGATCAGCCCTGGTCCCTGTTTGGCATGATTAAAAATACCTATCAGCAGGGTGGCGAAAACGTGCTCTCTGCTTATGCNGACAACGCTGCGGTGGTGGCAGGTCACACCGCTGGACGTTTTTATCCTGAGCCCGCGTCTCAAACCTGGTCTTACCACAACGAACCGATTGCTTTGCTGATGAAGGTGGAGACGCACAATCACCCAACGGCGATAGCGCCCTTCGCCGGCGCTGGGACCGGCTCGGGTGGCGAGATTCGCGATGAAGGGGCCGTGGGGCGAGGCTCACGACCGAAGGCCGGGTTGTGTGGCTTTACGGTGTCGCACCTAAATCTACCGCAACACCCACGCCCCTGGGAGTTGGATTACGGCAAGCCTGATCGCATTGTGACGCCGCTTCAAATCATGACTGATGGTCCGCTCGGAGCCGCTGCGTTTAATAACGAGTTTGGACGCCCCAACTTGGGAGGCTACTTTCGAACCTTTGAAGTGGCGACCAGCGAAGGTGTACGTGGTTATCACAAGCCCATCATGATCGCGGGCGGTTTTGGAAATATCAAAGTCGAACATGTCGATAAGCCGCCTTTCTCAGCNGGCGCTAAGCTGATCGTACTCGGTGGACCGGCCATGTTGATTGGCTTGGGTGGTGGTGCCGCCTCATCGATGGCCAGTGGCGCCAGTACCGAGGACCTCGATTTTGCCTCGGTGCAGCGACAGAACCCTGAAATTCAGCGCCGTTGTCAGGAGGTTATTGATCGATGTTGGGAGCGAGGTGATAACAACCCCATTGCCTTTATCCACGATGTGGGTGCGGGTGGTTTGAGTAATGCGTTTCCGGAACTCGTAAAAGACGGCGGTTGCGGAGGAGATTTCGCGCTTCGGTCGGTGCCAAGCGATGAAAAGGGTATGAGTCCTTTGGAGATCTGGTGTAACGAGTCGCAGGAACGGTATGTGATGGCGGTGAACCCCGGGGATCTGGCTACCTTTGAAGCGATTTGTCTTCGGGAGCGCTGTCCATTTGCCGTGGTAGGCGAGGCAACCGACGAGCAGCATCTCCGGCTCGGTGACAGCCTGTTTGAAAACAATCCAGTCGACCTTCCCTTGTCGCTGCTTTTTGGTAAGCCGCCAAAAATGCATCGCAGTACGAGTCGTGTAGCGCCTCCCGTCGATGAGTTCGCCGGCAATGTATCCATAGCGGATGCGCTTGAGCGTGTTCTTACCTTCCCGGCGGTGGGCAGCAAAAGTTTCTTAATTACGATTGGTGACCGCTCTGTTACAGGTACGGTGGCGAGAGATCAGATGGTGGGTCCCTGGCAGGTGCCGGTGGCCGATGTGGCCGTCACGACGGCTTCGCTTGACACCCACTTGGGTGAAGCCATGAGTATGGGAGAGCGAACGCCTGTCGCGACGCTCAACGGTCCAGCATCTGCGCGCTTGGCGGTAGCAGAGGCCATCACCAACTTGTTGGCGGCGCCCGTGAAGACGTTGGAAGACATCAAGCTATCAGCTAACTGGATGTGTGCGGCGGGTTACTTGGGTGACGATGCCATCCTCTATGACACGGTGAAAGCTGTCGGTCTTGAATTTTGTCCTGAGCTGGGTATCACCATTCCTGTTGGTAAAGACTCCATGTCGATGCGGACCCAATGGGGTGACGGTGATACGTCTAAGAGTGTCACCGCACCCGTATCCCTGATTGTCTCCGCTTTTGCGCCGGTCGGTGATGCACGCGACACTCTGACGCCTGAACTGCGACGAGATGAAGCGACCAGCCTGCTACTGATCGATCTGGGTGAGGGTAAGAACCGACTCGGTGGGTCGGTACTGGCACAAACGTTTGGAAAAATCGGCTCGGAAGTGCCCGATGTCTCCGCGAGTGACGTGAAGGCGCTATTCAATGCGATGAATCAGCTCAAACACGCTGACGCGGTTTTGGCTTATCACGATCGTTCAGATGGTGGTGCGCTCGTGGCGTTGCTGGAAATGGCGTTTGCAGGGCGATGTGGCCTTGATGTCGAAATTGACTGCTCTCCGGAGCAGGCGCCTGCGACGCTGTTTAGTGAAGAAGTCGGTGTGGTCTTACAGGTGGCGGATGAGCGTCTAGAAGAGGTTCGCGGTGTACTGGTAGCGCACGGGCTTGGATCGGCTACGACGGTTATTGCGAAGCCGCGATTAGATGAGCGTATTGTCGTAAATACCCCGACCTTTGAGTTGATTGACAGTCGTCGCGCTGCGCTTCAGCGGCTCTGGTCCCAAAACTCTCACGCGATTCAGCGTGAGCGAGATAACGCTGACTGCGCTGATCAGGAATTTGATCAGATTGGTCAGGAGGACCCGGGTCTCTCTGCACAACTCAGCTTTGACATCGCTGACGATATCGCTGCACCCATGATTGCGACAGGGATTCGACCAAAGATCGCGATCCTTCGCGAGCAGGGGGTCAATGGGCAGGCGGAAATGGCGGCCGCCTTCCACAAAGCGGGATTTGAAGCGGTGGACGTGCACATGTCAGACCTGAAGGCCGGTCGGCGGTATTTGTCCGACTTCAAGGGCCTCGCTGCCTGCGGCGGTTTCTCTTACGGTGACGTCTTGGGTGCAGGAGAAGGGTGGGCTAAGGGCGTACTTTTCGATTCTGCGATGAGTGATCAATTTCAGTCTTTCTTTGAGCGCTCTGATAGTTTTGCGCTTGGCGTCTGTAATGGCTGTCAGATGCTCTCTGCCCTTGCACCGCTTATTCCCGGTACCGATCATTGGCCGCGATTTGCGCGCAATCTGTCAGAGCAATACGAGGCTCGCTTGGTGCGTGTGCGTGTAGAGAAGTCAGCGTCGATACTGTTCCGTGATATGGCGGGCTCAGAGCTTCCGATTGTTGTTGCGCATGGCGAGGGACGGGCGCAGTTTGACGACGCTGCCGCTGTGACCGATCTAGAGGGTTCTAATCGCGTGGCTTTACGGTATATCGATAATCACGGGGAGACAGCCTCTGTTTTTCCTGCAAACCCCAATGGCTCACCTAATGGCATCACGGGGATATGTAATGCGGATGGGCGCATAAACATCATGATGCCGCACCCGGAGCGGGTTTTCCGCAGCGTGCAAATGTCGTGGGCACCCTCNGACTGGCCTGAGGACTCGGGCTGGATGCGGTTGTTCCGTAACGCGCGGGTATGGGTGAATTAACAAAGAATGGCAATAGCCTTAACGGGTGCTACAAGCTACACTTCGCGGCTTTCTGAGACCTAGCTTATGCGCACTCGCCTGATGGAGCTTGAATGCTAAATCGCTATCCATTGTGGAAAAATCTGTTCATCGCCTCGATTGTGGCGATGGGCTTCTACTATGCGGCCCCAAATTTGTACGCACCCGACCCCGCGCTACAAATTGGTGGTTCCAGTGGGGCGCAAGGTATGAACGAGCGCGTATTAGAGCGCGCGAGTCAGGCCTTATCAGACGCCGGTATTGGCCACTTTGGCGAGGAAGTTCAGGAGTCAGGTAAGACGGGTCTCGTCCGCCTGAATAATCGAGACCAGCAACTGAAAGCGCAGGCCGTCCTGCAGCGAGCGCTGGGTGATGGTTATATTGTGGCATTGAACTTAGCGCCGACAACGCCGGACTGGCTTGTCAGCGGCGGTGCGCGACCCATGAAGCTGGGACTTGATTTGAGCGGCGGTGTTCACTTCAAGCTCGAGGTCGATATTGATGCGGCGACTGATCGCAAACTCGAGCAGTACGAAAACGGTATTAAACGACGATTACGCGAGGAGCGAATTCGGGGGCGTATTGCTCTTGAGGGGACGCGGATNGGTATGACCTTTCGCTCCGTAGAGGACCGTGAGGCGGCGCGTGCCGAAGTGAGAGACCTCTATCCCGAGCTGTTACTTGATCGGGTCGATGAGGAAACGCCGCAGCTGTTCGCTGAGGTGACTGAGGCCACGATGGCTGAAGTGGTTGAGTACGCCGTTGCNCAAAACCTAACAACGNTNCGAAACCGCGTGAATGAACTTGGGGTNTCTGAGCCATTGGTTCAGCGGCAGGGCAAGAATCGCATTGTGGTTGAGCTGCCAGGTATTCAGGACACGGCTGAAGCGAAGCGTATCCTCGGTAAGGTAGCGAATCTGGAGTTCCGTCTCGTTGCCGAAGCAAATGCACCCGTCTCGGAGCGCCAGCGCTTCGATTATCGTGGCGAAACGCGTCAGGGTATGACCGAGTGGCTCGAGCGCGACATCATTATTACAGGTGAGCGGGTCTCGAATGCTGCTGCGAGTTTTGACCAGAATGGACAGCCGAACGTACAGATAACACTCGATGGTGAAGGTGGCATGCTCATGTCCCGTGCCACACGCGCCAACGTCAAGCGCCGTATGGGTGTTCTATTCATTGAGCGCAAATACCGCACGCGTTACGAAACTGATGAGAACGGTGAGACGGTGGTTATCCGTGATCCGTATGACGAGAAAAAAGTGCTGACAGCGCCTGTTATCCAGTCAGCCTTGGGTGCGCAATTCCAGATTACCGGGCTGGATAGTCCCGCAGAGTCATCTGAACTCGCTTTGATGCTACGCGCCGGAGCGTTAGCCGCACCCATTAGCTTTGTCGAAGAGCGAACGGTCGGGCCGTCGCTGGGTGCAGAAAACATCGAACTAGGGGTGAAATCGCTTCAGCTTGGTCTCGCCTTGGTCGTACTGTTTATGATGGTGTACTACCGGGTATTTGGCGTNATCGCTGTTGTNGCGTTGACAGCGAACCTCGTTCTGCTGGTGGCTGTCATGTCTCTGTTGAGTGCCACTCTGACCTTGCCAGGTATTGCAGGAATCGTTCTTACCGTGGGTATGGCGGTCGATGCGAACGTTCTGATTTTTGCTCGTATTCGGGAAGAACTGGCTGTCGGGACGTCCAATCAGTTGGCGATTCACAGTGGGTTCGAGCGTGCTGTCACGACCATTTTGGACGCCAATATCACTACATTGATTGTGGCGGTCATTCTCTACGCTGTCGGAACGGGGCCGATTAAAGGTTTCGCAGTCACACTGTCGGTAGGCATCATCACGTCGATGTTTACCGCGATTATGGGAACGAGAGCGCTGGTTAATTTGAGTTANGGTGGCCGCCGTGTTGAGCGNCTGAGTATTGGACGCGTAAAAATGAAAGCCGATGCGGCTTCACAGGAGGCGGCAGTATGAAACCCATTGCGTTCATGAAGGGCCGCTTTATTGCCGCGGCGTTGTCAGGGGTCCTACTGCTGGCTACGCTCATTTCGTTGTCTATTCAGCAGCTTAACTGGGGACTGGACTTTACGGGCGGCACCTTAATCGAACTCAACTACGACTCCAGTGCTGACCTTGGTGATATTCGTGAGCAGCTCGGCACTGGGGGTTACGAAGGCGCGATGGTTGTCAGCTTTGGCACCGATCGTGATGTATTGGTTCGATTACCGATCAGCTACTCGGATGCGGAAGGTGCCCGAATGGTTGAGGTGCTGAGAGGCGCCACCTCGCAAGAAATCATCATGCAACGGATGGAATTCGTCGGGCCACAAGTGGGTGATGAGCTCCGAGAGCAAGGTGGACTCGCCATGTTATTGGCGCTGGGTCTGGTGTTGATCTATGTCGGTTTCCGTTTTCAGATTAAGTTCGCCATGGGCGCCGTCATAGCGCTGGCTCACGACGTACTCATTATTCTCGGGTTTTTCTCGATAACGCGACTCGAGTTCGACTTATCTGTTCTGGCGGCGATTCTGGCCGTCATTGGTTACTCGCTCAACGACACCATTGTGGTATCCGATCGAATTCGCGAAAACCTGCGAAAGATCCGAAAGATGGAACCTCTTGGGGTGATCGATGTATCGCTGAATGAGACGCTGGGACGTACGTTAGTGACGTCGTTGACAACCATGTTGGTTCTTACATCCCTGGCCGTACTGGGTGGCGATATGATTTTCGGGTTCGCTATCGCTTTACTCGTCGGCGTCACAATCGGAACCTACTCGTCTATTTATGTCGCATCCACATCACTGCTGGCGTTGGGCGTGACGAAAGAGGACGTGGCGATACCAGTGAAAGAGGGTGAGGACCAAGACGCCATTACCCCCTAGCGGTTCTACCGAATCGCGGCAGCTAATTGTTTGAGTAGTCGCGGGTTGGCGCAGATCACATCGCCTCCATCCAGCACGTTGTCACTGCCCTTAAAGTCAGTGACCAGCCCGCCAGACTCCCGCACTAAGAGCGTACCCGCGGCGAGATCCCAGGGTTGAAGACCTGCCTCCCAAAAACCGTCAAGCCTTCCGGCTGCCACATAAGCCAGGTCGAGCGCTGCTGCCCCCGCGCGTCGAATNCCCATTGAGTTAGCCGCCACTTCGCCGAGCCCTTTAAGGTACCAGNCCATGCGATCCTCTGACTGACCCAAAAAAGGCGTTCCGGTGCCGATAAGACACTCTTTGAGATCGGTACGATCGGACACTCTCAAGCGGCGACCATTAAGCTGAGCGCCGCGGCCCCGAGAGGCTGTAAATTCTTCTTGTCTGACCGGATCCAGAACAATGGCATGCTCAAGCTTGCCGTTTCGCACGCAGGCCATACTGATGCAGTAGTGCGGGATGCCGCGCATGAAGTTACTGGTGCCGTCTANTGGGTCGATNATCCAGACAAACTCGGCATCGTCGGGACCCGTGCGACCACTTTCCTCGCAGNTAAACGCATGGTCCGGATAGGTTTTCTGCAGGTTGAAAATGAGTTCCTGTTCTGAGGCGAGATCAACCTCGGTAACGAAATCTGCCTTACCTTTCGCCTCAAATCTCAGACGCGTCAGATCATCTGATGCGCGAGCTATCAAATTGCCGGCTTTNCGAGCTGCGCGAAGTGCCATGTTGANCATTGGTTCCATGATGTTGTCCGGGTATTCGGCGGGAGCGCGATAATAACAAGAAGCGCGCTGAGGCGTTAGGGTTTGCTACACTCGCGGCCCTTCAATGTAGGCGATTTATGAATTCTTCCAACATACAGGTGGTTTTGGTTAATCCATCGCATCCCGGGAACATCGGCGCGGTAGCGCGCGCCATGAAAAATATGGGTTTGCGNCAGCTGGTTCTAGTGGACCCTCGCAAGTTTCCAGATCCCGAGGCTGAGTGGCGTGCCGCGAGTGCGGTGGACATCATTCAGGGNGCGCGCGTCGTAAAGACGCTAGATGAAGCGNTCGCCGACAGTCAGTTTGTCGTGGGGACCAGTGCTCGAGAACGACGCATTCCTTGGCCGGTCCAAGATGCTCGACTCACAGCGAGTCGCATTGTTCAACATTCCTNTACCGATAAGGTATCGATCCTTTTCGGGCGTGAGGACAGTGGTCTNAATAATGACGAACTGCGCCGCTGCAATTTGCACTGTCACATACCAACGCACCCAGACTACGAGTCACTCAACTTATCGATGGCGGTTCAGATTGTCTGCTACGAAATCCGTATGGCCGAATTGGAGGGCGAATTACCGCAGGAAGAGGATGCTCACTGGGAGAATGACTTCGCCACCTCGCAGGACATGGAATACTTTTTTGAGCATCTCGAGGAAACCCTCGTCGATCTTGAATTTCTCAACCCCGCAGCACCACGGCAGTTGATGACGCGACTCAGACGGTTGTATAGCCGTGTNCGGTTGGACGAGATGGAAGTTCAGATTCTAAGGGGTATTTTGAAGGAAACCCGCAGGGTGGTGCGCGAAAATCGCAATAATTAAGGCATAAGGTTGGCCAAATACCTAATTCTTGACTAAACTACTCAGGTATTCGATTCAGTGACGTTGTGTGNACATGAAGTTAACGACACGAGGCCGCTATGCGGTGACAGCAATGTTGGACCTTGCCATTCATGGTGGCAANGATCCCATTACGCTGGCTGACATCTCGACGCGTCAGGAAATTTCGCTGTCTTACCTCGAGCAGCTCTTCTCGAAGCTGCGACGCGAGGACTTGGTCCGCAGTATCAGAGGTCCCGGAGGGGGCTATCAGCTCGCGAGAGCCTACGACCGCATTTTTGTTGCGCAGATTATTGATGCAGTGGATGAATCGATTGATGCGACCAACTGCCAGGGCCGTGGCGACTGTAATCACGGTGAGGTCTGCTTAACGCACCACCTTTGGCAGGATTTGTCAGATCAGATTCACGGATTTCTGAGTGGCATTAGTTTGGAAGATCTGGTCAACCGAGGGGGTTACCGGAAAGGTAGTTATATGGCGGGATTGGTTGAGCCTCAGCCACTAACGCTCCGGGATTTATAGACCAAGAGGTCTGAGGAATTTTTTATGGGGAAGGCTGAAGTAATCAACGTCCCAATCTATCTAGACTATTTGTCGACGACACCTGTTGATCCGCGCGTTGTTGAAGCGATGACCCAATGCCTGTCGATGGATGGGGTGTTTGGAAATCCTGCGTCGCGCTCTCACCAGTANGGCTGGAAGGCAGAAGAGGCGATTGAAAATGCGCGCTGTCAGGTCGCTGAATTGATCAATGCTGATCCGCGGGAAGTCGTCTGGACCTCTGGAGCGACGGAATCAGACAATCTAGCGATCAAGGGTGCGGCACATTTTTACCAGCGCAAAGGTAAGCACATCATCACGTCAAAAATAGAGCACAAAGCGGTGCTCGACACGTGTCGCCAACTGGAGCGCGAGGGGTTTGAGGTGACTTATCTCGAGCCGAATACCGATGGCCTGACAACGCCTGAGATGATTGCTGATGCCATTAGAGAGGACACGAGTGTTGTCAGCGTCATGCATGCCAANAATGAAATTGGCGTGGTAAACGACATCGCCGGGATTGGTGAGGTCTGTCGAGCGCGCGGTGTGATCTATCATGTCGACGCGGCTCAAAGCACCGGAAAGCTCCCGCTGGATATGGAGGCGATGAAGGTTGATCTGCTCTCTATATCAGCACACAAAATGTATGGCCCTAAAGGCATCGGTGCGCTCTATGTGCGCCGTAAGCCACGCGTTCGAATCGAAGCTCAGATGCATGGTGGTGGGCACGAACGCGGTATGCGATCAGGAACGCTCGCAACCCATCAAATTGTTGGTTTGGGTGAGGCGGCGCGCATTGCCAAAGAGGAAATGCAGGCCGAGGGTGAGCGGCTCCGTGCGCTACGTCAGCGATTTTGGGACGCTATCAACGATATTCCAGAGGTTCATATCAATG
>NZIH01000021.1 GCA_002691565.1 Halieaceae bacterium
GAGCTCTGCGAAGTACAACTGGATCGATGGTCCATATGCGGCACCTGCGGCCATGGCGGAGGCACTCCCTCCCTCACGGCAGTAAGTACCGTCATTGACTGGGGCCCTGAAAGGGGCCCCAATGTTTCAGACCCACGCACCGGCTGCCCCCAGACGCTGCAATGTGAACCCAATCGGGACTTCGCGATCACCCTGCCCCCAGAGCTACGATCGCCGATCTCCACCCGACTTGCTCAGTTCACATGTCCTTCCCCAAGGAGTGGGTCTTTTTTTACCTTACACCCAAACCACTTTAAACTGACTCTATGGCTGATACTTCCAACATCGTCTCTTTCGACAACGAGCCGCTGATGCTAGTTGATAGTGATGACATTGTCATAGGTTACGAAGAAAAAGCTGCAGCGCACCGTGGTAATGGCTTACTGCACAGAGCGTTTTCAATTTTCTTGTTTAATGACCACGGTGAAGTCTTGCTCCAACAACGGAGTAAACTCAAACCGCTTTGGCCTGAGTACTGGTCGAATACCTGCTGTAGTCACCCAAGACGCGGAGAGACCTTGAGTCACGCAACTAGGCGACGACTGAAAGAAGAACTGAATCTGGAAGCGGAACTCACGTTTCTCTACAAGTTTCAATATCACGCAATGTTTAACAATATCGGCAGTGAACACGAGCTATGCTCCGTGTTCATTGGCAACGTGATGGGTAGACCCCTGCCCGAATTCAATCCAACAGAAATTGCTGACACCACATGGGTTTCAGTCGATAGCGTGGACGAATGGCTACACAGTGACAGCATCCAAACCACACCCTGGTTCGCGATGGAATGGCAACGTATAAAAAACGAATTTCGAGGGCAACTGCCCCTTAGCGCTTGAGGCCGACTGCGACTACAACCAACGGAATCTTGGCGAGGAATCTGACCAAAANTGCGGCAGGGCCATACGACCAAGCTCAGTAAGATNAATAGCCGCTTCACGTCTTTCCGTGTAACCCTGATTTTCCAGAGACTCTACNAGCGTTAGCACCTCGNATTGATCCACGGTGGATATNGGCACTTCGCTATTGCACATCAAACGACGCATTACCGAACGTCGGGCGATTTCAAATTCACTTGTCTCTATGAGGGCCTGGGTTCCCAAATGGCCGNGGTCAAGAGCCATCTGCCATCCGTCAATGTCGATGTAGTTCTGCGCAACAATATCACCCACTTCGCTCACCGCACCCAGCCCTACGCCCAGAACCTTCGAAACCGCTGTTTCACTGTAGCCAAATGCGCTGTACCGCAATGTACCGTTTTTTTGCGCCAAACTTAGATCATGACCTGGTCGCACAAATGCGTTTAGCCCAATCCATTCGTAACCCTCGTCTTCTAGACCNACTGCTACGGCATTAAAGATGGCAAGCTTTTCGGCTAGNTTAGGCATGGCGTCGTNATCAAGCGCCNCATGGTGTGGAAACTGTTGCGGCCTGCGAGTGTATTGCTGGCATACCAACATATCCGGTGCNAGCTCGGCGATCATCGCGATACTATTTTTAATNGACCTCGAACTTTGACCAGGAAGGCCAAAGACNAGATCCATATTGACGCTCTTGAATTTCATGTCCCGCGCCACACTGTAAACGTCTTCGAGGAGGCTAAATGACTGAGTCCTGCCTAATTCATTTTGGACATTAGGGTCGACATCACGGACCTCGAGGTGGAGATTTTTAACGCCTAGACCCTGAATTAAATCCAACTGTGAACGAGACGTGCGTCTGGGGTTGATTTCCATCGAGATATCCGCGTCCACGGGCACATCGAAAGCATCATTAACAGACGCCATAAGCCGAGCTAATTGAACATCATCCAGATAATTCGGTGACCCACCACCGATGTGGATCCGGTTTATCTGAAGAGAAAACCGAGATTGTTCAGACATTAATGCCAATTCATCGTGCAAATGAGCCAAATAGCGATCCATCGTCTTATGGTCATGCTCGACAATGGTGAGGTGATCGCAGCTTAAACAGCGACTTGGACAGAATGGTATATGAACGTAAAGCGCCGCGGAGGTCGTGTCACTCTCGCCTAATACGTTTGACAACGATAAATGCGCGTTTTCGTCGACCAGCGCTATGGCCTCCCCCGCTATTGCGTGTGGGCTGCCATGTCGATCGAANAGATTATCTAAGCCTGGTGGCTTTTGACTCGACCATGTCATGCTGATACCCCCCCCGTTCAGTACCGCGTTAATCGCTGGCTGGGTTCACCGGTGTTTCGTCGACCGAAGACCGAAAACGGAAGCGCTACTGGAGAACCAGTCAGATGGGAACACAAACGGCATTCCCACGCNCCTACACTATTCCCGGAAATCTACCTCGTCAAGAGAACTTGGACGAAAACAAAACAAAAGGAGCGTTCAGATCTCATCTTTTTCGACCCGAACTGCGCGTAATTCAGGCTCATTTGCACGAGCCCAGCTCCATAACGCGGCTTCATTTACTGGAAACATAAGGAATATGTGCTCTATTGACGCCAAAAGCATCAAACTCCCGACCAAATAAAGTGATAGTTGCTGAGTGAGATCAGGGATCATGATCGCGTTCTTAAAAATCAGGTATGTGGCAAACAAACCCATAGCCGTCGAGACCGGTAAAAAAGCACTCAGCCGATCGGTCCTCAAGTAGGACATCAGATAATTCAAATGTTCGGGTAACCAGCGTTCGTTGAACGCCCTGACACCGAAAAACAAGTTGAGCTTAGCGCTCCAGCGCATGATTCCGAGGACAGTCACCGTATAGAAGGCCGTGGGATTAGGTTCTGTCCGAGTCATCAGGGCTAGAAACGCGACGGTGGCTACCACGCAAGCCTCGTGATAAATGGTGGTGGAGACAGCACCTTTGAAACGATCCCAGATTGGTGCCTGTGGGGGACACGGTTGATGGTTCGGTCCGTTGACGTATCCCAGCAAATAGCTAATTTCTAACCAACACCAAATTACCAGACCTAAGATGAATCCTGTTGCCGCTGCCATTGGGGTTTCCAAGCTTGCGTTAAACGGCACGAGCAGCAATGCAGCCCCTGCGAGTATGGAGACCAATGTAAATCCGGCGCGCGCGCGTCGCCCCGACTGATGAGCCAACAACAGGGCGAGTCCTGTAAGTAACCACCATGANGACACAGCAGTGGCTAAAGCAGGCCAAAACATAGCTTAGTTACTATCCGCCAGTACGAGCGACGATTCGCGAGCCTTATCAAAGATCGATCGAAACTCACGGTAATTATCGGGACCGAAGGCCTCGATCGCGATCCAGTAGCCCGTGAGCTCATCCACTAGCATCAGACCGCCGTTGGACGTTAACTCCAGGACGAATTCGGGCTTATCAACGATCGAACGGGCTGATCGCTCGCGAACCAACGTACGCATGACGCCGCGAAAGAAGCTACCCTCCCCGACACCGTAAAGGGCAATAGGATCGGAGCTACCCGAGGTAAGAATCTTCACCTCGCCCGACTCGCCATCCACCACCTTTAACGTAACGCTTGCAAGGATCTGAACATCAGGTTTCGTTGGCGGACCTTGATGCCCCTGATTATTTACGGATATGAGGGACCACGCCAGTGCGACGAGCGCCAGCAATAAAAAGATGGGATGCCTCAGCACCCCGANTAACAATCCGGGCCAACCCACATTATCCCCCCAGCTAGTTGTGAACTAGCGTCTGTTAAACCGCAGCGATCTGTGTCGCTTCTAGCTCGTCGTTCGACGTATCACGCATTTCCTTAATGACATTAACCAGCAGTCGTGCAACCGAGTCTGGATCCTCTATACCCCTGAGTAAGGGTTGTACTCGACGGAAACTAAACGGTCGAACGTGTGGCCAAAGCATTAACCAATAAACCTTCGTACCCTCAAGCGGCAGGAACGTAATGTCTCCCGTGCCATCGCGAAGACGACGTAATCCCGCCGACTCAACCTTGGTTAATGGCAGGTTTACAATCATCGGTAACGCCACACCCGAGCGAATAACGAGACGTCGGTTCGTGATCGTATAGATGGTGCTCTTGGCATAAAGCTTGGCCATAAAAGCCAAAATACCAATAACCATCAGTGCCAAGCCACCTTGCCATGCGAGTGTGCCCGTCAAAACAGAGAGGGGCGCACCGTCCATAATGCGGTAGATAGCATGACCCGCGATCAGCACCGCGAAATACAACGACGCGGTATAGACCTGAAAAACGCGTTTCGCCAGAGACTCCCAACTTGGGGATGCCTGCCAGAGGACGTGTTCGCCCTCCGGTAGATCCCCGGGGAGCCCGGCAATGGGCTCGTAACCGTACTCGTTCACAGCCAAGGACCTTGGCGGCCGGGCATTGCGTACATAGTGCCGCCACCGTAGAACGCCACGATCTTATCTTCTTCCTGTAACGTCACCTGATCTGGATTGGCCAGACCGGGCACTTGCTTGAACTGATCACTGCGGATCGACTTAACGTGAACAGAGCCATCAGGCTTAACGCGAGCAAGTGTCATGGGAAGTAGCACACGTCGCTCGCCGACATCGAGTTCTGCATAGCGAAAGTGTGGTTCAGCACGATCGACCCACAAATCCACAACCGTAGCCCCTCGCTCACCATCACAGCCATAGACTGCTTGTCCGCGCGGGTCAGGGTCATTTTNGTGAACATTGTGATCACTATCGACGCGAAGTGGCACGATTCGAGGAGCACCATCAACCGTAAGATCAGGACGCTCAGGCCGAATCGAATAGGCCGCAGGTCCAACACCGTCGACCATGGGGTCGCCCGTGGGTTCGAGAGGTGCTCCGGGGTGAGCATGTGTTGGCTTCGCCTTNAGCTCATATTGGTCAGGCATTGGNCCCGGAACCGTTCGCTCGCCCTGACCGTGTGCCAGCTTGTAAGTCTTCGGATCGGGAAGACCACCTACGCCGGTGCTATAGGTATCAACCGGTCCGTCGTGACGAAGCGGGAATCCCTCACGCTTACCTTCTTTGTGAAGATAGAGCACGAGATAGACGAATGCACCGCAAAAAACGGTGAACATGATAGCTGCAAAATCTAAGTAAATTTCTCCAGTACCCATGGTGTGTCCTCCTGGTAGTGGTTTCTAGCTCGGGAAATCAGCAAGTTTCATTGTGAGTGGTTGGTCCTTGTCATTGCCTAACCGCCGCACCAATGGACCCAGTGCAACAAGCGAGGCGAATAAGATAATTATTTCTAGGTGATAAACCGCGCCATAAGGTGTCGCGGGACCTGACAAATGCTGGCTTATCGTGCCGCTATGAATCAGCGCTTCTGTCATGTCGCGCANCGCGCCACCGAGGAATATGGCGCAGCCAGCGGCCATTGCCTGAACAGCGCCCCAGGTCCCAATTACGAGTCCTGCGGTAGCCTTTCCTGCCAATAGCATGGCAGCTGTCAGCGTCCCAACGGCAAAGAGGCCGTTGCCAATGCCAATCAGCAAGGTGCCCGCGGCAAACAAAGTAAGAGAGTCAAAGGCCCCCGCCATAATGACCGCAGCAAAAGCAAATACCCCGACGACGGCACCGTAAGCAGCCAGNCTAATAGGCTCGCCCGCGCGCCCGAGATACCGCGCCGATAGNGCCATTGCGATGAGCATGCCACCAGCAAAGATGGCGGTAAGACGCGTGGTTTGACCGACTGACATGGCCAACACTTCAGCGCCATAGGGCTCGAGCAAAATTTCTTGCATGCTGAAACCAAGCGTCCCGAGAGCAACCGCAATCAAAAGCCTATGCGCACCGGGGTTTGCAGACAGGGCTCTCCAAGACTGCCCGAACGTTGGTCGTGACAATTCAAAGCTTGTGAGATCGGGTCTTCTAGGCTCCATCTGCCACATCGCGACAATGTTAAGACCAGCCACAACTAATGCTGAACCCTGAATGACCTGAATGAGTCTGAAGTAACTGAAAGGCTCAAGTAACAATGAGAAACAAAGAGCACCAATTACCATTCCCACGAGCAGCATGAGATAAAGCATCGTGACGACTTGGTGGCGTGTTTTTTCCGTAGCCAAATCGGTTGCCAAAGCGAGACCGGCTGTCTGAGTGGTATGCATGCCAGCACCCACGAGCAACAGAGCGCCCAACGACATGGCAAATCCCATCCACGAAGCGCTGGCGTCAGCTGATGTCATCAGAATCAGAACGAACGGCATCAGTGCGAGACCGCCAAACTGACCCATCGTCCCCATCCATAGATAAGGAAGGCGTCGATAGCCCAAGAAGGACTGATGGTTGTCAGAGCGGTAACCTATGAACACCCTCGCTGGAGCCAGCAATAAGGGCAGCGCCAGCATCGCCGAGACAAGCCACGCGGCTCGTCCTAACTCCACTACCATAATACGGTTGAGCGTGCCGTTGAGGAGCACGAAACAGATACCAACAGAGACTTGGAACAGAGATAGGCGCGCGAGCCTAGACAGGGTGAGATCACCGTGCACCACGTTCAGCCATGGCAGGTACCGCTCATTTACTCGAGCAGTCAAGGCCATGAATTGCTCGCGCGAGATCAGCATGCTCTGACCAACTCCATTGCTTGAGATGTGTAGAAGCCAGTCGAGACCCTATGCTCTCGACCTACGTGCCAATCCGTTAGCGCCTTGGAGTTACCCAGTGATTTCATTAGCGCGCTGGGCGCGATTGGCTCTATAGCTGGCGCACGATCACTTCTTGGAAAAAACTTACCAACAGCGTGCATCGCNGCAAGCGGCAAAGTCCTGGGAGCAAACGTGAAAACCATCGACTGATCGACGCTATCTGCAAGCGTCTCAAGCGTTCGAAGTCCGTCTTGAGCCGCGTAGTGGATGATGGAGTCCATCGCGAGCACATGATCAAACCGCTCGCCTTCTAATTGACGCATGTCACCAACGATGAACTGAATTCGGTGATACTCGTCCCTAGTCGAGTAGCGCTCGTTCGCGAGATCAATCAGTGACTGCGAGAGGTCGACAGCGATGACCTCCGCGCCCCGCTTGGCAAGCTCGATAGAGATAACCCCAGTTCCACAACCTGCGTCGAGCACCTGACAACCCTTCAAATCGTCTGGTAGCCAGCTGAGCAGGGTATTTCTCATCGTTTCTCTGCCCGCGCGGACTGTTTCGCGAATGCCACTAACGGGCTCGTCTGAGGTCAGTCGCGCCCATACGTCGGCTGCCGTACGATCGAAATAATGCTCGATCTGCTGGCGTCGCTGCTGGTAGTTCGCGTGAGCCATCAGTCAAACCCCAGGAAGTCGAATAGGTCACGGTCTTTCATCGGCTTGACGTCTAGCGGCTCTGAGCCATTCCAAAGCCCCTCTGCCAGCTGCAGATACTCGTCTTGCACAGCCTTCAGCTCTGGCGAGTCAGGTAGCTCAAATAGTGTCGACTTTTTGAGGCGGCTGCGTCGTATGACGTCGAGATCCGGGAAATGAGCCACTCGCTTCAATCCCACTGCGTCATTGAATCGATCGATCTCATCAGTGTCCGCGCTGCGGTTCGCAATTACGCCACCCAGACGAACACCATAGTTTTTGGATTTTGCTTCTATCGCAGCTGCGATCCGGTTCATCGCAAAAATCGAGTCAAAATCGTTCGCTGTGACGACAAGCGCTCGTTCAGCGTGCTGGAGCGGTGAGGCAAAACCACCGCAAACAACATCGCCCAAGACATCAAAAATAACGACGTCGGCATCGTCGAGTAAATGATGCTGTTTTAACAGTTTGACAGTCTGACCAACGACGTAGCCACCACAGCCCGTTCCCGCTGGTGGCCCCCCGGCTTCCACACACATGACACCGTTGTAGCCAACGTGAACATAGTCCTCGGTTCGGAGTTCTTCAGCATGAAACTCAACTGACTCCAGAACATCGATAACTGTCGGCATCAACGCTTTGGTCAGAGTGAAAGTAGAATCATGCTTTGGGTCACACCCGATTTGAATAACGCGTTTGCCAAGCTTTGAAAAAGCAACTGATAGGTTCGATGAAGTTGTGCTCTTACCGATACCACCCTTCCCGTACACAGCGAAAACTTTCGCTTTCGCGACATCAATGTGCTCATCCAGGTGCACCTGAACACTGCCCTCGCCATCACCGTTTCCGACATCCTTAACTGGAATAAATTGATTTGGTGAATTCATGCGGCTACCTCCCCCGATATGCCTTCTAAGAGATCTTCAAGGTCTTCACCCGCGCGCCTAAGCGCCTCGAGTTGCTCCTCGTCAGCTCCCCAGTAGTCTCTCTCTTGTGCCTCAATGAGCCGATTAGCGACGCGAGATGCCGCAACGGGATTGAGCTCAGCCAACCGCCGCCGCATGTCTTCATCAAGAATGAATGTTTCTGATACTTGCTTGTAAACCCACGGTGCAACGCCGCCAGCTGTTGCTGACCAGCCCATGGTATTGGTGAGGTGTGCCTCGATTTGTCGGACGCCCTCGTATCCATGGTCGAGCATCGACTCGTACCATTTTGGATTCAAAAGACGCGTACGCGTCTCTAGTGCAACTTGTTCGTCGAGCGTGCGAACTTTCCCATCGCCACTACCGGTGTGATCAGCGATGTACACGGGCACACTGTCGCCCTTGGCACGCTGAACCGCACTACTAATACCACCCAACGTGTCAAAGTAGTGGTCGACAGTTGTGATGCCAAGTTCCACGGAATCGAGGTTTTGATAGGCGAGATCAACATTGCCCAACACCTCGTTTAAAAGGTTCGTCTGCTGAGTGACGGCACCGGTTCTGCCGTAGGCGAATCCCTTTCGGTTCGTATAGGTATCTGCGAACTCGGATTCATCATCCCAGCGACCAGAGTCCACCAGCATATTGACGTTCGATCCGTAAGCTCCCTCTGAATTACTGAATACCCGCAAGGCGGCTGTATCGAGATCACAGTCATGCTTTGCCTGGTAATCCAGTGCACTTCGCCGGATCGGATTCAAATCCAAGGGCTCGTCCGCCGCAGCGGCTAAATACGCAGCCTCCGCTAGCAGACGCGTCTGCATGGGAAGCAGATCACGGAAAATTCCGGATAGCGTAACCAGGACATCGACACGAGCGCGTCCAAGCAGCTCGATAGGGATTAGCTCCGCTCCTGATAGGCGGCCATAACTATCGAAACGAGGGCGTGCGCCAATGAGAGCAAGCGCCTGACCAATGGCAACGCCCTCACTCTTTAAGTTGTCAGTTCCCCACAAAACCAACGCGACTGAAGTTGGAAATGCGCCACTGTCGATAACATGGCGCTCCACTAGTTGCTTGGCTTGCCGCTCACCCTCGATCAAGGCGAACGCGCTGGGTAATCTAAAGGGATCAAAGCCATGAATGTTGCGCCCGGTCGGGAGACTCTCAGGGTTACGAATAAGATCACCACCGGACACAGGCGGGATGAATTTCGCATCCAGTGCATCAATCAGGGCGGGAAGTTCGAACTCCTCAGCCAAATGACCAAAGGCCGCCGTTAATCGATCGCCAAGCGATTCGATATCGTCCGGAGCGATGGAATATTCCGCCAATAGTCCGTTCAACGCACCTCGATCTTCAGAAGCGAGCACGCTATCCAATCGGCTTGGGTCAATCCCATCAGCGCCACCGGCCTGTGCAATGGCTGCGATTGTCTCTGCGCGCTCATCTGATGTCATAGGAGAACCAATCACATGCATACCAAACGGAATCAGCGACGTTTCAATCTCGTCTAGCTGTAACCTCAGATCAGTGACCCAGGACTCTGCCTCCGTCGTCATTTCGGGGACGGTGGTTGTTGAGAGCTCACAAATTTCGGCCTGTGCGGCGATCGCATCGATCAACTGTNGCACCTGGGCCTCATTAGTCCCTGGCTCTCTGGTGCGCCATCGATCAATCATTGAACGCAATTCGGCAAACTCTTTGTGTAGGTCCGCACGCGTAACAGGTGGTGTCAGATAGCTAATCAACGTCGCGGCCGAGCGACGTTTTGCGATCAACCCCTCAGAAGGGTTGTTCGCGGCGTACAGGTAAAAATTAGGTAAATCAGCAATGAGGCGATCTGGCCAACATTGGCTTGATAGGCCGACCTGCTTGCCCGGCATAAACTCGAGAGCGCCGTGGGTGCCAAAGTGCAGAACGGCGTCGGCTTCGTAATCCTCACGGAGCCAGCGATAATACGCCGAGAATACGTGCGTTGGCGCTAGGCCGCCTTCGAACAGCAGCCGCATGGGATCACCTTCGTAACCCATTGCTGGCTGCACACCAATGAACACGTTGCCAAATGATTTACCGAGAACGAACAACTGCCGTCCATCGGTCCAATGTTTGCCGGGAGCAGGACCCCATTGAGCTTCTATTTCCTCTAGGTACGGCTCACGCGCGACATGGTCATCGACCGGGATTGTTGCGTGCACGTTTGCTTCGGCACCAAACTGCTCCGAGTTCCCGACCAACAAGGCATCTCGCAGCGCGTCAACACTCTCGGGTATGTCAACCTGATAACCCGCCTTATCGAGTGCCTTTAGTGTATTGAGCACCGACTCAAAAACGCTCAAATGCGCAGCCGTTCCGGTAGCCCCACTGTTGGGCGGGAAATTGAATAGGGTAATCCCTATTTTGCGATCTGCCCGTGCGGTTCGCCGCAATTTCACGAGCTTATGTACTCGGTCAGCCAATCGCTCAATACGCTCGATCTCGGGACTCATATCGAAGGAACGCTTCGGATCCTCTCGGTCGCGCCCGCTGAACACCATGGGTCCCGTCGCACCGTCAAGCTCAGGAATAGCCACCATGATCGTGGCTTCAACTGGCATGAGCCCCATTGGTGATTCACGCCATTGGTTAATACTCTGGAACTCGAGCGCCTGCACCGCAAGGTAAGGCACGTTTAGCTCGGCCAGCATGGCTTGCGCGGCATCCGTGTCGTTATAGGCGGGCCCACCAACGAGTGAAAAGCCGGTTAACGACACCACAGCGTCGACGATAGGCTGATCATTTTGCATAAAGAAACGCTTCACTGCGGGACGCGCATCTAGCCCGGCAGCAAAGGCAGGAATAACCTTCAGTCCGCGGGCCTCCAGGGCCTGAATTACTGCGTCGTAGTGGCGGGTATTACCCGCGAGCGCATAGGATCGCATCAACAACAAACCGACAGTTCCTGTTTGATTGTCTGGTGCCGATATTGCCTCGATCGAATCAACAATCCGCTGTCGACCTTCTAACTGGTAAACGCCCACGTCGGGATACTCAATCGGAGGCTCTTCGTGCGCAATTTTTCGCAACACCTCACGAGGACCAGCGGCATAGCGATGAATCAAAAAGCTCACCATGCGGCTCAGATTATCCTCTGATCCGGCCAGCCAGTACTGTAGCGTTAAGAAGTAGGCTCTGACGTCTTGTGCAGTACCCGGGATAAAACGAAGAATGCGCGGCAAACGTCGTAGCATCGCGAGCTGGCGCTCTCCTGACGCTCCAGGCTTACCGTCCTTGGGGGTGCCACGCAGCCGTTTAAGTAATGCGATGGGACCCGACGGCTCTCCGTCCATCGAGAAGCGACCCATCCGCGTGTACTGCATGACCTCAGGTGCCGACATACAACACACCATTGCGTCGCAATGATCGCGTCGCGCTGCCAACGCATCGGAAATCGCCTTAATGTGAGGTTCCATGAACAACATGGTGACAATGACAATGTCACCCTCGGCAATTGCTGCTCTACAGCTGGTCAGCGACTCAAGATCTGCGTCCCACTCTGTCGCGGCAAAGCTTGTGAAGTCGATGCCAGGTAAATCATGAGTTAAGCGTTTTTCAGCCCGAGCGATAGCACCATTCACATGGTTATCTAGCGTGACGAGGACGACTTTTATCGGCGTCGATGCGTCAGTTGCTGAAGTGTGCTTTCGCGTCATAGAGCGTGTCTACTTCAATAGTGGTGAGTCCGTGCTCAACGGCAAATTTCTCTGTGTTTCGACGGGCCTTGCCTCTGACAAAAAATGGAATCTTTTTCAGTTCTTTTTCGGCTTCAAAGTCCCATACGATGGCACCGTCATCCGGTTGACCGGCCCCCGATGATGAGTCTTGCGCCCGAGCACCTTCACCCTCACTACCCAAATGGGAGGGGCCGACGCTGTCGTTGAACTCGAAGTCGTCACGGAACATATGCAACAGATGCTCTTCGAGTCCCATAATGAGGGGATGCACCCAGGTATCGAACAGTACATTCGCACCCTCGAACCCCATCTGAGGCGAGTAGCGCGCCGGGTAATCCTGAACGTGAGCGGGGGTAGAAATAACAGCACACGGGATACCCAGTCGCTTGGCGATATGCCGCTCCATCTGGGTGCCGAGCACCATCTCGGGCTGCAACTCCTGAACTTTAGCTTCAACCTCGAGGTAGTTGTCGGTAATAAGTGCTTCTAAACCGTACTCCTTGGCAGCGGCTCGAACGTCGCGTGCCCGCTCTCGACTATAGGTACCTAACCCAACAACCTCGAAACCCATCTCATCGCGAGCGACCCGTGCCGCAGCAATGGCGTGACTACCGTCTGCAAATACGAATACGCGCTTGCCTGTAAGGTAGGTGGAGTCGATGGACCGTGAATACCATGGCAGGCGGGATTCTCCGACTGCNTCGACATCGANATCCANACCCAAGGCNGAAGCAACCTCTGCGATAAAATCACGCGTGGCGCCCCANCCCATNGGGATGGTGNTAATCGTCGGCATGCCGAATGTACGAGCGAGCCAACTACAGGTTAGATCTGACACCTCCGGACATAGATTGACGTTGGCATCGGCCTTAGGAATGGCTTGTAAGTCCTGTGGCGAGGCGCCTAANGGTGCAACCACATTAACATCGACACCCATGGAACTGAGCAATCGTTCTATCTCGACNACATCATCACGACACCTGAATCCAAGCTTCGTAGGGCCCAGAAGNTTCACNCTGGGCCTNGCGCCTGGCTCTCGCGGTGGTCGCTCAGTACCCGGCGGTGGTGCCTGNCGAGACAACAGTCCNCGCACCAATTGATAAAAAGTTTCTGCCGCACCCCANTTCTCTTTTCGAGTGTAGGCAGCCATTTCAAGCGGGATAACCGGCACAGGCAGNTCTGCNCCCAAAGCAAGGGCACCCGGCTGATCTTGTATCAATTCAGCAGTACAGGAATCCGCCACTAGCAATACCTGGGGCTTAAAGCGCTCGGCGGACTCTCGCAACGANTTGATAACCATCTCCGCCGTTGACGAGCCCAAATCACGGGCTTGGAATGTCGTNTAGGTAACCGGGGGNCGACGGCCTTCACGCTCAATCATNGTGAACAGCAAATCAGCGTAAGTATCGCCCTGCGGGGAATGCAGCATGAGGTGCACATCGCGCATCGAGGCGGCGACACGGATCGCGCCGACATGGGGTGGACCNTCATANGTCCATAGCGTCAGCTCCATGATCCGACCTCCAGTATNTCCTGGCGCGCCAAGGGCTTGGCAAAGAGACCTGCCAGATCACCCGCTTGGTCGAACCCCTGAACGGGTGAAAANACAAGCTCTATGGACCACTTGGTGCGGAGCCCTTCCGATTCGAGCGCGTTAGCGATGCCCATTCCGCAGACTGTCAAATCAGGTCGCGAGGCGCGTACCCGAGACAAGGCGGGATCGAGNTCCTGCCCCTCGACGATCGGCACTTCCTTCGGTAAGCGAGCGAGCTCGCCGCGCATCACTAATTGGTCGTGAAACGGGGTGCCGATTTCGTTGATACCAAGACCACATTCCTCGGACAAAAAGCGAGCCATGGGAATTTCCAACTGCGAGTCGGGCAAAAGGTGAATTCGCTTACCCTCNAGTTTGGATCGATGTACCGACACGGCCCGCTTGGCCCGCTGATAGGGCATCTCAAGCACTTGCTGCGTCCGCTCTGCATCGACGCCATAAGTGGCAGCAACAGCCTCAAACCACGCTTTGCTTCCCTCCGCCCCCAGCGGGAACGGTGCGCTGATCAATTCAGCACCGCGTCCGATCAATGCACGCGCCGTTTCACCGACAAACGGTTGCGCCGCGATAACCCGTGTGCCTTTACCCACNGCGGGNAGATCACCGGCCTTGCGTCCCGGGTAAAAATGAACGTCTTTGATACCTAGGTCGTCGAATAATCGTCGGAACTGATCTTCAACAATGTCGGAGACCGTGCCCAATACGATCAGATTCTGCTTCGAAGCTTCCAGGACTGGTAACTCCGCGACTGTGCTNTTGAGACACTCGTCTTCGCCTTGAGTGAATGTGGTCTCAATACCGCTGCCGCTAAAGGCTGAGATGCGAACGCGATTCTCGTGTTTAGTCTGCAACTTNGCGGCNGCNGTCTCCAAATCGAGCTTGATTACCTCTGACGGACACGAACCGACTAAAAACAATCGATTGATACCCGAGCGTCTNGCAATGAGTTCGCTCACTACGCGGTCTAGCTCCTCATGGCAATCAGCCATCCCAGCAAGATCCCTTTCGCCCAAGATGGCCGTTGCAAATCGGGGCTCCGCAAAAATCATGACNCCAGCAGCAGACTGAATCAGATGAGCGCACGTACGCGACCCAACGACGAGNAAGAACGCATCCTGAATACGCCGGTGTAGCCATATGATNGAGGTTAGACCACAGAAGACNGCTCTCTGACCCCGCTCNTGTGTCTGGGGCCCTGGGTGNTGCACATCCTCACTACTCGCAATCACTGTGCTCATAAGCGTGCTCCCACGGAAATCTCATCGACCGTGAAAGACGTGCGGGGCTCTGTCGAACTCGCTTTCGCTTGCTGGAATTTCATAAGGAACTGCACGGCATTCACGACGTAAGCGCCGTAGGCTGCGAGTGCGACCCACATCTGTTCCTGCGGCGTACCCCACCCCGCTAAAAGCATAACTAAATAGAGGCTATGCAGAGCGATAACNCCCATGCTCACGACGTCCTCCCAGAAGAACGCCGGCGCGAACAAGTAGCGCCCAAAGACAACCTTTTCCCAGATCGCACCGGTCACCATGATGGTGTAGAGAATGCCCGTTTTAATGACGACGGAGACGGTTGCAGCAAAGAGTCCCGTGCCATTTAGCAAGAAATTGACGACGAAAACCGCACTGACTGCAAAGACCAAGAACTGAAGCGGAGCCAGCACGCCCTGCACCAGGGTCCACACCGTNTGGTCTCGGCGTAACTTTTGTTCCGGCGTATACAACCCAGCGCCGTTTATTTCATTTTTCTTATCGTTCACGCCACTTACCCCACTGTGTGCGCAACACGCACAGTTAGCGTCATCTTATTAATTTGCAGAGTAGTGATCGGCTATATGAGTGTCAACTAAATATTACANTGATCCTGAACCAAAAAATTGACGTATCAAAGAAAATGCCATTGGAGTGTAAACATAGTGATGACGACCTTTTCCGNGATGTGTAACATTTGGTTTTCTCAGACAATGATGACGGCCGCGCCGCGTTTCGCAGTATCGGAGTAGTACTCGTAGTGAATTCCTTAACAGCGCCCTCTTCGGACCTCTTGCTTCACCACCTGGCAAGCCTTCAATTCCTCGTCAATGAAAGCGGCATTATTTTAGATGCCAGTGTCAATGGCCCCTCCAGTACGTTGCAACCCGAAGACCTCGTTGGCAGATCGATCAGTGAACTCGTGAGCGACGATTCTCGATCTCTATTTGAGTCCCGNCTGAATGAGGCGAGGCGAAGCAAGGGCATCGCTGTGCGTTGCGATACCTCAATAGAGCCCCGCAGCGGAAACAGCATTCCTATGCTGTGCTGGATCTGCGCCGAGGCCAACTCTAGCGACGTAAAGGTGGCCGCTATTGATTTACTCCCGGAGGCAAGCCTAAGGCACCAGCTTCTGAACGCCCAACACGCGATGGAGCGCGATTATTGGTCAAAAAGGAGGCTGGAAGCGCGCTACCGTCGCCTGCTTGACATGGTCTCCGAAGGCTTCATTGTGGTCGATGATTCTAGTGGCCGAATATTAGAAGCGAANCCGGCAGCCGCAACNTTGCTTGTCGGCGCTGGCGCAACTCTAGTCGGAAAGCCCTTTCCGCTCGGCCTGGATGACGACGCGCGCAACACACTCGAACGATTGACGCGCGAGGCCCGATCTGTCACCACCACCGTTGANGAAATGATTAATACAGACGCGGGTTTAGAGCTGAATATCGCAATGACCTACCTGCGNCAGTCAGGGGAGGGGCGGCTCCTGATTCGGCTTCGTGACGACAGCGAGCGCGACCTAACGGGCGTTGAGTTTCAGTCGTTCTTCAGTGACGCNCCGGATGGTATTTTGGAGCTGGACGAGCAAGGCATCGTGCTGGCTACCAATAATGCGTTCTTGGAGATGGCTGGCATCATGTCACCCGAACTCGTCGAGGGCAGAAGAGCGGATCGCTGGATAGGTCGCTCGGCTGTCGATCTGAATATTGTGCTGGATCACTCCAAACAGGAGGGATCTGTACGCCTNTATTCAACCACCCTTCGGACCGAAACCGAGTCCTCTGTGGACATTGAACTNTCGGTTTCCAGAGTTGGGAAAAACGGCTCCACGCGCGTCATGCTCTACATCAGAGATATCGGCCGGCGCATTACGCCAGATCAATCAGTCGACGACCACCTACCACGCTCCATCGAGCAGATTACTGATCGAGTGGGACGCGTTCCGCTGAAAGAGCTCGTGCGCGAGTCAACCGACGTGATCGAGGCTCTATGTATCGAAGCGGCCCTCAAATTGACCAGCGGAAATAGAGCTTCAGCCGCCGAGTTACTCGGCCTCAGCCGTCAAAGTTTGTATACAAAATTGCGACGTTTTGATCTTGGTGACGCCGAGGTGGATGGCGACCGAGACGCACTGTAAATATTTAATTACTATTAAATTGTCATGATTTATTGACTGTTTGCCCTTGCATGTACACCATGCTGGGATGAGCAATTCTACAGTTGCAAACCCGGGAGCAACATCGGGCGCTTCGCTCTCCGATTTCGTTCAGCTCCTGAAACCGATCACGTGGTTCCCACCCATGTGGGCGCTGATGTGCGGTTTAGTCTCGGGCGGCATGACGCCATTCCAAGCACCCTGGCTGTTCCTTGCGGGGATCGTGCTTACCGGCCCGCTAGTCTGTGGGGCGAGTCAAATCATCAATGATTTTCACGACCGAGAGGTTGATGCGCTTAACGAGCCCAATAGACCCATTCCATCAGGACGCATCTCTGAGGCTACCGCCCTCCGATTTTCGTTGATATGGAGCATCACTGCCCAAGCTTGGAGCTTCATGCTGGGTCCCTGGGTTGCTGGAGCGACGGCAATAGGCCTCCTACTAGCGTGGGCCTATAGCGCCCCTCCCCTTCGCTTAAAACAAAATGGCTGGTGGGGAAACCTATCTGTTGCCGTAAGCTATGAGGGTTTAGCCTGGATTACGGGCGCCGCGATTGTTATTGGCGGACAACTACCCAACACCTCCATCTTGCTCATTGCAGCGCTCTATAGTCTGGGAGCGCACGGCATCATGACCTTGAACGACTTTAAAGCCATAGACGGAGATATCGCCGTTGGGATTAAAACCCTGCCAGTCCAACTAGGACCCGAGCGCGCCGCTAGATTCGCCTGCCTCGTCATGATCGTCCCCCAGCTGGGCGTTCTCTGGTTAATCGCAGACTGGGGTCATATGGTCGCCGCCACCCTCGTTTCTATTTTGATTGCAGGTCAGCTACTCGCAATGCTCCGCTTCTTAACTAATCCCCGCCGACTTGCACCCTGGTACAACGGTGTCGGCGTGACTCAATATGTCGCGGGCATGATGGTTTCTGCACTCGCAATGGGAGGTCATTTTGGCTGAGCTAAAAACACTCTCATGGCTGGCTATTGTCCGGCTGGGGCTGATTCAAACCTGCCTGGGCGCCCTTATCTTTCTGCCGACGAATACACTTAATCGAATTATGGTTGTGGAATATGCGCTGGCGGCGTCAGTACCTGGCTTCCTAATTACATTGCACCACGTCGTGCAACTGGCTCGACCGTACATCGGCTATGGCAGTGATGCCGGCGGTCGACGAACCCCGTGGATCGTTGGCGGCATGATCATACTGGCGATCGGAAGCATGACNGCANCTTACGGTGCCACCTTGGCAAACNAGCTTGGCTGGATTGGACACGTCATTGCTGCTCTGGGTTATCTGCTTATTGGTGTGGGATCGGGTGCCGCCGGCACCTCACTGCTCGTCTTNCTATCAAAACAAGTGAGTGATCAGCGAAAGCCCGCCGCCGCCTCTCTGGTGTGGTTCATGATGATCATGGGCTTCGCCGTCACAGGTGGCGTCACAGGTCANCTGTTGGATCCATTCTCGGAGACAAGACTCCTAACCGTCGTCTGTGGCACGGCNGCTATNGCGCTTCTCGTCACCTTCACNGCGATCATTGGCNTTGAAAAGCCGATCGNCCCAGCCNCTANCTCCGCAATTAAATCCGAACCNAAGCCCCCCTTTGCGGATGCTATTAAGGAAGTTTGGGCCGAGGATCACGCCCGNCGATTCACCATTTTTGTTTTCGCATCGATGCTGGCTTACAGCGCACAGGATCTCATTCTCGAGCCATTTGTCGGCCTGACCTTTGGATGGACTGTTGGCGAAACAACGGCGCTCGCGGGCATTCAGCACGCTGGTATGTTGCTGGGCATGTTCGCAATGGCAGTCTCCACCTATGCATTCAAGTCCCGGACGCGTCATGTGCTGCATCTTTGGATCCGCGGCGGATGCATTGTCTCGGCCATATCGCTGACCTTGCTTGCCTTCGGCGGAATGACNAGCACCAACTGGCCAATCAACCTCAACGTCTTTGTNTTGGGCGTTGCGAATGGAAGCTTTGCGGTCGCAGCTATCGGCGGAATGATGATGCTGGCAGGCCAAGGGCGCAAACAACGCGACGGACTGCGAATGGGCTTATGGGGAGCGGCTCAGGCGATCTCGTTCGCGATGGGAGGGTTCCTCGGGACNGTAGCCGTNGATATTACAGGCCTTTGGCTGAGCAATCCGGCAGCCTCCTACGGACTCGTTTTCCTGGCTGAAGCCATCTTATTTNTATGGGCAGCCAGCCTCATATTTAACATNGATCAACAAGTGAACGCCGACGCAAATNGCTCGGACGTTGACNATACCTTTGCACTCAAGAATCAACTCGGGGGAGTCAGNCCATGAGCGATAGAGAAACAGACTACGATGTCATTGTTGTCGGTGGTGGCCCTTCAGGCGCAACTGCAGCTCACGAAATTGCGCTCGCAGGACACAAAGTCCTGCTGCTAGAGCGGGCTTTCAGAATTAAGCCCTGCGGCGGTGCGATTCCACCCTGCATATTAGGTGAATTCGATATTCCTCGNTCTCTGCTGAAGGCAGAAATCCAGTCAGCACGAATGATCTCACCCAAGGCGCAAAAAGTGGATATGCCCATCGAAGGAACGTTCGTGGGCATGGTCGACAGAGACGAATTTGATCCCTGGTTGCGCTTGCGTGCNCAGCGGGCTGGGGCAGANCTTGAGCTGGCAGCGTTCAAGAAGGTCGAGTACATCGACAAAACCACCCTCCGTGTCACTTACGTCTCCAAGGACTACGAGACTGAGACCAGAACAGCCACCGCGCGGTGCGTGCTAGGTGCCGATGGCGCGCGATCACAAGTCGCGAAGCAGGGAATTCCGAAGCATGCTGATGTCCCCTGGGTGCTTGCCTACCACGAGATTGTAGAAGCCCCCGAAATAGCCACGACGGACTATGATCCTGAACGCTGCGAGGTCTGGTATCAGGGAGATCTGTCACCNGATTTTTACGCCTGGGTGTTTCCTCATGGGAAATCNGCAAGCATTGGTGTCGGCAGCGCATATAAGGATTTCTCGGCCAAGAAGTCCGTCAATGAGCTGAGGGCTATTTCAGGACTCGACACCGCGGAAACCATCCGCAAGGAAGGCGCTCCCATCCCCATGAAACCCATGAAACGATGGGACGACGGTAAAGCCTTACTGGTATCGGGCGATGCCGCCGGTGTTGTTGCTCCGGCGTCAGGTGAAGGTATTTACTACGCGATGCTGTGCGGTCGCTTGAGCGCTGACGCTATCAAGGAGTTCCTGGTCACTGGCAAGGCGTCGGCTTTACGAGCGCCGCGAAAGCGCTTCATGAAACTCCATGGCCGCACGTTCTTCGCGCTAGGTCTACTGCAGTACTTCTGGTACCACAGTGACAAGCGNCGCGAGCAATTCGTTGAGATGTGCAAAGACGAGGACGTTCAAACGCTCACGTGGCAAGCATACACGCAGAAAAAGCTCGTCAAGAGAAAGAAAAAAGAACACCTACGAGTNTTTATTAAAGACGTCGCGCAACTCTTAGGNCTGTCAAAAACGGNAGCCTGACTCGCACCGTGACATCACTTGTTCAATCAGGCGCCCTGATTGNGGTCATCGTCGTATTGATTGCCGTTGAAATACTCGTGCTATACCAGCGACATCGGGCTACCGGCAACAGCGCACCGGCAACCGTTTTTCTACCAAATCTGTTGGCTGGCTTATTTCTTATGTGTGGCATTCAGTTGGCCGTCTGGGATGCACCTACGACCGCCTTACTGGGCTGTCTCACGTTAGCAGGACTCTGTCACCTCTTCGAATTCAGCCAGTATTGGCGNGGGCGTTAAAACACCCGCNAATTGACCCTACCAAGCGGGTTGCATNGCCACCTGCTCTGGCATTTGGTTCGGAATTGTTGGAAGGAGGAATAAACGTAATATCGTTGCACCAATGCCAAGCTGCAGCGATAAGCGCTTAAGCGCGGTTCCAACGCCGCTGACGCCCTCAAGCGCATCGAGACGAATATTCAAATCCAATAGCCGCTCAAGTCCACGCTGGAACTTCGGATGGCGGGTATTCAAGGTCATGGGGAATACCTGCTTCGATATCTCCGTAGTGATGTCGAAGACCGTGTGGTCAAACTCCGTTACGTCCATGCCAAATGCCTCGTACAACTTAGGACGCGAGTGATCGCGCACGTACATGGTCGTATAAACCAGCACAAGGAACATCCGAATGAACAACTTGTTGTAACCACTGAGTAACTTGGGATTGGCTCTCATCAGTAAGGCAAAGGCCTCACCATGCGCAAACTCATCGTTACACCACTCCAAGAACCATTTGAAAATTGGGTGGAACCGCCGCTCTGGATGACGCTCAAGATGACGATAAATAGTAATGTATCGCGCGTATCCAATCTTTTCAGAGAGGTAGGTTGCATAAAAAATAAACTTGGGTCTGAAATAGGTGTATTCCTTGTCACGCTTGAGAACACTCAGATCGACCGCGACACCGAGTTTTTTCAATGCGCGATTAATAAAGCCCGCATGCCGTGACTCATCGCGCGCCATATATCGGAATAGTCGCGCGATCTCTGGGTCACCTACCTTGCTCTCAATCTCTTGATAAAGCACACAGCCTGAGTACTCAGCCGTAATTGAACTCACTAAAAGATCGAGAAATTCAGCCTTTAGCTCAGGATCCGCCTCCAGCGTCTCGGGATCAAAATCATAGTTTTGCTTAAAGTGCTCGCGATTGGTGTCGAGCTCAAATGCCGCCATCATGGCGTCCCATTCTTCGCGGACGGGATCTATATCGTAGCGTCCAATTTCCTCACAGTCTGTTGTATAGAACCGCGGTGCTAAGGCCCGACTTTCGAGCGCTTGTTTGGTGCTGTTATTGACATCAAGTGCTGTTGAATCTTCCGCCATATTTCCCCCGTATAGACGCTAGAACGTAAAATAATGATCTAGATGTCTAAATTATTTGATATTATAACTGTCAACTGTATTTTACCTTGGCGCTTCAATCAAGCTAAGGGACAACAGGCCCACCCAAGAGGTCAAAACCCATGTCTGAAACCCAAAGTAGCCGGCTTTTCCACCTAGGCTACGTCAGCACTGAGACCATAGACCTGGGCACTGCAGGCATGGTGGAGCTTCTGTCAGAGGCTCGAAGGATCAATACGTCACGTGATATTACTGGTCTGTTGCTACACCGCGATCGATCGTTCTATCAGGTCATGGAAGGCCCGGAAGAGGTCGTCAGAGAAACCTTTGCGAACATCGAGAAAGACGAGCGACACACCGCCATAGATGTTCTGTTTGAGGGGGAGGTAGACGAAAGGGAGTTTCCGGACTGGCAGATGGGCTTCCTTAATCTCGACGGGGTAGACGTTGAAGCACTGCAAGGCTACTCGGACTTCCTGTCTCGCGAGGACAATGCAAGAGATTTTCTTCAGAATCTAAGTCGAGGAAAGCGCCTCGCCCTCATGTTTAGATCGATGGAATAGCGTCCCGAAAAAATCTGTGTCTCTCTGAATTCAGCTCCTACACTTGAAAGAGAGGGGCGCAGCCCCCACATCATTTAGTACACGCTAAAACAGAAGGGGGTAGTCATGGAGTTTCTATCATTTGGTCTGGTGAGTTCCGTAGCGATTGCAATCATCTTGATTGTGATGCTCACCAAAGCTGTAAAATTTGTTCCGCAAAATCGTGCCTTCGTGGTTGAGCGCTTCGGCAAATACATTCGCACGCTTGAGGCCGGTCTGAACTTTCTGAATCCTTTCTTTGATCGCGTCGCTTACAACCGTACGCTGAAAGAGCAAGCGGTTGATGTCCCGTCACAGGCGGCGATTACACGCGACAACATCTCACTCATCGTAGACGGTGTTTTGTATCTAAAGGTACTGGACCCCGTCAAAGCGTCCTATGGTGTTGACGACTATGTCTATGCCGTTACCCAGCTCGCTCAGACCACCATGCGAAGTGAGATTGGTAAAATTGAGCTCGATAAAACCTTTGAAGAGCGTGAAGCGCTCAATAACAACATTGTGTCGCAAATTAACGAGGCTGCAGGGCCTTGGGGCGTCATGGTACTCCGCTACGAAATTAAGGATATTGAACCGCCTCGCACCGTACTCGACGCGATGGAACGACAGATGAAAGCGGAACGAGAAAAACGCGCTGCTATTCTCGAGTCCGAAGGCGAACGTCAGTCATCCATTAATGTCGCGGAGGGTGAAAAACAAGCCCGCGTACTTGCGGCGGAAGCCGAAAAAGCCGAACAGATACTGAAAGCCGAAGGTGAAGCAAATGCGATCATTGCGGTCGCTGAGGCAAAAGCGGAGGCCTTGAATAAAGTCGGTGCGGCTGCCAATACCGAAGACGGGCAGAAGGCGGTGCAACTGGACTTGGCGGAGCAGGCCATTTCGGCAAAAGAAGCTATTGCAAGAGATTCATCGGTCGTACTGCTGAGCGACAGTCAAACCAATGCCTCCAACGTGGTGGCGGAGGCAATGACCATCGTCAACCGCTTAAACGAAGTTCAAGGAAAGACCGATGGCACTGCTTGAGTACTTTAGTGAGAACCCAGCAAGCTTCTGGTTCGCGCTCGGAGCTCTCGCGCTGATCATAGAGTTAGTCGTACTCGGCATGAGCACTATTGTGCTTTTCCTTGTGGGGCTTGGGTCGCTGATTACCGCACTGCTTGTTTATCTGGGTGTCATCCCAGAGGGCTGGCTAACTGGCTTCGCGGTGATGGGCATTTTATCGTTCCTTCTGGGCATCCTGCTTTGGAAACCACTCAAGCAATACCAGGCGGCAGAGCCTTCGCGCTCAGGCCAGAATTCTGATTTTGTTGGCTACGAATTTACTCTGTCGAGCTTGATCGATCGCGAGACGCAGTCCACCCATCAGTTCTCCGGTGTAACCTGGCGCGTTGAGCTCGCCCGTGAAGAAGGCGACAAATCACTCGCGAGCGGCGACCGCGTTCGTGTCGTTGCGCTTCATCCGGGAGTTTTGGTGGTAGCACAGTCCTAGAGAACTGATGTTTCCTCAGGGGGCTTGCATGATGGCGAAATTGCCGTCGGCGGTCCCCACAAGCTTCTCCTGTACATAAAGCTCCCCACGGACGTTGGCAAAGCGCCTGCCTTTGTTAACCACTCTTGCCTCACACTCGACGACGTCGCCAGAAACAACAGGCCTCAGAAAATTCATGGAGATTTGGAGTGTGGCGCAAATTTCGCCTTCGTCTAATCGCTGCATCAATGAGGCGCCCATCGCTGTGTCTACGAGCGTAAACAAAGCCCCGCCATGAACCACACCGTTGGGATTCAGATGACACTCCGAGACTATGAGCTGCGCTTCTCCAGTGCCATCGCTCTCTGGAAAGACCTCAAAGCCGACTAGTTCGGCAAAACCGGTATGTTGCATAGGGTCTCGAACCACTGCATTTGTAAATCGTGGCGCACTGTATCAGCTTCTCATCCAGCTATCAGCGGGCTGTGTCGATATTCTTCGCCGGGAACGATTGGTCAGCTACCGAGCTTACGGGTACTGAGATTGATGGAATCAGCAAAGGACTGCGGTAAGGGCTCCAGCTCTGATTCCATCGTGTCGCTCCATCGGTTCAGAAATCCAAACAACGCGATGACGCTGACTATTTCAACGATTTCTCGATCGGAATAATGCGCCTTCAGCGCCGCGAAATCGCTATCGCTCGTCGCATTGGGCTGAAGTGCCGCATGCCATGCGAGTCGCAGGGCAGCGCGCTCTGCATCGCTGAACAGCGATGAGGACTCAAAGTCGAAGACAGCTTCGACTTTCTCCTGCGATACACCGAGGTTATGTGCGGAGTGTGAGGTGTGCGCCTGGCAGTAATGGCACCCATTCGCCGCACTCGCAACCATGGCCACCAGCTGCTTCAAACCGCGGTCAACCTCTCCGGTCTGTAGTATGGTCGCGCCGATGCCACCAAACGCCTTCAGTAACTCAGGCCAATGAGCCATCGACAGGAAATTATTGGGGACGTAACCCATGCTTCCCTCGAGTAGTTGAAACATGGGTTCAAAATCGGGAAGTTGGTCACGCGGTACCGTTGGAATTCGGGGCACTGTCAATCTCCTAGGTTGAGTCTGTGTGAATTCACGACGGGCCCCCGAAAGGACCGTCACGAAAGGATTATCGAACCGCCGGCTCTAGCAGCCGGAGAACACCCTCACCCGCGTCCATCTCGGCAGTCGCCCCGACAGGCACTGTACTCTGCTGCTCTACGTGCCCAATCATGGCGCCAAAATAGCAGGGCACGCCCAGTGGTTCACAGTGCTGTTTGAGGATGTCCATCAAGGCGAAATTTCCGAGGCCGGGATTGGGCTTTACGCCGGTAAAGTGCCCAAACACAATGCCGGAAACGTGCCCTAGCACGCCACTGAGCTTCAGCTGCGTCATCATACGATCGACCCGGTAAATCGCTTCCCCGACGTCCTCCAGAAAAAGAATGGCGCCTCTGGCATCCGGGAAATAAGGCGTTCCAACCAGTGCGCTCATCAAGGTGAGATTGCCACCAATAAGGTGCCCTCTGGCCTTCCCTGCGCTGATGGTTTGAATGCGGTGGTTTCGAGCTACAAGATCATCATCAATGACTTCAGGGTTACTGTAGGTCGCGGACTTAGCGTCAAATAGCACCTCCCGCATTCCCTGATAAGTGAATTCATTCCACCGCGACATCACGTTAGGCCCGTGAAAAGTAACCACACCCGCTTTAGCATAGATGGCGTTTAACAAACTGGTGATATCGCTATACCCAAGGAAGATCTTCGGATTTTTCGCTATGAGGTCGAAGTCTAAAAACGGCAGTAGCCGGCTCGCACCCCAACCCCCACGCAATGCGAAAACCGCGTCAATCTCAGGA
>NZIH01000022.1 GCA_002691565.1 Halieaceae bacterium
TTGGCGTAAGCTTCCTACTCTAGCTAAAAAATACAATCGCGAAATTGAAGCGCATCCAGTTGTGTTTGGAAAATTGTTGGATAAATGGGGACAACTTGGGCCAGCTGAGATTCCACCAAAACGCAGTTGGTTGAATCAGTATTGCTTAAGATATACTGCTTTAAATGGATTTGAATACAATCCACCAAAAAAACATCCTTTCAATCCGTTGGCTGCTTTACGAATGTCATTAAAGGAAGTGAGCGGTGATGATCAACTTAGAGTTATAGATTCAATATTCAAAGGGGGTTGGAGTCATGGTGCAGACCTAGGAGATCTTTCTACACTAATATCTTTGTTGACAAAAGAATCGATCGATGGAGAAAGTCTTAGCCATAAAATTTTGGACATAGATATAAAAGAATTGCTAATTAATGAGACTAGCTATGCAATTGAAAAGGGAGTTTTTGGAGTTCCAACAATAATTATTGATGATAATTTATTTTGGGGCAATGATCAGATGGATCATATTGAGCTATTGCTAGACGGCAAAGATCCTCTAGATCGAGAAAGACTCAATGATCAAGAGAGACCAAGAGCAATTGATCGCAAGGCTTTTAAAGAGCAAGATAAAGAATGACTTGTAAACTACTTGTAAACTCTGTTTTGCCCCTCGCAAACCCTTACTACATAAGGGCTTGTAAAACTGAGACTATTGAGTGGGAATGAAACTAATTTCCTTTGAGCATCGCCCATAGTTGCTCGAACCGTTCTGAGTCTGCGCTCCTACGGGCAACCCAGGTCACGTGTTCATCGGCCGATGCGTCGGGATCTAAACGAATACCCCACAAGCCTTTTATCTCGTTAGGTAAATGCGAGTACCGCATGTCGACAATGAGAAAGGGATCGTCGCTATCTATCGCCAGATAGTCATTTGAAAACCACCTAAAACGCTCCACATCCCTCGCTTGCTGCGAATCAGTGTCCAACCACGGAAACGATGATTGAAGATTGAGACGCGCTACATGGTCTCCCTCGATGATCGTAACGTCACCCCCTGCTCGCACTGCGTCGACCCAGAAGTGATCGTCGTACTCATAGACCGTTTTCCACAGGAGTAAGTTGCCGAAACTGGGCTTTGCGGAGACCACAGCGGGAGCATGTCCTCTGTCGGCCGCCAGCGCTTCACCTGCAGCCATGGCTCGCTCCTCCTGAATGACACCTATCGACAAGTAGAACGCTCCCCAAGCCATGCCAAGACGGCCTATGAACTGAGACTTTTTGACTCCGGCGGCAATGACAAACCCCAATAAGGGGAGGGTGAANACCGGGTCTANGACNGAAATGGTATTCCAGGCNATACGNGCATCGGAGAAGGGCCAGAGCAGCAANGTCCCGTAGGTAGTACAGGCGTCAAGCAGGGCGTGCGTTGCNTAGCCAGCTAGTGCGGTTAGCCAGATAGCTNTGAAGCTCATGTGGCGTCGCATAAACGGCCAAAAAGCGATCGCGCATANTAGGGCGCCAACAGGAATAAAGATCAATGAGTGCGTGAACTGGCGGTGATACTCCAATTGCAGGAGCGGATCCGTTGACGACTGTATGAGCACGTCGAGATCAGGGGCCATACCGGCGAGCGCGCCAATAAGCGCAATGCGAGCGAGGTCTGACTTCTTGATAAGTGACTGCGCGGCGGCGGCACCTAGGGNTGCTTGACTAAGAGGGTCCATGCTCGATCCATACATCAGGTCAAATTGGGGTGGTAGCCGCGGTCCGTAGAGCNGAGACTNTGTTGGAATATCGGCTCGAGGGACTCATCGTGNNCCACGATCCTAGCAGTATACCAATCGATAATCCTCAGCGATGCGGTACCATGCGACGATCATGTTCCGATAGTGAAGATAAGTAGAGTTTGATGGCGATATTTAACATGCAACGACGTCGTGATGCTTCACAAAAACGGTGGCCAAAACTGAAAGAGTCCGGTCGCTCTATACGGAGAGTAACCGTAGCGCTGATTTTTTTCATCGTGACACCACTGTCGGTTGAGGTCATGGCTGATCGCTATCGGTATCCACTCGGTGACATCAGCCAAGCAGAGCTGTTAGAGCGTCATGAGNTGTTCAAGCGGAACTACGATGCATACGAGGTCACAACAGGGATCGATGGGTTACCCGGAGATCTTGAGGTAAGGATTCTGTTCGGCACCTGGTGCCACGACAGCGAGCGNGAGGTCCCCAGAATGCTGAAATTGCTGGAAGCCTCGGGCGTAAAACAGGAGAACATCAGGCTCATCGCACTCGATATTCGCAAAGAGGAACCTGAGGGTAGGGCGAAGGCNTTGGGTGTAAAATACACGCCTACNTTCATTTTCTTTACTGGTGGTAGAGAGCTCGGGCGCATCATAGAACGGCCAGTCGACAATCTAACGCAGGACGTGATGGCTTTACTATATGCACCTAACAAAGAGCGGTAGACGTCAATAGAAGGCCCGATATTAACTACCTGCCCTGTATTGACGCTACGCTTGATTGAGTCCCTTTAAGCCCGCATTCACCTTCAAAAAATTGAAGCATGCTTTCATACAGTTCCATTTTGTGATGATAGAACAGTGTGGAGCNGAANTGATCGGCTTTTTCTAACAGCAATTTTTTATGCGCAACACCAGCCTTCTCCAATTCATCTACATACATGTAGTAATGGTCTGGCGGTACCCGCTGGTCGTTATCACCGTGGATTATGAATAGCGGGATATTCACCTTATCCACTTCTTTGATTGGCGAAACGGCACCATCCCATGTCGTCAATTGCTCAGTTTTTTGAATGCCATCCATTCGGTATCGATACTGATCTAGCTGCCAGTCTGGGTCGGTGACCGCTGCTCCCGCTATTGCGCATTGGTAAATTTGGTCTTCGCGCGAGGCTGCGATAAGCGCAGCGTATCCACCGTAGGACCATCCGAACATCGCAATTTTATCTGGATCTACTCGACCCTGTTTGACGAGATACAATGCGCCGTCATCTTTATCGTCTTGCATTGCTCGTCCGGCCTCGGAACCATCGATAAAAGCCGACCGATAGTAGTCAAGACCATATTTCCTTGAGCCGCGATACTGCGGTTGAAGGACCATGTAGCCATAGTGCGCTAACATTTGAGACCACTCGTCATACTCATCAATAGTCTCAGACACATAGGGACCACCATGCGGCATCACGATCAGTGGAAAAGGCCCTTCTCCTTTTGGCACAGTGACATACCCATTAATCTCTCGCCCATCTCGTGCCTTGTAGGTGATGTACTCGACATCAGACAGCTGGTCATATTCGAGGTAAGGCTTTGCGCCTCCAATTTTTGAGATGCGCCCGTTTCGTATCAAGTAATACGAGCCGGGGTCTCTTGGCGCTTCATTGACAACGATTAGCGTGTTGCCGTCCTCCGATCGATCGTAAACGGTGATTTGATCCGCATGTGGAATTATTTCGCCGAGTTGGCGATAGAGTGCCTGTTCATTCGGATCGAAAAACTCACGGTAGCATTTGTCTTTACACCACGTGATACCGGCAGGCGTGTCGGGGTATTTCAGTTGGTTACTGTGGGAGAACACACCGCCGACATCCACGTCGCTGCGTCGGTAGATAAGTTCCGCGAACTTCTTATTACGTGCGTCATATGACCAAATGCCAGCCTTGTCATCATTATTGTGGGCACGCACGAGGTAGTGATCTTCTTTCTCTGGGTCAGGTCCCCAAACGCTAAAGCTTTCAAAATTATCTTTATCACGCTCGAACATTTCCTCCCAGTCTTTAGTGCCTTTCGGTCGCCAGTACCAAACGGACTTACCTTGCACGTACCCAGTTGCATGCGTGGCATTTCCTTCACCGTCAAATGATATCGATTGACGTTCACGTGTTGCTCTTGCAATAAGCTTCTTTCGATTTCTTTTGACGTCATACTCGTAGTAGCCGCGGCGTATGCTTTGACTGGTACCACCTTGAAGACCGTCTGGGACTCCCTCGATAATAGAAATCAGGACTTTATTGGACTCACCCTTTAGTCGACCCACGGGGCTGAAGTAGGGCTGCCGGATTTGACCTAACTTGTTTTTAGAATGGTCATATATGGCGTTTTTTCGCTCGTACGTCCCCTGGTTGAAGCCGTCTATCTGGTCTCTTACCTGCTGACGAGCAGAAAAGAGCAGAATGTCATTCGTAATCCATCCGCCTAGGAAACTGATTTCCATGGGGTCGGAGTTGATACGCCTTGGCTCTTCATCGAGCTTGTCTGTTTCATAGACCTCAATGACTGGATTGCCGCCGCGCTCCATGATGCGAAGCAGCGCAAACTTAGATCCATCTGGAGAAAGTGTTGGTACTCCGACAGCCGCACGTCTCGCCCAATAGTCCAGAGGGTAANCCTCTGCTTTGACCTCTGTAGCGAGTAAAACCGCTATGACTAGTGAACCTAATGCTCTTAACATGCGCTGCACCTCAANATTTTCTCAANTATATCGTAGACCAAATTAACCAAAAAAAAAGCGCACCGAGGTGCGCTTTCGACATTTAAATATCTTTAGATGTCAAAGTTATATTGCACGTTGACAAAGAACTCACGACCANAGACATCATAGCCGTATCCAATGGGTCTAGACTTAACACCGAGCACCTCGGTGGAGTCCGCCAGTGGCGGTGCTTTGTCCTCTAGGTTTCTTACTCCCGCACCGAGGAACCATTTATCATCCTCGCCACGGTAGTTTATCGAAACGTTGTGCAGCATATAGCTTCCGGTCTCACCGTAATCACGGCAAAGTTCATCATCGGGTGGCCCTAAGCAGGTGTCCGACGCTGTGAAGGCATCAGAAAATTCGTCAACCGTTTCAGCATCTTGAGCTACAGCACCAAGATAGCGCGTCTGCAAGTTTAGTGACCAGCGGTCCCACCCAAACCTTACCTGGCTGATTCCACGCCACTCCGAGTAACCCCACTCACCTTCATACGACTCATAATCCACGGTCCCGTCCGGATTGGTGAACGTTAACGATCGCTCAAGGTTTCTGTTTGCTGTCAGATTCCATGTGAAGTCCACAGGTACGCCGATGTCAATGACGTCGCGGAAAGTCAGGTTGTAGTCAATTCCGCGTGCTCTCTCAAGGTCACGATTGATGAAACCGAGATCCATCAGCTGAATCCTAGGATCCGTAGGGTCGGACAAGTCTCTCGAGATTCGGTCACAGAAAACTGAGGCTGCCGTTCCCGCTTCGTCATACAAACAATCAGAGATAATGTACCCAGTTGATGGCTCAATAACCGTGTTCTCTACTTTCACGGAGTAGTAAGTCATCCCAAACGCTAGGTCGAACTTATTGCTCCAATCCTGTTCGTACGAGAACCCATAGGAGTAAGACTCTGATTCCTCTGGGTCAAGCGTCAAGCTACCACCGGTCTGGACTTCTGTGCTGAAGGTATTAAACCCGCCGTTATTCGCGAGAATGGGATCAACGCCAGTGGCGCGACAGTTAGCCAGAACTTCTGGCTCTCGCAAGTCCAAGTCCGGATTGTACTGGCCCGCGTTCGGATCAGTCGGATCCCCAACAATGGCGGCTTCTGGCACGTAGCAGGGGTCAAACACATTAGTAAACCCGGTTGACCCGAGTAGGAACAGCTCGCGGTTGTTAGGAGCACGGAAGGCTGTACCCCAGGTTGCTCGAAGCAAAAATGCCTCAGCGGGGCGGTAGCCTATCTTTGCAGAGGCTGTTTCGTTGTTACCGTAGTAGTCGTGCTCAGTTAATCGACCTGCCAAGTTAATAGTCAGCTCCTTGAGGAGTGGCTTATTGGCCTTNATAGGTATTTGGANTTCCGCAAATACTTCGTTGAGCGAAACATCACCNAATGCNCCTTTATCAGAGAAAAAGCCCCAAAATAAGCCATCTCTNGCAACCGCGTCGGGGTTTGACTGGATGTCATCATTTCGATACTCCACCCCCACTGCAAGCTGAGCCATTTCGCCACCGGGAACTTCAAAGATATCTCCATCAAGTACCATGCTCACAAGTGTCTGCTCGTACACGGTGTTGAAGTCACGAGAGCCGAACAGATAATCCCGCTCTGCTTGCGTTTCGAAATCACCGGTGACCGCGCCAACAGGATATAGAGACGGCGCATACATATTCACGGGCACACATCCCGCAGTGTCAGCAGCTAGGACCTCCCCAAGGTCATTTTCGCAGGGAGTACTGGTCGACGAGTAATAACCCAAGGCGAGGTTGAGACGGTCTTCCCTGACTCCGTATCGCGAAGAATCACCCTCGGAGCGATTGTAGGCGATAGAAAAATCACCGCGCCAATTGCTGAGAGAGCCGACGTCCATAAAGGGTAGATCTGCTGTTACACCAACAACGAGTCGTGCCTGTTCCATTTCAACATCAGTCAAGTTCCGATCGCCGCGAACTGAGACAATTGGCAACGTATCCACCGGTCCGATCGCCGTTCCACCAATCCAAGACAAGCCTAAAACATCTCGGAAGAAGGAGGCGGGAGCACCGTAGGTATTAATCCACTGTTGCTGAATCCCGGGGCTATCTAAAAACGCGCCATATGCGAGACCGCAATCAACCCCGTTGGGCTGATTGGGGTTACACATGTTGTATGGATTTAGAGCAGGTACATCGGGGAACAATTGCCCCTCGCCGCTGTTCTGGTTAACTTCTAAAGTGTTGTACATCGCTTCGAAATAAGGAGTGACGTTCATATCACCCTCTAGAGTCATTTCGCCGTAGGCGAGGATGTTCATTGACTCCGATTTCGGTAACAAGTCAGATCCCAAGTCACTAGGTGCACCGTTGAGGCTGTAGTCCATGAAGTTGATGTCACCAACGCCATCGCCATTGCCATCCGCAGCCACGCCCAGTACTGGCGTACCCGACTCACTAAAGTTTGGCCAGCCGCCATTTGANCCCCCGGGGGTGTAATAGATGGATCCGAATGGTGTGCCAGGAACAAATGTTCTCGCGGCCAAACTGGTGGGTCGGCACTGTCCAACATCAGGGTATCCGATGTTTGCGTAATAAAGATCTTGGCGGCGAATCTCACCACTCTCTGTGATCTCAACGTTACCGGTACATTCGTTTGTCCAAGGCCGGTCCGAATACAAAACCCGCTCTTGCTCGTTGTATTCAACACCTATACCAAATGTGCTTGTATCGTCGGTAAAGCCCCAGGCTGCGCTGATCGTATTTCCATCGCCACCTTGTCGATTATGTCCGTCGGAGAAAAGTTGGACTTCTAATCCGTTAAAGTCCTTCCGCGTAATAATGTTAGTCGCTCCAGCNATTGCGTCAGAGCCATAAACCGAAGACGCCGCGTCAAGCAGATTCTCGTATCTATCAATCATCAGGCGAGGAACCAAACCAATGTTTGGCGCTGATGGCGCTCCTTCCACACCACTTGGTGCTAGACGACGGCCATTCATGAGGACCAGTGTCCGGTTCGCTCCCAGTCCGCGCAAGCTGACTGTCGTGGAACCAGGACCGTTATCCAATACAAACCCCGCAAACGTTAGATCAATTTGCTGTCCACCCGCATTCGTAGAATTCTGAAGAATTTCTGTGGCATCAATAAGACCCACTTCTCTTTGGAACTCCGCATCGATAATCTGCAGTGGCGAAATACTAGTGTAGGTTGAACTTCGTAGTCGTGAACCTGTAACAACTACTTCCTCAACCGGACCGAGGTTCGCTTCTGCACTTTCCTCAGCAACTGCTTCTACAGTTGTGGACTCTAACGCTTCTTCCTGGGCAAATACCGTCTGGGCTGACAGCAGGGATCCCAAAAGTGTTAGAGCCGCTAATGGCTTCAACTTGAACATTGTGGCTCATCTCCTTTTTTGTTTTGGCGAAGTAAGCGGGCAACTGCCAAACAAACTTCTTCCCCACGNTCTATGTAGCAAAAGTCGATGTAAATTGAAACCTTATCGGTGGTTTAAACGCTTTCTTTGACGCTTTTTATTGAGAATCCTTGGTTATTAACCATGCAGGGTTAAGTGCTCACCGCATCCATGCGGGTTAGAGCAGTATCCGAGCTGTTCTTGTAGTGCTTTGGAAACTCAAAGACAGCTTCCTGCGTTCTCCTTACACTGAGTGGCATCGACGTAAAAGGTTTTCGTTGGAGGGTGCTCAATGTTTAGTCACATCATGCTGGGAACCAATGACCTTGTTGCTTCCCGGAGATTCTACGACGCAGTCATGCCTACACTTGGGTGTGCCTGTCACGATGCTGGAGACAGTTACGCCGGGTACGGTTTGCAGGAAGATATGGGCAGTGGGCAAAACTGCCTCTGGTTAGGATTGCCAGCAGATGGCAAAGCCGCAACCTGTGGCAACGGAACCAATGTTGCCCTTCTGGCGGAGACTCGAGAGCAGGTTGATCGCTTTTACGCTACCGCTTTGGCGGCTGGCGCCTTGGATGAGGGGGCGCCGGGACTGCGCGACGTTCATCCTCATTTTTACGCGGCCTATATCAGAGACCCTGATGGCCATAAGTTGGTGGTTGTTTGCCATCGAGTTGATGGCTAGTGCGATGCCTGAGCCTCTCCGGTAAGACTAGTCGGCAGCAGTTAGCTGTTTCCCGAAATACGCGATTACGTTATCGAGGGCCGCCCGGGTTGGATGGCCTGCTTCGTCCACGAAATCGAGTGTGAGGACTGAGTGGCCTTTTCCCGGTAGCGTGATCTCCTTGACCCTAGTGGTATCCATATCATTGAAGGCCTTATGAATACACTCGGATTTCTCAGACGTGCACAGCGGATCATCCTCAAATCTGAGTACTTGCATTGCGCCTTTCTTATCTAATGCATTCCGCACGTCTGCGACATCGTCGGCAGACATATGTAAGGCACCCTGTTTGAAGAAAGGCATGGCGGGTTGTGAGGCGACAGCCGCAAGAACGCTGTCGTCAGCAATCAGCGAAATGGCGAAGTTGCCCGTGAGGCACATGCCGATAACACCGACACCCTCAACACCGCGGCTTTGACGAACGTCGCGGCATAAAAGCCTCAGCCAGTCGACGATAGGACTAGAGCGACGTGCGGCAAGTACACTGAACTCCTTTCTGAGGCACAGCACCCGAACAAGATTGCCCCCAATAGATATTCTTCCAATCGGGCCAAAGAGATGGGGCATGATGACTTCAAATCCGGCGCCAATAAGTCGATCTGCAAGTGCTAAAGTCTCTTGACCGATTCCTGGTAGCTCCTGAATCAGTACAACAGGGGCGCCTGANCCTCGATGATAGACGTCATGGGACACGCNGTGCCCCTCACGCGTCTCGGCGGTGAACACAGTCTTCGAATAGTCGGCAATTTGCGTTGCGGCAGGAATCATCGCGCGTTGTGCTGACGCCGGTCGGTCAATGCTGCGTGGAACGGCGCGATAAAAGGTCAGTCGCGAACGATGACATTCATCTTGGTATAGCCCTTCACGAAGCTCGATATGTTTCGACTGGGCTCACCGATGACCTCCACGCGGGAGAAGCGCTTGAGCATCTCATCCCAGAGGATCTGTAACTGAAGCTCTGCCAACCGNTTACCAAAGCAACGGTGAATGCCGAAGCCAAAGGAAATATGGTTGCGTGCGTTCTTGCGNTCAAAGTCCAAGACATCAGGGTTCTCGAACTTGCGCTCGTCGCGGTTACCCGANACGTACCACATGGCGACCTTGTCACCTTTCTTGATGGTCTTGCCGTGCATCTCNACATCTTCGAGTGCNGTGCGACGCATGTAGGCNAGAGGNGTNTGCCANCGGATAATTTCTGCGACCGTATTGGGGATAAGGTCCCGATTGGCCTTGACCTTGTCCCACTGCTCGGGGAACAGGTGTGATCCGTAAATCGATGCCGACATCGAGTTCCGTGTCGTATCATTGCCACCGACAATCAGTAATATCAAATTGCCAAGGTATTCTGTTGCATCCATATCACGGGTGTTGTCACCATTCGCGAGCATCGTGATGAGGTCGTGACCATTCCCACCGATGCGCTGATGCCATAGCCCCATGAAATACTCGACGCATTCCATGAGTTCTGCACGACGTTGCTCTTCGCTTTCAACNATGCCCGTTTCAGGACCAGCGGTTGCAACATCAGACCAGCGAGTGAGCTTTCGACGATCTTCGAAAGGGAAATCAAACAGTGTGGCGAGCATCATGGTGGTGAGCTCGATTGACACGGTATCTACCCAGTCGAATTCNTCGTTGATCGGTACGCTGTCGAGCACATATTGCGTTCGCTCACGGATCTGTTCTGACATCTTCGATAAGCTGGGAGAGGCAACAATGGGCGCCACCGTTCTGCGCTGAATGTCATGTTTTGGTTGATCCATCGCGATGAACATGGGCAGAGGGAAGTCCTCCGCCGGATTGGGCAGCACAATGGCTGGTTCGGATGAAAAACGATGGTGATCCGTATCGATCGCCATGATGTCCTCATAGCGGGTGACGGACCAATAGGCGCCGACGGGCTCCATATCATCAGGCCGCTCGTCAGACATCCACGCCTCTTTGCACCAATGCAGCGGATCTTCGTTGCGCAGTCGCTCAAAAATTGCCCACATCTCCTGCTTTGGCCAGATGAGTGGATTCGAGGGGTCTAGGTCAGCTAGCGGTGTGTTGTAGGCGTAGTCGTGACCTGGCAGTTGAGGCGCTTTGAAGGCTTGATTCATGAGTGTCTCCCTGACATTACTCGTCGTCTTGGCATGCCGTATTTTGATCGTTATGAAGGTCACACCAAACTGTCATTGCTAACCATAGGCGATGCGGCGGCGCAGTCAAGTCTTTACCCCACCTGAACTGTGTCACGAAACCTTTTTCCAACACTAGGCGGTCGTCGCTATGAGCTCTTCGACAACCACGTCTACGGTAAGGCTCAGCTCATCATGATTGAGGGCTTGTTGCCGGCGCTCAGGTGTGGATCGAAACATATGGGGTGTCATGAGCATAAGATACTTCAAATCCTCAGACCCAAGTATCATTTCGTAGGTAATGCGTTTCTCCGAAACCACTTTGAAGGTCTCTGGATACTGTGTTCTCTCGCTTCGTGGCTTGATGTTCGGATAGATGATTTCGCGGAGTTGGATCAGGTGTCTGTCGCCGGGAGTGACTCGAACCAGTCTGCCCTGAGGAGCCAATATTCTCCGGAAGGACGAGTAGTCGGGGAACCCGAACATGTCGAAGACTAGATCGACGCTCGCATCGGTCATAGGAATGTGTCTGTTGCTTCCCACAAACCAGGTGCCGTCACATCGCCTGGCACTCTGTTGCACTGCCCACTTGGAGATATCGAAACCGACGAGCGATATTCGGTTGCGTAAGTCTTTGGGTAGATTCTCCTGAACGTGATGAAGGTAGTAGCCGTCGCCACAGCCCGCATCCATAAGCGTAATGCGACCATCGGCAACCGTTGAGTAATAACCCAGCGTGACATCGAGGCAGGCATCGGCTAAGGGACGATAAAAGTCAGCATTCAAAAAAGCGGCGCGTGCAGACACCATTTCCTTTGAGTCGCCGGGGTCCTTTGAACGTTTATCTTTGGGGCCTAGCAAATTGACGTAGCCCTGACGGGCCACATCGAAACGGTGACCGTGCTCACAAACAAGCGATAGCTCATCGATCACGAGAGGCGCAGCGTCTATGGGGCAGCATAGTGCTTGGTGTAGTACGAAAGTCATCAGAAGTTAACTCGCTTTACCAAAGATGATCCTGAGTCAGTCTTCGTTGCGTATCAAGCCGTCTACGGTGAGACGGTGTCCAGGGCGACGGCGTTGACTCCGTTTCAGACTGACCAACTAGGGGGCTCACTTCCTAACAATTGGGAGTGGACTATTCGCGTTACAACATAACTTTAAGGAGAGAAGTTGTGGACAAGATTTTGATTGATATTCCCGCTACTCTGTCACTTACCATACAGGGCACATTGGTACTAGGTATGTTTTTATTGGCGACATTGCTTGATGGCATCGGCATCACCTTGCTATTCGCCATTTACATCGTGTTTTGGTCCTTGCAATATACCGCGGCGTTTCGGTCCTATCTGAATGATCGTCAGGACGCGCGCACTAACAGTTAAGCGCCACCTGAGTTAGCGAGGGTACTGACCCTCTCGCTTCAACCTTATCAAACCATTGATATGCTTGGCGTGAGCGCGAAAGAGGAGTTTCCGTGAGCAAATGCATTGGTTTGTTGGGGGGCATGTCCGCCACATCATCTCAGCTCTACTACGCCGAGCTGTGTCGGCTAACTCAAGCGCGTTGTGGCGGCTTGACGTCTCCCGATCTGGTTTTGCGCTCACTAGACTTCGCCCCGATTGAGCAATGGATGCGCGACGGTGAGTGGGATGCGATTAGNGACCTATTGATTCGGGAAGCCCAAATGCTGGAGCGTGCAGGTGCCGAGGTGATTGCTCTTGCCACGAATACGATGCATAAGGTGGCGGATCGCATTCAGGATCATCTCACCGTATCTCTTCTGCATATCGCCGAGGCCACAGCGGCTTCTCTGGTGTCAAAAGGGCATCAAAGGCCCGGTCTCATTGCTACCAAATTCACCATGGAGCAATCTTTTTATACAGGTCGTCTTTCAGCGANCGGCCTGGAGACACTGGTGCCAGACGTGGATACCCGCGACGTGGTTAACGGCATNATTTTCGATGAGCTCTGCAAGGGAGCTGTGACTGAAGAAAGTCGAGCCATCTACATGAAGGTGGCCGCCGATTTAGCCTTCGACGGAGCAGATAGTCTGATCCTCGGTTGCACCGAAGTTGGCCTATTACTGAATGAGTGCAACACACCCCTACCGGTGTTTGATACAACGACTATTCACTGTGAGGCAATCATTGACGCGGCGTTTAGCTAGCCGCCTTAAGCACTTTGAGATGTGAAGCCGGATGCCTTGGTAGTCAAGAGCTTCCAACCGGCGGTCAAACTGCTTGCCACGATCAGAATCGATACGCCCAGAAGCGCCTCGGCCATGCTGATGCCAAAGGCAATCTCGGGTGTGTATGAACAAATNTTGCGGACTTCGAAAAGTGCTGGAAACCAGCGATCCACTGCGAACCAGTCGGGCATGCCTAAGGTGAATTGGCAACTGCCATCGCCCCTAAAGTTTTCGATCTCGTATAGGTAATACGATCGTTCGCCAAGTCCGATACTGGATACAAGTAAGAGGACCAGACCTCCCGAACCTGTCACGGTGTTACTCGGCAGAACCAGCATAATCGCACCAATGAGCGTGATTGCGACCACCCATAAGCGGGCGTGAATACATACCTGACAGGGATCCTCGCCCAGCGCGTATTGCCAATACAGGGCGGCGGCGAACATACCGCTGCCGAGTATCAGCATCGCCCACCACAGCGAACGCATCGTAGGCGATTGTGCCATCACATTAGTCAGCGCCATTGCTAGTGATTTGGGGTTCCCGAAGCTTGGCCGCCACGGCTCGCATTACCTCTGCAGCCGGCTTACCGTCATCCGACGACGCCAGCTCGGCGGCCAGCCCTTCAATCGTGCGCGCAGAGCGCCGATTCGATTCGCCAGCATCAAAGCTCTCGCGAGCAGCTTCCATCGCATCACTAGCGGCTTCAACTGTTGCGGTATCGGCAGATCCATTGCGAGTCAGCTGGTCTAGCAGTGCTAGGGCCACTACTGGGTGATCTGGCCATGTTACTGGCAGCTGTTGCTGAGGATTCAGCACGCCATCGTAATCAGCAAGCCCGGCAGCTGCGATTTCATTGGCGGTAATGTGCTCGCTAGCCTCAAGCGTCAGTACGTCCAGCCCGCGAATGATCTCGGTGCCGTAAATGTGATTGCCGTACCAGTAGGTAGACCAGAAGCCGCCTGTTACCAGTTCCTCAGCGTCGATAGGTCCACGGTCGAAATAGGCAATCTCTACGGGATTACTCGAGTCAGTGAAGTCGATTACGGAGATGCCACCTTGGTACCAGGCTTGTACAAAAATATCCCGACCGGGTACGGGCACAATCGAACCGTTATGGGCGACGCAGTTTTCAAACTCGCGCTGCGGCGCCGGCATTTTAAAGTGGCTGCGATACTCAAGCTTTCCGTC
>NZIH01000023.1 GCA_002691565.1 Halieaceae bacterium
TGGCGACGGCATTGGGCGTGCACTTGCCGTTAACCTGAATGAGCGCGGCATCGATCTTTACCTATGCGACATCGATCAAAAGCGGCTGGAAGCGACGGTGGCAATGCTGGACACAGCTCGGTCATCCGTATCCACCGCACTGGTTGACTGCGGTAATCGAGCGGAGATCGAGACCTGGGCAGCCACCATTACATCCGAAAACGATCGCTTGGATTTTTTGTTCAATAACGCCGGCGTGGCTTACGGTGCAGTGTTTCGTGATGCATCGCTCGACAATTTTGAGTGGTTGATGAATATCAACTACTGGGGTGTCGTCTGGTGTACGAAAGCGCTGTTACCCCTACTCGAAGCATCTCCGTCAGGCCACCTTGTAAACATTTCATCGATTTTTGGCATGGTGGGCATTGCAACGCAGAGTGCGTATAACAGTGCCAAATTTGCCGTCCGTGGTTTCACTGAATCACTTCAGGCCGAGTATCGCGGCACCTCACTCACCGTCACCTGTGTTCACCCGGGGGGCATCGCTACAAATATTGCACTGCGCGCTCGAACCGACGGCGAAGCGTCAGAAGCGAGTGCAGAGGAGCGCGACGAAGCGTTCAAGCAAAGCGCGAGAACCTCTGCAGCCAAGGCCGCACAAGTGATTATGAAAGGCACATTGGCGGGACGTCGTCGTGTATTCATCGGCTGGGACGCCTGGTTCATGCATACCCTTACCAAGTTCATGCCCACCTCCTACCACGCAATCACCACTCGGTTAGGATCAAGAAACGATGACAACGGCTGAGGCTGCCGAGCAAGCCGAGCCGACCAAGCTAAGTCGTTCATCGTTTTTCATTCTGATTTCGGGGCTTCTGGCTAACGCTGTCGGGCAGGCGTTCATTTTTGCCATTCTTCCGCCGTTGGGGAGAGAGGTTGCGCTGACCGAGATACAAACGACCTCAATCATCTCGACGTCCGCCCTGGTCTTTACCTTCTTATCACCCTGGTGGGGTCGCAAATCAGATCAAATCGGTCGGAAAGTCGTTATCGTTATCGGCCTAACAGGGTATGCCGCAGGGACAGTCGTCTTTGCAGGTGTGTTCGCCTTGGGAATGAAAGGCATTCTTACCGGCTGGGCGCTGTACTTCACCGCCTTGATCTGTCGCTGCATGCAATCTTCGCTGATGGCCGCAACCAGCCCTGGTGTCACTGCCTATGCAGCTGATCACAGCTCGCGCGCGTTCAGAACACAGACTCTGGCCCGTATCGGTACAGCAAACAGTCTGGGCTTGATTATTGGTCCTGTGCTTGCCGGCCTCCTAGCGGGTTTGGGTTTGCTCGCGCCACTTTACATTGCCGCGCTATTTACCTTTATTGCCGTATTCATTGTCTGGAAATTCCTTCCAGAAGGAGACAGCACGGGACCCGCCCGCAAGCGCGCACCCCGGCTCTCCTTTCTGGACTCGAGGTTACGCGTTTACCTCTTAAGCGCCATTGGTACCTTCACGGGTTTCTCGGCCATCCAGCAAACATTGGGATTTCGAATACAGGATAGCTTGTCGCTGACGGGCGTTGAAACAGCGCAGTACACAGGGGCGGCCTTGATGGTCTCCGCCTTCTTTACCCTCGCGCTACAACTCTCCGTCACTCAACGCTACACGGGGCCGGCACTCAATCTAGTGCGCATGGGGCTTGTGGCCAATCTCATTGCCGCCGGTGTAGTGACCTCGGCGCAGGGGCTCACAAGCCTATTAGTCGGAATGGCATTTATGGGCGCAGGTCTAGGGTTATTAGGTCCCGCTATTGCGGCAGGCGCCTCGCTAGCGGTGAGCCGTGACGAGCAGGGCGGTGCGGCAGGTCTTATTACCGCCTGTCCGGCCGCGGGATTTGTCATGGGTCCGATACTGGGNGGGGCGCTCTATCAAATAAGTCCAACTTACCCGCCACTCTTCGCGGGCTTTATCACCNTTGTGGTGCTGAGTTACGCGATGAAGTCCCGACCCCACCTGNTGGTCGAGGAANATTAGTTCAGTAGCCGTTCGATAGCCGCGCGTATANCAGCGGGAATTGCNGCCGAGCGATTTGCTTTGCGATCGACAAAGGCATGCGTGAATCGCCCGGTCACACTGCTCAGATCGGCGTCTTCAGCGAAGACGCCAATTTCCCAGGTCACAGACTTCTCACCCATCCGGCTAATGCGCAGTCCGAGCTCGAGTCCCTGAGGGTAGGACAAGGGTGAAAAATAATCAGCCGACGAGTTAACGACATAACCGACCACAGAATCGATNCCCGGACGCATACCTCCCTCCTCGATCAAGAAGCGATTCACCACCGAATCAAAGAAGGNGTAGTAGGCAACGTTGTTGATATGTCCGTAAATATCGTTGTCCGCCCAACGACTATTNAGCGGATAAAACACCGAAAAGTGCGCTCGGGGAGACGGCGNTGCCCGTTCGCTCACGCCCAACCCTGCCAGGCTTCGCGNTAGAGCTGAAGCGCTGTTTCCTCATCGACCGCGCGAGGGTTATTAATCAACAACCGCTGCTGGAACATAGCATCACTCGCCAGCATCGGTAGATCGGACTCGGGGATATTGGCCTGNGCCAANGTNGCNGGNAAACCGCTCTNGNNAATCAGNNNCTTGAACCAATCGATGAGGCCAAGCGCAGAGGCCTCGGCTCCCGNTAAAACAGCCGCCAACTCCGCGTAGAGCTCGGGGCAGGCTTCTGCATTGAAGTTTAGAACCGTTGGAAGCATGAGTGAGTTACTGAGCCCGTGCGGTATGTGGTAGTGGCCGCCAACAGGGTAGGCCAGCGCGTGCACCGCGCCGACGGGTGCGTTTGCAAATGCCTGCCCTGCAAACATCGACCCTAGCAACATCGCCTCTCGTGCATCCGTGTCTTGCGGCGATGTCAGGACTGTTCGAATATTTTCAGATAACAACTTGAGTGCGCGTAAGGCAAGCATGTCTGAGATGGGATTTTTCTTGATCTTCGAGGTGTAGGCCTCGATCGCATGCACCATGGCATCAATGCCTGTCATCGCCGTGATGCTGGCNGGAAGTCCAATGGTTAANGCTGCGTCGAGAATGGCGACATCGGGCAAAAGGACAGGTGAACTCACTCCAGCCTTGGTCGTTTCACCGGTTGTAATAATCGCAACCGGCGTGACCTCAGAACCCGTTCCAGCGGTGGTCGGCGCCAAAAACAACGGCTTCCTTGGGCNGGAAACCATGCCCACACCATAGATTTCCGAGAGCGANTGCTGATTATTTGATAGCACCGAGACCACTTTGGCGACATCCATTGAGCTCCCGCCACCAATAGCGATGACGCAGTCACAATCCCCAGCCCTGTAAGCGGATAGACAGTCACCGACGACACGCTCCGATGGGTCGGGTTCGATACCGTCATACACCGTCACGCTATCGCAACTCCTGCGGAGGTGGTCAATTGCGGGAGACACCACGCCTAGCTCAATCAGCATGGCATCTGTGACAAATAGTGGCCTCGAAAGACCGCGCTCTGAAAGCAAGTCAGGCAACTGTAAGACAGCGCCTGACTGCACCAGCGTGGTCTTGACCGATTGGAAGGAGAATCCGTCCATCACTTAGAAGGTGAAAATNACCTTGCCTTTCGCTCGCCGCTCCATCATGGCGGAATAGCCGGCTTCGTAGTCTTCAATGGGGAAGACATCAGTCACCACAGGGTTGAGCTTGCCGTCATTGAATAGGCCCCAGAGCTCCTCAACATTTTGTTGCTGCTCCGCAGGCTCTTCGCCCAGGAAGCGTCCCCAAAAAACGCCGACCAAAGCACAGCCNTTGAGTAGGGTCAGATTGAGCGGAATGCTAGGTATAGGCCCAGAGGCAAAACCGATCACAAGGTAGCGACCATTCCAGGCCATACTGCGAACAGCAGGCTCCGCAAAATCGCCTCCAACAGGATCGTAAACCACGTCGACACCTTTGCCGCCACTGATCTCCTTGATGCGATCTTTCATCGACTCATTGCTGTAGTTGATGACTTCATCAGCGCCCAACTGCTTGCAAAGCTCAAGCTTTTCATCTGAGCTGGCTGCCGCAATCACGCGTGCACCCATAACCTTGCCCAACTCGACAGCTGTACTGCCAACACCGCCGGCAGCGCCCATCACAAGCATCGTCTCGCCGGCCTTCAGCTGCCCACGCTGCTTCAGAGCGTAATAGGACGTGAAGTAGGTCATACCCACACCCGCGGCAGCCGTAAAGTCGATACCCGATGGCTTTGGTAACAGCGCGTTTTCGTTGACNACAGCCTCACTGGCAAAGCCACCAACACCACCCAACTGGATGACACTGTCGCCAACTGACCAGCGAGTCACCGCCGAGCCAACCTCGGTCACAATACCCGCAGATTCACCGCCCGGCACAAAGGGCATTGGCGGTTGCATCTGGTATTTGCCTTGGATGATGAGAACGTCGGGGAAGTTAAGGCCAGCGGCCTTCACTTCCATCCGCACGTCATTGGGACCTAACTCAGGGGTGTCCCAGTCATGGACCAAATTGAGCTTATCGGGAAGCCCGTGCTCGCTGCATACGACTGCCTTAGCCATCTTAGTAAACCTCAAACAGACCAGCAGCACCCATGCCACCACCCACGCACATGGTGATGACAACGTACTTAACACCTCGGCGCTTACCTTCGATAAGAGCGTGNCCNATCATGCGCGATCCACTCATACCNTAGGGGTGACCAATCGCAATGGCGCCGCCATCAACGTTTAACTTGTCATTATCGATACCCAGCGTGTCGCGGCAGTAAAGCACCTGAACCGCAAACGCCTCGTTCAGCTCCCAGAGACCAATGTCGTTAACCGTAAGACCGTGCTGCTTGAGTAGCTTGGGCACAGCAAACACGGGGCCAATACCCATTTCGTCTGGCTCACAACCGGCAACGGCCATACCACGGTATGCACCGAGTGGCTGAAGACCCAGTGAATTGGCTAAGTCACTGCTCATAACAACTTGTGCGGAAGCGCCGTCAGACAACTGAGATGCATTACCCGCTGTAATCGTTCCGCCCTCGATAACCGTGCGCAGACCCTTAACGCCTTCCAGTGTCGAGGGTCGAACGCCCTCATCAGCGGTCACNGTCACTTCGCCCGTAGACTGCTCGCCTGTCGCTTTGTCATAAACGATACGGTCGCAGGTCACAGGCACCAGTTCAGCATCGTATCGACCTGCCGCATAAGCCGCAGCCGTTCGCTCTTGCGACTCAAAACCATATTCGTCCATCGCGTCGCGCGAGATACCGTANCGCGCTGCAACGACCTCAGCGGTTTGGAGCATNGGCATATAGATATCTTTGTGCATGCCCACCAACTCATTATCAACGAGGCGGTGGCCATTCATATGCTCGTTTTGGACCAGCGAAATAGAATCCAAACCGCCGCCTACAACACAGTCCATACCGTCGTGCATTACTTGCTTCGCGGCTGTCGCCACGGCCATGAGACCTGACGAGCACTGACGATCAATCGTCATGCCCGACACGGTGACCGGCAAGCCCGCGCGAAGCGCCGCATTTCGGCCGATATTCATNCCCGACGTACCCTGTGTGAGGGCAGCACCCATGATGCAATCCTCTACTCGATCACCTTCGATACCCGCACGCTCTACTGCAGCACGGATGGCGTGNGCACCCATGGTGGGAGCCTGCAGATTATTGAAACCACCGCGATAAGCCTTGCCTATGGGTGTGCGTGCTGTTGAGACGATTACTGCTTCTTTCATTTTATGCTCCNTATGCCCTTCTCGGGCTAATGTCGTATGTGAGTTTTAGCTATTAGATGGATTATTCGAGCGAGATCCCTTTGGCTTGCGCGGCTTTACCAAGAAACTTGAAGGTTTGCTCAAAGCCNGCCTGGAGTTGNTTTGGCTCACTGTTAGCAATGGCATCCCAGTGTTCGGCAATAGCTTCAGGNGTCTGATCTGCNTCATCGAGATAGATACCATCGGTCTCCATGATCTTTGCGACCGCGTAGCCGCCAGCACCTGCCGCCAAAATAGTGCGCGTGGGCGCATCCTGTGAGACNAGATAGAGCACCGCCGGTGTTACGGTCTCTGGCGTCATCAGGTCAAAAGCCTTTTCAGGAATAAGCCCTTCTGTCATGCGAGTACCTGCAGTCGGCGCCANCGCATTGACTCGNACATTATTCTTTGCACCTTCCTGAGCAAGCGTGTTCATCATTCCAATGACACCCATCTTGGCCGAGCCGTAGTTGGTCTGCCCAAAATTACCATACAGACCACTGGAGGAAGTGGTAACAACAACACGACCGTAATTTTGCTCGCGCATGATGTCCCAAACCGCTTTCGTGCAATTCACACTCCCCATGAGGTGAACATCAAGCACTAATTTGAAGTCTTCGAGACTGCCCTTACCAAAGCTCTTGTCTCTCAGGATACCGGCGTTGTTAATCAGAATATCGACGCGGCCCCAACGCTCCATGGTTTTAGCCACCATGTCCTGTACCTGATCGAAGTCGGCCACGTTAGCGCCATGCGCCATTGCCTCACCACCGGCCGCCTCGATTTCAGCGACCACCGCCTGAGAAGCCGAGCTGCCACCCCCGCTGCCATCAACGGTGCCGCCAAGATCATTCACCACGACTTTTGCACCGCGCGCTGCTAACTGAATTGCGTGGCTACGACCTAGACCATTGCCCGCACCTGTAACGATCGCTACCTGACCGTCATAACGAATTGCCATTCTATTTCCCTTTCTTAATGTCGCTTCTGATTAAGCGATGAACTGCATTCCCAACCACTCGGCGTAGAGAGCCGGCGTTTCTTCTCCCTCGATTTCCACGGTGACACCGGTCTTTACCAAAAACCGGTTGGCGTCCTTTCGATCAACGCTCAATACCTCCGTGTGAGCACGAATGCGCTTACCCGCGCGCACAGGTGCCAAGAAGCGGAGTTTGTCGATGCCATAGTTGACACCCATAACCACACCCTTCACACCAATCGAATTCTCGGAACTTAATTTCGTCAACAAAGACAATGTCAGAAAGCCGTGTGCGATGGTGCCGCCAAATGGCGTCTTAGCCGCAGCTTCCTCGTCAATATGAATAAACTGGTGGTCTTCAGTACAGTCAGCGAACGTGTTGATCCGCTCTTGCTCCACAACCATCCAATCGCTGGCCGGCAACTTAGTACCCGCCATATTCTCCATGTCATCCGGTTCAACCCATTGTGTAGGCATTNTTCAAATCTCCAGTGTGATTAGCCGTCGCGGAACGTTGCACCGGTCTCTTCAACCATGGTGTAACCCTTAAGTTCGTGCCGCCCAACGACCATGCGATGAACAGCATCAGGACCGTCGGCCAATCGCAGNGTGCGTTGTCCCGCCCACATGTTGGCAAGTGGCGTGTCATTGGACACACCAATTCCGCCGTGCATCTGAATGGCATCATCAATCACTTTCAAGGCCATGTTAGGAACGACTGTCTTGATCATCGAGATCCAGATACGGGCCTCTTTCGGGTCAACGGTGTCCATCATCCACGCAGTTTTCAGGGTGAGAAGTCGCGCTTGCTCAATGTTCATGCGTGCATCGGCAATGATGTCAATGTTGCCCCCGAGCTTCGCCAATGGACGACCAAAAGCGGTGCGCGTTGTGGCGCGCTTGCACAGTAAGTCCAATGCCTTCTCTGCGGCGCCAATTGAGCGCATGCAGTGGTGGATACGGCCCGGCCCCAAACGCCCCTGAGAAATCTCGAATCCNCGCCCTGGACCCAGGATAATGTTGTCCTTGGGGACCCGGACCTCGTTGAGTTTGACGCGCATATGACCGTGTGGGGCATCAACATTGTTGAAAACCGTTAANGGCCGAACAATCTCCACCCCGGGCGCATCCATTGGCACCAAGATCTGAGACTGCTGAAGATGCTTAGGCGCATCGAAATCGGTCTTCACCATACAGATCATGACCTTGCATCGGGGGTCGCCTGCGCCACTGGTCCAGTGCTTCTCGCCATTGATGACCCACTCATCACCTTCCAGAACGGCGTGCGTGCAGATATTGGTGGCGTCAGATGAGGCGACGTCAGGCTCGGTCATGCCAAAGCAAGAGCGAATTTCTCCGTTCATCAGTGGCTCGAGCCACTGCTTTTTTTGCGCCTCAGTGCCGTACTTGTGGATCACTTCCATGTTGCCCGTATCGGGCGCGCTACAGTTAAAGACCTCTGCACCGATGTAGGAGCGGCCCATCTCCTCTGCAAGGTAAGCGTATTCGACCGTGTTTAGNCCCGTCCCGTTCTTGTCGGTCAGGAAAAAATTCCACAAACCCAGAGCCCGTGCTTTCGCCTTTAGGCTCTCGAGAATTTCAGTCTGACGATCGGTAAACTCCCAGGGCGAACCGATGTCGATCTGCGCTTTGTACTCCTCCTCTAATGGAAGTACTTCGTCGTTGATGAAATTGCGGACGCTTTCCAGAATGGGCGCAACTTTTTCGGAGACACCTAAGTCCATAACCTACCCCTTTTATGACGTTATGTTGGCTCTTTGAGTGATTCAAGGGCGCAGGGATTACTATCTGTTTCCACGCCAATTGATGTGATTTGAACATACAGTATGTTTTTTTGACCCACAAGAATGTTTTGAATCCACGCACTGAATGCGACCGCCCTGGAATGACGCCTGCGATCGCTGAATGCGTGAGTAGCATGGATAGTGACTCAGTCTTTACTCTGNCCTGTAGCTACTTACGGTTNCGNGCCGCTGCNCTTACAATGATGCTTGCCCNACTGNTGAAACCGGGCTGTGAATCTGATCGCTCGGTCAGTACCAGACAATACGGAGTATTTTGTGAACGTTCGCCCTTTTCACCTAGCCCTGCCTACCGAGGACTTGGAGCTAACCCGTCTTTTTTATTGCGATATTTTAGGCTGTGACACGGGACGTACCAGCGACGACTGGATAGATCTCGATTTTTTCGGGCACCAGCTTGTATTCCATGTGACTGGCTCTGAACCCTTACCGCAGTCACATAACCCCGTCGATGCCCACAGCGTGCCCATTCCCCACTTTGGCGTTGTGCTGACACCGGATGCGCACCGAGCCTTGTGCGAGCGCATCGAGGGAAAGGTGACCATGATCATTGAGCCGAGTGTCAGATTTGCCGGCACACCGGGTGAGCAGCGAACTGTCTTCTTCCAAGACCCAAATGGCTATGCATTGGAGTTCAAAAGCTTTGCGAACGACGACGACCTGTTTGCCACCTTCGACAGCTAACTAGTCTAGCTTCGCATCGTGGAAGACGTTTTGAACGTCTTCGCACTTGTTGAGTAGATCGAGTAACTTCTCAAATTGCTCAGCATCTTCGCCTGTGACAATGGTTTCGCCTTTGGGAACAAACTGAATCTCATCGACATCAAAATCGATATCGGGATATTCCGCTGTCAGCGCATTGCGCGCCTTCGCGAACTCGGTATTGGGCGCGATAACAGTGACGCTGTCGCCTTCGCTCTCGACCTCCAGCACGTCAACATCTGCCATGATCAGGCACTCTAAAACTGACTCCTCGTCTCCTTGGAAAACGAAAACAGCCGCGTGCTCAAACATGTGAGCAACGGTGCCGGGTGTGCCCATCTTGCCCTTTCCCTTGGTAAACGCAGGACGCACTTCACCGATGGTTCGATTGGCGTTATCGGTCAGGCAATCGACCAGCAACATAGTACCGCCAGGACCAAACCCCTCGTAACGCGCGATCTGGAAATCTTCACCGACACCCGACCCTGCCTTATCAATAGCTTTTTCAATGACATGGGATGGAACCTGGTCTTTTTTTGCTCTGTCTAACAATGATCGCAGCGTGAGATTGGCTGCCGGGTCCGTACCACCGCCTTTGGCCGCCATGTAGATTTCGCGACTGTATCGCGAATAAACAGCCGTCTTCATGGCTGCCGTTTTCGCCATCGACTCTTTGCGGTTTTGGTAGGCGCGCCCCATGCCCAGCTCCTGCGTGATCAGTGAAGCGCTAGTCTAAACCAGAACCCGGCGAAATGCGGACGATTCATCGGTGCATCTACATTTTTCAGCATCGCTCGGTTCGGGATAGACTGGGTACACGGCAAATTCACTAGGCACCTCAGACACACTCATGAGCAAGACGCGACAACACTTTGGTCCTGGCGCCATGGTCGCCGCGGCCTTTATTGGCCCGGGCACCGTCACGACCGCAACACTCGCGGGCGGGAACTTTGGCTTTACGCTGCTGTGGGCCGTCGCATTTTCAGTAATCGCCACCCTTGTCCTTCAGGAAATGACCTGCCGTTTGGGTGTGGTTGGTAAGCTGGGATTGGGTGATGCCATTGTTCAAAAAACACAGAGCCGGGGTCTTTATATTCCCGCCGCCGCCTTGGTCATCTGCGCCATATTCATCGGGAACGCAGCGTACGAAGCCGGCAATATCACGGGAGCTGCCGTTGGGTTACCCAAGTTCAGTGTTATGGATATCAATCTCTGGGGAGTGTTTATTGGGGCGGTGGCCTTCCTGCTGTTGGCGTCAGGGAAGTTCCGCTTAATCGAGCACGTACTCGTTGGTCTGGTCGTCTGTATGGCACTTGTCTTTGTCGGCACCGCTGTGGTGGTAGCGCCACCTTTCCTTGAAATCCTCAAAGGNCTGATAACCCCGACCNTTCCCGAGAATGGCATCCTCGTCATCATCGGCCTCATCGGTACAACCGTAGTCCCCTACAATCTGTTCTTGCACGCCGCGACACTCAAGCGCCATGCTGCCGATGGCGTCACTCTGGCTGAGGCGCGCCGTGACATCACGATCTCCGTCCTGGGGGGAGGCCTCATCACTCTTTGCATTGTGATTACCGCGGCCGCTGCACTGTACGGATCGGGGGCACCAGTGGTGTCGCTCAATGATCTGGCACCGACATTGCAACCCCTACTCGGAGACTCGTCCAGTACCTTTCTCGCTATTGGTTTCCTGGCGGCCGGCCTGTCATCGGCGATCACAGCACCGCTGGCGGCAGCCTACGCAGTCACTGAAATAGTCCAGCTACGCCCCGAACTGAAACACCGGGTCTTTCGCTGGACCTGGCAGTCCGTCATTATCGCCGGAGTCCTATTTGCAAGCCTGAGCCTGAAGCCGCTGCAACTTATTCTCCTCGCGCAAATTGCTAATGGTGCGTTGTTGCCGGTCATCGCACTCTTCATTCTCTGGGTTTCGAACGACAAAACATTGCTGCGAGAGCACTCGAATAACCGCATTCAGAATCTCCTAGGGTGCGCGGTGGTGGGCATCACCCTTGTACTGGGCTTGCGGAGCATCCTACTTGCAACGGGGTGGCTCTGAGATGTCTCGACACATTGATCTGAATTGCGACATGGGTGAGGGTGAAACCGAGGCCAGCGCCGCGCTCGATCGCGAATTGATGCGATTCATCAGCAGTTGTTCGATCGCCTGTGGTGGGCACGCTGGATCTGAGAGCACCATGAGGCTCACGGTAAGGTCTGCGCGCGAGGCTGGTCTGCGAATAGGCGCGCATCCGTCCTATCCTGATCGAGAAAACTTTGGCCGCCAGGCAATGCCAATAACGCCGGATGCCCTGTGCGCAGCGATATCCGAGCAGGTCTCTGTATTGCGGACCATTGCTGACGAGCAAGGAGGCAAGTTGAGCTTTATAAAGCCTCACGGAGCGCTTTATAACGATATGGTGCGCGACGCTGAACTTGCGGCGCTGGTCATTAACACCATTAAATACATTGATCCGCGGTTGCAGATCATGGGGTTGGCTGGGAGTCATTGCCGCGCAATCTGCGAGGGTCTGGGGATGCAGTTCATTGGCGAGGCGTTNGCGGATCGTCGCTACGCCGATGACGGCCAGCTAAGTTCTCGATCGCAAGAGGGTGCAGTCATCACGCAACCCGAAACGGCGGCCGAGCAAATCATTTCCATCGTTGAGCATGGGGGGGTCAAGTCCATTAACGGTCACTGGCTGCCGTTGGCAGCGCAAAGTATTTGCGTCCATAGCGATACACCGGGTGCCCTAGACCACGTAACAATGATCACAGACCGTCTGAGTTCATATGGTCTAACGGTCGCCGTAAAGTGACCTCGTCTCGTACGTTCAACATGACGATCCGACCCTTCGGTGATTCGGCCTTACTCATTGACATCGATGCGGGTAGCACTGACGCATCAAGTGATGTCGTGATGGCCTTACATACTCAACTGCAGCGTCAGCCTATAGCCGGCATTACCAGTGCAACACCGAGCTACAACAGCCTACTGGTNTCTTTTGATTCCGGGCGAGTGCGGCAAAACGTCCTAAGCACAAAGATCCATGCTATTGCCGACACCATAGACGTTAAGCAAATACCACAGGGTAATCAGTGGCTTTTACCTGCGTGTTTCGACGAGCCCTACTCGCTCGATTACGCAGCGCTGGAAGCTGAGCTATCCCGAGACTGGCAATCCATCATCGATTGCTTTTGCTCAATCGAGTATCGGGTCCATGCTGTTGGCTTTCTGCCGGGCTTTACCTACCTAGGTCATCTNCCCGACGCACTGCACTGTAGCCGCANGCAGGATCCACGTGCAAAAGTCCCGTCATCATCGATTGCCATTGCCGGCACTCAGGCGGGCATTTATCCCTTCGACTCGCCGGGTGGCTGGCGAATCATAGGCCGGCTGCCATTTCCTGTGTTCGACACTTGGACCGACCAGCCCGCGCTATTTCAACCCAACGACCGAATCAACTTTAAAGCCGTCACGTCCGAGGAATTCAAGGAACTTGAGCAGCAACCGGCCTTATCGATGATCAAGCAGGCAGGGAGTCAGTGAAACTCCAATTTGTCACAAGCGGCTTGAGGACAACCACTCAGGATCTAGGGAGGCCCGGTTACACGCACATGGGCGTGCCTACAGGAGGTGCACTCGACAGAAGCGCNCTGCAGTACGCGAACAATTTNGTAGGTAATGCCCTCGCTACGCCGGTTCTTGAAATAACGCTTTCTGGACCGCATGTACGCTGCCTAGAACCGGGTCGGGTTGCGCTTGTGGGTCGCGGTTTTAGTTTGCTACTTAACGGCGCGCAGCAAACCGATAACTGTGCGGTATCTGTAAATGCGGGAGATGAGCTCGTGATCAAATCATCAGGCAACGGGTGTCGCTCCTACCTCGCGGTCTCGGGGGAGTGGCAGGTNAAACGATGGTTAGGGAGCGCAAGCGCCCTCAGGGTCGGNAGTCATGAGCTGCTGCCCGAGGCNNTCTGGCAAAGTGGCGATGTTCTAACGACACGAGACACGTCAGTGAAACCCTGGCCTTCGACAATGCTTCCACCTCAACCGGCAGGTAATCTCNTCANAGTCCTANCGGGGCCTGAATTTGACTGGNTGGACCATCGCGGGCGATCACAGCTGCTGTCCAAGCCCATCGTNGTGGTGGANCCGTCAAACCGGATCGGTTTGCGTACCGACACCCAAATTCAACTGCGNGAGGACAAGCGCGACAATGAAATGGTGTCCTCGGGTGTTCAGCCCGGGACGGTGCAACTGACCCACGCAGGGCAAGCGATCATCCTAATGAGAGACGGGCAAACGATCGGCGGCTACCCACGCGTGCTGCAGTGCGTTAGCCAGTCGCTAGATCAGCTTGCACAGATAAAGGCCGGTGATGAACTGATGCTCAGTTTGATCGATAGCTAAGAATCTACTGATCACCGGGAACAATATTGATGGGCGACGACCAGGCACGCTCTTGCAGTGTCTTTGCCAAATCCGGTCGCGGCTCTACCCCCGCCCGAATAGCGTCCCACGTCGACCACCGACAGGTTGGATTCTCGATAACACGAGCGTAATAAAAAGCACGCGTCCCGGAATCGAAGTCTGGATCGCTCCACAGCGCTGAGAGTTGGGCATCACCCGTCTCCGGATTAATGGCACAACTGGAGATATCCACACGCGCACCGTTATCTGGACATCGGTTGGTGTCAGGGTCAACCGACGCACCTTTGGCACAGGCAACATCGATGACGTCCTCGTGGGTCTGCCCTGCTTCATCTACCCAGCCTTTGATCACTTGCAATCGCTGCAGTGGTGCGCTGGATGGATCGGCCGACGCCATGATCAAGAACTTGGGTGCACCCTCTGCCCCCTCCACCATTTGAAGATCAGCACCCATGGTCACACCGGCCTCATAAGCACGGTCAATCCCGTCTGGCGAAGACATCATGGATTCCTCGAGATCGGCCCCGGCAAAAAAACGGATTTGAATGCGAGGACCCGATGTCGCGAAGACTTCTTTTCGTCTGAAAGCGGCGTACAGTGAGTCACGGGTGTTCTCTTCTGCCCAAGCTGCCGCCAGCCCCGATGCACCAAACGTAGGCGTCGCACCATTGATATAGACCTGACCGTTGATCTTCGAGTAGCCAGCGCCACCGCGAGGCGATGGATTAGTCACTGCGAGCACACGACTTCCCCAGTAGAAGGTTTGCGCATCCAGACCCGTGTAGGGTACCGAACCACGCTGGACAGCTTCGCTCGACAGTAAGCCCAATTTAGAGACGTAGTTGTCCTCTTCAATCGCCGCTGCACCTGA
>NZIH01000024.1 GCA_002691565.1 Halieaceae bacterium
ACGATACAAGCGATCAAACATGAGTAACCCCAATTAATTGAATATTTAGTTAGATTTAGTAGAGTGCTTTATCCCACATAGGAGAACAGCACTTAATACAAACGCGACGATAGGGACTTCCAGCGAGACAAGTGGGAAAGCGCTTAAATACGCCCTATCCCATGAGCTCTTGGACAGCTGACCGGTAGTTTCGACTGACTTTTAGACTGACGTCATCATCGAGGTGCAGAAGGCACTCGCCCTTCGGAATTGCATCGACCGATCGGACCTTATTCAGGTTTACTATCGTCGATCGGTGGATTCGAACAAATTCTGATGTGAGCTTCTTTTCGAGTTCTTTCATGGTAGAGCGAAGAATGTAGGTCTCATTACCCGCGTGCACGCACATATAGTCCCCAGCGGCATCGATCCAATCAATTGTTTCGAGCTCAACCAGATGCGTGTGTGGCCCATCCTTAATCGGCAACCGCGTGGGTCGCTCCTGGATATTGCCCGCCAGCAGTTCGCTACCACCCTCGAGTCCCGCAATGGCCGCAACCGCCGCTTCCTTCCCGCTTTGAAGGGCCACGGATAACAGACGATCTCTGGCACGTAGTACCGCCGAGTGCACGCGATCTGCCTCGAATGGCTTGAGTAAATAGTCGACCGCGTTAGCTTCAAACGCCCGAATCGCGTACTCATCGTACGCCGTCGCGAATACCACCACGGGCATGACATCGCTTTGACACCGCTTAACCACATCCAGACCATTGAGACCCGGCATCTGGATGTCCAGAAACATAAGATCCACTGTTTGCTTTTGAAGTTCAGTCAATGCCTCGCGACCACTCCTGCAACGACCTACGACCTTCACATCCGCTACCGAAGACAGCAAGTTCTCCATGTAATCGAGCGCCAGTGGCTCGTCATCAACGATTAAAATGCGCAGCGGTTCTGTCATTTTTTCTTCCCTCGGTCGGCAAGTGTAACGCAAGTTTCAAGCCTCCCAATCGAGATTTTGAGGCATTAAAGCTGAAGCTATCACCGTATAAGTTCTCCAGCCGTTCCGCTGTGCTACGAAGTCCAAAGCCAGGCGTTTCAAATAGGTCCGATAACTCGGGTTGTTTTTCGTCAACACCCGAGCCGCTGTCCTCAACGCTCAGAACCAGTTTCTCATCCGAGAGCTTTGCCGTTATGAGAATGTGCCCGCCCTCTTCCGCCCGGCCAATAGCATGCTTGATCGCATTCTCGACCAAGGGTTGCAGGAGCAAACTAGGGACCTGTAAGGGAAGCGCGCGAGGATCGATCTCCTGCTCAACCACCAAACGGTCAGAAAAGCGAACCTGCTCGATCCTTAGATATAAATCGAGAGCCTCTATTTCATCCCTCAGCGGGATCGTTATGTTTCTGTCAGATTCCAAAGAGAACCGAAGGAAGGTCGACAGCTCGGCAATCATGCTCTGTGCATCCTCACTCCGCTTGGTGCTCACCAACGACGCGATGGAATTGAGGGTATTGAACAGAAAATGAGGGTTGAGCTGATACCGTAACAGCTTCAATTGAGCTTCTCGCGCTGCGGACTCGGCAGAGACCAACTTAAATGCCTCTTTTCGCCTTCCCGCCTCAAGCACCAGTAGCGTCTCCTTCTCACCCTGCAGTAATTGCGCAAACTTCACTAGGTGGTAGAGCAGAACCCACGCAAGAAAGACAAACAGCGAGGCGAAAAACCACCCACCGAAGTCTCCCCACAACCCAGTCTCATCGGTCAGGGTCATGAGCAGCTGTAAGCGGAAGGCCGTCCATACGGCTGCGCTGACAATGGTTAGACCACTTGCGATAAGCACCCTATGCCAAGGGCTCCACGACCACGAATGCTTAATGGCTGTTCGCAAAGGAGCACACAGCACAAAGCCACCCACGGACTGAATCAAATTGTGCGCTATATAGGCGAATTCTATCTGATCGTAGGGAAGCGACAGACTCACCAGAGTGACGACCGACAGACCAATCCAGCCACCACCATTGAGCAACCAGAACAAACGGTCCGAGTCAGTCACAGTTCGCGAGAAAAACTGCGTGAACGACCCCGTTTGTGATTGCGCTTGATTCACAGTATGCCGCCTCTAAAAGCCAGGCTGTACGCCTAAACCTTCAAACCACCCGTATCGATGTCCACGAACCGACCGCCGGTGGATACGAGCTCTTCAAGTAGTGGCGACACCCGGATGGACTCATCCTTGGCCGCCAGTTCTTTCATGACAGCAAGCACCTTATCAGCGCCTATCAGGTCGGCATAATACATCACTCCGCCCTTATCCAGAGGCCAGCCATAACCGTTGATCCACACAACATCAATATCGCTTGGTCTCTGTGCTTTATTCTCCGCAAGGATGGCAAGCGCCTCATTAATCATGGGTATCACGCAGCGGTCGATAATCGCGTCCGATGACATCGATGCATCACCTGCGCCTGTGATCTCTCGAATGATTCCAGCCGTCACATCCGAAGGCACATTTCTTCGGTTCTCGTCGTAATCGTAGTAGCCCGCACCCGTCTTTTGCCCGCGCCTGTCAAGCTCACAAAGTGCGTCTCGAATAGGGTTAGTGGTGGTCGCCCCTTTCTTCCAGCCAATATCCAAGCCGGCCAGATCAGCCATCTGAAACGGTCCCATCTTGAAGCCAAACTCGTTGAATGCCGCGTCGATATCCCAGGGCATGATACCCTCGTAAATCAGCGCGTTGGCTTGGTACTGACGGGCAAACAAAATTCGGTTGCCAACGAAGCCAGGACAGACACCCACCAGGGTCGCCACCTTCCCAATGTGACGCGCGAGATCAACGGAAGTAGCAACCACATCGTCGGCCGTGTTTTCAGCTCGAACAATCTCAAGTAATCGCATCACATTGGCGGGGGAGAAAAAGTGCAGTCCGATAACATCCTGTGCTCGCGACGTAACCGCGGCGATTTCATCAATGTTTAGTGCTGAAGTATTGGTCGCGAGGATTGCACCAGGCTTTGCGATCTTATCGAGTTGGCTGAATACGGATTTCTTGATCTCCATATCCTCAAACACCGCCTCAATAATGAGATCGCAGTTAGCCAATGCCGACAAATCCAAAGAAGGTGTGTAGCAGTTCATGCATATATCGACCTCCTCCTGGGGAAAGCGGCCCCGATCAGCACTGCGCTGGTAATTCTTGCGGATCGTGGTCAGACCCCGATCGAGGGCGTCCTGCTTTGTTTCGACGATCGTTACAGGTAAACCTGCCGATGCAAAGTTCATTGAAATACCGCCACCCATCGTCCCTGCGCCAATGATCCCTACTCGCTCAACTTTGCGACGAGGAAGGTCATCACTTATTCCCTCAACATTCCATGCTTGCTGAGCAGCTTGCTGAAGGTAGGCCGCAACGCGAGCGTCTGAGTCTGTCATTGATATAACCTCTTATTGTCTGAGTTTTCTCGTGGTATTAACCGAGTTTTTAACGGTCACGACCGTCACGTACTTATTTATGGTGATGAATCATACCGCCAACGAGTCGAAATGCTACCGGGCGACATTAGAGGATGGGGTTCTTTCCCATGGCTGCCGTCAATGTCGGCAATCAGAAAGCGCCGTTTTTGCGTTGTCTTATGTTCTTTTCTATAACGACCACACAACCACTGACATGAACGTGAAAACAGCATTTCGTATTGCGTACGTGCTATCGCAAGGCTCTCACTAGCCAAGGACAAGAAGGTCACCAACCACGGAAAAAGCTTCACGCCACTGCACGTTACAGGGCAGTGCGTACATGCATCGCTTTTTGGGTCCGTCTGATCCCATTAGCATTGTATTCACAACGGGGTGACGGCAACGTTTCGCCATCGAAAAATGGATTATAAGAATGATTCCAACACGCTCCCTCGTCGCGATGACACTTTGCCTTTCGTTAGTGACCGGCTGCGGTGGTGGCGGCGGATCATCCGCGCCGACACCAATTATCGCCCCTGACACCACAGCACCCGTCATCACGCTGAATGGGAGTGCCTCGATCCAAATTAACGAGGGAGAGGCATACGAGGAATTGGGAGCCTCCGCACAAGACAATTTGGACGGCTCAGTCGATGTTGTTGTCAGCGGCGAGGTGGGTTCAGAGCCGGGTGTTTATACAGTTACCTATTCAGCGACAGACGCTGCGGGCAATACGAGTCAGGTCACCCGAGAAGTCACTGTGGTTGCAGTCGATACAACACCGCCCGTAATCACTCTGCTTGGTGACGCCGCCATTCAGATCACCACGGACCAGACGTTTAATGACCCGGGCGCAACCGCCACGGATGATACTGACGGTACCGTCGACGTCGTTGTTAGCGGTGAAGTTCGATCAGAGCCTGGCGTTTACACCTTGACTTACACGGCTACGGACTCGGCCGGGAACTCAAGTGAGGTGACCCGCTCGGTCACCGTTGTATCAGCCCAGTTCGATTTATTTTCAGCGAGCACGGCAGAAATCGTCGACGCCATGACCCTGGCACAAAAAGTGGGGCAGATGATTCAGCCAGAAATTGCCCACATCACGCTCGACGAAATTACCGAGTACGGCATTGGCAGTGTACTGAACGGTGGCGGCAGCCATCCAAATGGCAATCGAGCTGCGACGCCCGAGGAATGGTTAGCCTATGCAAGATCATTGCGGGCAGCGTCTCTTGAAACCTCACCGAATAGTTTGGGGATCCCCATTATTTGGGGAACTGACGCGGTTCATGGGCACAATAACGTTCGCGGGGCCACCATCTTCCCGCACAACATCGGGCTGGGTGCGATCAATGATGCTGAGTTGATTAGCGAAATTGCGATAGCGACGGCACGTGAAGTCGCCGCGACAGGTATTGACTGGACCTTTGCGCCAACACTCGCGCAAGCAAAAGACTACCGATGGGGTCGGACCTATGAGAGTTATTCAGACGACCCGGGTCTCGTAGAAGCTTACGGTCGTGCCATGGTCGAAGGCATTGAAGGCGAAGGCCTCGCCGCCACGGCGAAACATTTTATTGGCGATGGCGGCACCACCGCAGGAAGAGACCAAGGGAATACCGTACTCACCACCGCGGAGCTATTAAATCAGCACGGCTCGGGTTACACGGGCGCATTCGAAGCTGCAGTGGATACGGTCATGGCCACCTTTAACAGTGTAAACGGCGAAAAAGTTCACGGGTCTAAGTCACTACTGACAGATGTACTCCGAGGACAATTGGGCTTCGATGGCATGGTGATTTCTGACTGGAATGGTATCGGGCAGGTCCAGGGGTGCTCAGATACAAGCTGTGCTCAGGCGATCAATGCCGGCATCGATATGGTAATGGTGCCCATGCAATGGCTCGCCTTCAGAAATAACTTGATCAGTCAGGTCGAGGCGAATCAGGTATCGGAGGCTCGAATTGATGAAGCTGTCACGCGGATTATCGACCTCAAACAGAAACTGGGGCTTATCGATCGAAACTTTGATCCCGCGCGACGACCTGTTGATGTCGTAGGTAGCGCGGCACACCGGGAGATTGCGAGGGAGGCGGTTCGTCGTTCGCAGGTGCTGTTGAAGAACAATGGACAGGTGTTACCACTTCGGCCTGATCAACGAATTTTACTTGTCGGCAATGCAGCTGACAGCGTACCACTCCAAGCCGGTGGTTGGTCTGTCACGTGGCAAGGGACAGGAACCACCAACGCTGACTTCCCGGGCGCCACAACGATTCGGACCGCGCTCACCGAGGCGGTAAATGACGCGGGTGGGAGCGTCGAGTACTCACCCAATGGCACGTATGCAACGGCACCTGATGTTGTCGTCGTTGTGCTTTCGGAGCAACCCTATGCCGAGGGTAACGGTGATCTTCAGAATCTTGACTGGGGTGTCAGTGGCATCTTGAGTCAGGTTCAGGGTCTCAGGGACTCGGGTGTACCGGTCGTTACTCTGCTCATGAGTGGCAGACCCATGTTTATCAACCCTGAACTAAACTTATCGGATGCGTTCGTTGCCAGCTGGTTACCCGGCACTGAAGCGGCAGGGATCTCTGACGTTTTGTTCGGTGATACGCAAGGAAACACAGTTCATGACATGACCGGTCGACTCAGCTTTCGTTGGCCTGGTGGTGCGGTAAATCCCGATAACGCAGAAGCTCCTGTCGCGGCAGCGCTTTTCGATCGAGGCTACGGTTTGAGTTACGCCGACACTCAAGACCTGCCCACACTCACTGAAGACCCTAACAATGCGGAATCGGGAATCGTAGAGGGTTCCGATAGCGGGGGCGGCACGGGCGGAGGAGATCCGGACGCGGATCCTTTCTGGGTCTTCGAGAATGGTAGCTTTACGGCGACGTATGACTTGGGGACACGCGCCTTTGACTCTGCAATTAACTACGACCTGTGCATCAATGACAATGGAGAGGCTTGTCCGAGCATTAGCTGGTCCTATCTCAGCGATGAGGAACGAGGTCCTGTTCTAGAAATACGGCACGAGCCGGCAGCTGCATATGCTGCGCTCTTCACGGAGTCCTCAACAGGCGTTGATCTGAGCGATTATGCGGCGGGCCATTTCGTTCTGGAACTTAAGCATGTCGAGGGCCCGAATGACTACAGGGTCAAACTCGACTGCTTCTATCCGTGTACGTCAGCGCACGTCGATCTAACCTTACAACCCGGGAACGAGTGGCAGACCATCAAGGTGCCGATGTCTGCCTTCACATCAACAGGGCTTGTGATCTCGAACGTCAATACCGGCATCGTCATCTGGGCGCGCGATCACAACGGCACGCTTTTTAGAATCGATAACGTTCGATTCGAGGCAAACTAGACTGGAACCTGATGTCGCTGATGGGTTGGCTTCTACGCGAGCCCACCCATCAACACATATTTAATCTCGAGGTAGTCCTCGATGCCGTACTTGGAACCCTCGCGTCCAGAACCAGACTCTTTCACGCCACCAAAGGGCGCCATCTCGTTTGAGATAATGCCCTCGTTGACGCCTACGATACCGTAATCAAGCGCCTCACTGACTCGCCATACACGGCCAATNTCACGGGTNTAAAAATAGCTCGCTANNCCGAACTCGGTATCGTTAGCCATGGCGATGGCTTCCTCTTCCGTNTGGAAGATAGTCACAGGAGCAACNGGACCGAATATTTCATTGCGGAATACGGCCATATCAGGCGTGACATTGGTCAGAATGGTNGGCTGATAGTAATTGCCACCGAGCTCACTGGGCGCACCACCCAGCGCAACCGTTGCGCCCGCCTCCACGGTTNCTTTTACCAACGCATCGACGTCATNTACTGCACGGTTATTNACCAAGGGCCCTAAGTCGACTCCGTCGGCAAGNCCGTTACCGAGACTAAGCTTGGAGGTCGCTGCTACCAGCTTCTCAACAAAGGCGTCNGCAACCGAGGCCTGCACCAACATCCGGTTTGAACAGACGCAGGTCTGGCCACTGTTTCGGTACTTGGAAATTAGCGCGCCCTGAACGGCCGAGTCGAGATCCGCGTCTTCGAAGACAATAAACGGGGCGTTACCACCCAGCTCCATGGACGTCTTTTTCAAGGTAGGGACGCACTGAGTCTCCAACAACTTCCCTATTTCGGTTGACCCGGTAAACGAGAGTTTTCGGACAATNGGATTGGAGGTCAGCTCACCGCCAATATCACCCGAGCTGCCTACAACAACGTTTANAACACCATCAGGAATTCCTGCCCGCTTAGCAAGCTCTGCCAATGCGAGGGCAGATAGCGGCGTTTCGCTCGCCGGTTTAATCACAATCGAGCATCCCGCTGCCAGCGCAGGCGCTGCTTTGCGGGTAATCATGGCATTAGGGAAATTCCANGGCGTAATTGCGGCGCAGACACCNACGGGCTGCTTGATGCAGACAATGCGCTTGTCTGGGCTTGGACCGGGTATCACATCACCGTCGATTCGCTTCGCCTGCTCCGCAAACCACTCGATGTAAGAGGCGCCGTAAGCGACCTCGCCTCGACTCTCGGCAATGACCTTCCCCTGNTCAAGCGTCATGATTCGCGCGAGATCTTCCTGATTCGCCATGATGATATTGAACCAGTCTCGGAGAATGTTGGACCGAGCCTTGGCCGGCAACTGACGCCAGCTCTCCATCGCTGTGGCAGCNGCCTCAATGGCATCAGCGGTCTCAGCCGCACCTAACTTGGCAACGCTCGCAAGGACCTCACCTGTCGCCGGGTTCGTCACATCGATGGTTGCACCATCATTGGCATCAACCCACTGACCATTGATAAAGGCCTGTGTCTTTAAAAGACCCTGATCTGAAAGCTGTTCCTTCAATGGAATCTCCCCCAACAGCGGGCNATTCCCGCTTTTACTTTGTTAACCAACCAACTTACTCAGTATCTCAGAATCGAGGTCTAAAGCCNCCAACACTTCAGCGGTATGTGTCCCGGGTGTNGGTACGGTGCCTGCAGCGCCCGGCGTTGCGCTGAGCTTCGGCGCAGGACTCGGCTGTGCAATCCCGTCTCGCGTAAAAAAGGTTTCACGAGCGATGTTGTGTGGATGCTCGAGGGCTTCTGAGAAGTTAAGCACAGGGGCAAAACAAACATCGGTGCCTTCAAATTCGTCGCACCACTCCTGGCGGGTCTTAGCGGCAAAAATAGTGCGGAACTTCTCCTTGCCGGCCTGCCATTGCTCTTTGTCCCATTGNTTGGCGAATATCGGGTCNTCATTGAGACCCAAACCATCAANGAGTAAGGCATAGAACTGGGGCTCTAACGCGCACACAGTAATGTANTCACCATCAGANCACTGATAGGTATCGTGCCAGGGCGAGCCAAAATCAGCCCACCCTGATCCGGGAACATCCGTCATTTGACCNGAGTTATGCATTCCCCAGAGGAGCGTGGAAATGTAAGCCGCACCATCGGTAATAGCCGCATCGACCACCTGCCCTTCGCCCGTCTTTTGCGCATGGATAATGGCNCTCAANACCCCGAATACCAGCATCATGGTGCCGCCACCGAGGTCACCAATNAGCGTCAAGGGNGCTGTNGGTCTGTGNTCATGGCTACCGCCCGCCCACAGCGCGCCGGTTAGCGCAATGTAGTTCGGATCATGCCCTGCCGCATGGGACAGTGGTCCGGTTTGTCCCCATCCCGTCATGCGACCATAGACGAGCCTGGGGTTTCGGGCACAACAGACCTCTGGACCGAGACCTAGACGCTCCATTACACCCGGACGGAAACCCTCGATAAGCACATCAGCGTCATCGATAATCTTCAGAAGTGCGTCAACCGCATCGGCGTCTTTGAGATTGAGCGCTACAGACTTCTTACCGCGATTGAAAAGGGTGTACTTGGCAAAAGCTGCCGCCGTCTCGGGGTCGGCCACAGGGCGATCGATGACCGTTACCTCAGCTCCCATATCAGCCAGCATCATGCCGGCACAGGGACCGGGGCCAATACCAGCTATTTCAACTACCTTAATTCCGTTTAACGCACCCTTGCTCATTGCTTACCCCTTACTTGCGAAGGCAACGATGCTCGCACCAAGAGTGGCCTGATGCAATCCGTAAAGGCTGTATATGAACGCCATCGCCGATACACCCAAAACCTTTTAATGCGAAGCCGGCTGGCAGGCGAATGGTGTCACTAATTACTGAAAACATCGGCATCACCACTTGGCCCTAGCAGTGACCCGCGCTATGTTGTGAGGGTGATGAGGTATTTGCCGACTGCGGCATTCAGGCCGAGCACCCGGTTAAAAAACGACTCGACTAACAACAATAAGAGGAACCATCATGAGCTTTATCGTCAATCTCGCTAAAACCAGTCTTTCGCTAGCATTAATCGTGGCTGGCTCCGCAGCCGCTGCGGCTGAATGTGTCCCCTCCCCCTGGGGCGCAGACGACGAAATTGGTGCCGCTAATCGGGTGAGTCCCGAGCGCACCGTGGCCGCGGCAACACTCGTCAAGAAGGGCATCAGTCACCCGCTTGGCATTGTTATAGAGCCCGGTATGCCGGCCTTCCCGCCGCGCTATACCCAGCTTCAGGTCGTACAGCCAAACCAGCAGTTCAGTGCTGACTTGGGTGTCGGCTGGGAGGCAAGCTCAAATGACGACGTGCTGCAAATGTGGCTGGGTACCGGCCCACAACTCGATGGTTTAGGTCACATGGGTGAGGCGGGAGAATTTTACAACTGCAACCAAGGCAAGGACTTTTCAGTCATCACGGGCCTGACAAAGCTCGACATCAGTGGGATACCGCCCATGGTCGGGCGTGGCGTCATGATCGATATCGCCAAGCAGATGGGCGTCGATTCACTACAAGCCGGACAGCCCATCACATCAGACGACATCAAAGNCGCCATGAAGGCTCAGGGAGTCACCGTTGGTGAGGGCGATGTTGTGCTACTGCATACCGGCTATACCGACGCGACGCTGAAACAAAACCCCGCGCTGTGGGGCGCAAGTATTCCGGGCATTACCAATGAAGCGTCAGTCTTTTTGGCTGGACTCAAACCGATGGCTGTCGGTGCTGANACCTGGGGTTTGGGGGCCGTACCACCGCGTCCAGGCGATAAAATCTTCTATGACCACGTTGTTCTACTGAAGCAGCACGGTATTTACATACTGGAGACAATGAACACGGGACGACTCGCCGATGAGGGTGTTCACGAGTTCATGTTTGTCCTGGGACAGGCGCGACTCAAAGGGGCCGTTCAAATGATTATCAACCCCGTGGCAATGTGGTGATACACGTCTTCAGATCACTAAAAAGGGCAGCCAAAGCTGCCCTTTTTACTATCTGAGGCACAGTCAATCCGACAGGAGATCTCGACCGATAATAAGCTTCATCACTTCGCTGGTGCCGCCGTAGATACGCTGAATACGCGCATCCGCGTAAGCGCGTGTCACGGGGTATTCCCACATGTACCCATAGCCACCGTGCAACTGAACACACTGATCTGTCACCTTTCCCTGCAGCTCTGTCGCCAGTAGCTTTGCCTTGGATGCATCAACCGTCGTTAATTCCTTCTCAAGCAACAGCTCTGCGCATCGGTCAATAAACACACGCATGGAAGTCACCTCAGCTTGCAGCTGCGCTAGCGTGAACTGTGTGTTCTGAAATTCGGCGATGCTTTTACCGAAGGCCTTGCGCTCCTTCACATAGTTGACGGTCTGCTCAATGACCGCCTCGCAGCTCGCCATTGCAGAAACGGCGATACTCAAACGCTCTTGAGGAAGTTCCCGCATAAGATAGATAAAACCCATCCCCTCTTCGCCCAGAAGGTTCTCTTTGGGGACTTTGACATCGTTGAAAAACAGCTCCGACGTGTCTTGCGCTTTTTGACCTAACTTATCGAGGTTACGACCCCGCTCAAAACCCGGCATGCCGTCCTCGACGATAAGAATACTGAACGCCTTAGCGCCCGCTGACGGATCCGAATTAGTTCGGCAGACAACCAGCACGATATCGGCTTGTTGACCGCAGGTGATAAAGGTCTTCGAGCCGTTGAGTAGGTAGTGATCCCCCTTATCAACGGCCCAGGTCTTGATGCCTTGTAAGTCGGAGCCCGTGCCGGGTTCAGTCATCGCAATGGCGACAATGCAGTCTCCCGAGACACAGCGGGGAAGAAACTTCTGCTTTTGCGCCTCATTGGCCACGTTAGTTAGGTAGGGGGTCGTGACGTCATTGTGTAGCGAAAAACCAATGCCAGTAAGACCCAAGCGAGACACCTCTTCGGCGATCACCATGTTGTAACGGAAATCCGCACCGACGCCGCCGTATTCCTCTGACACACCCGGGCATAGCATGCCCTGCTCTCCCGCCTTGTACCAAAAGTTACGATCGATCTGCCCCTCTTTTTCCCATTCCGCGTGCTGCTCATACGCTTCATCCATTAAGAACTTTCGAACCGCGTCGCGGAACACATCGTGGTCGGAATCAAAAATATGACGTGCAATCATTTCGCTACCTGATTTGTTGTGTATCTGATGAATGTTTTTGTTTTTAGACTGAAGACTAGGGCACCGCGTTCTCCGAAGGCACCCCAGAAGCTGGCCGGATTTTAGCGATTACCTATATCACTGACCACTGAAAATTCCGTGGTTACTCTTGTGCTCTATTGGGGANGCTCAGCGGATAGATAGATTGGTCACGCTAGTACTGTCGTTTGTTAGTCAGCATCCGTGAGCGAGCGATGTCGAATAGCGAAGATCGGCATGCATACCAGATACAGCAGACTCATGACCGTGAGTGTCTCCCATGGATAAATCAGAAGACTTGCCATGTGTATGATCATCATAGGAACAACAATGAACATATAGGCCGAGGGGATTTTGAAAGATTTCAGCGAGATCGTTGGCACCTGCGAGACAGCGAGAAAGCCGCAAAAAATGAGATAGGCCGATATCAGCGCGGGTGACTCCGTCACGAAATTAAATTCCAGAAGGTAGAGATAGACCGGCATGAGCGTCAGCAAGGCGAGTGTCGGTGCAGGAACGCCCTCGAAAGTCTTCGACGGGTCGGTATCCTCATTAGCATTGAAACGCGCCAGACGATAGGCGCAGCACGCGGCAACCACCATAATAGCGACCCAGGTGAAATCAACACGGGTCGAGTCGCTGAATAACGCTAGATGCAGAATTAGACCGGGGGCAATGCCGAAATTAAAAAAGTCCGCCAACGTATCCAGTTCCTTCCCTATGCGGGAAGTCGAGTTAAGCGCGCGGGCGAGACGCCCATCAAGACCATCTAGAATCATGGCGACCACCAGCGCAATCACCGCCATGTCGATTCGACCATCCAGTGCGAAACGCACGGACGTGAGGCCCACACAAACCGCGCCCAACGTCATGAAGTTGGGAAACAGCGCCAGTGGCCGAACACGGCCCTTGGCTTGCGTCAGATCGCGATCGAGTGGCTCGGTCACTTCGCAACCCCGAATCGAGCCTGTGGCTGGTCTAAGTGCGCCAAAATCGTTTCGCCCGCTACGGTTTTTTGCCCGAGGCAGACCGCTGGGCCCACACCTGTCGGGAGATAGATATCGAGTCGACTACCAAAGCGAATCAGCCCAAAACGGTCGCCCGAACTGAGTTTAGCGCCCTCCTCGACAAAACAGACAATACGCCGCGCAACCAGACCTGCAATTTGCGTAATACCAATCTTCAATCCGTCATCCCGCGAAATCGTGATCGAATTGCGTTCGTTGTGCTCCGAGGCCTTATCTAGAGACGCATTTAAAAACTTACCGTGGTGATAGGTCACGTTAGTCACAGTGCCGTCGATGCACGCTCGGTTCACGTGACAATTGAACACGTTCATGAACACCGATACACGGGTGAGAGGCTCGTCACCCAAACCCATCTCAGCAGGCGGCGTTACCTCTTGAATGAGTGAGACAACGCCATCGGCTGGCGAGATAATGAAATTTTCCCCTTGGGGAACGACACGCTCGGGATCCCGAAAGAAGTAGTAGCACCAGACCGTGATGCCTAGTCCCACCCAAAATAAGGGCTCCCATATCTGCCCCAGAACGAGTGCGATTACGGCAAAAATCGCCACGAATTTNCGCCCTTCTGGGTGCATTGGCAGAATGACTGCGTCCATCATATTCATCGCTACGTATACCTTTTTATTCTCTCTTCGCTGAGTGCGTGGCTCAGGGCTTTAATGGTTGACTCGAAACGCCTGAGCTCACAATAGGCGACCCATCACTGCCTAACTTTCTCGCAGCTCCACTCCTCGTGTGTAGGGTACGGCCCACCCTCGCTGGTGCTGAAGTATAAGAGGAATAGAAGCGGTGTCGAGTTTAACCGAATGCAAACAAGCCGAAACGGTTCAATCAAGGCTATGGATTCGCGCAGCTGATTAACGTGTCTGCTTCGTCGAAACACTGGNCGTTCTTTATTGACACTATTTATGCCATAACCTATGGTCAAGATTCGCTCGAGCAACCAAAGACGNCCTCTATGACTAACCCAGCCTACACGCTCTCTCTCGATATCGATGACTTTCGACAGGCGCGTGTGGAGCAACGGCCCGAACTAACCCATGACCTGNTTGAGGGGGAAATTTGTGTCCGTGTCGACAAAATTGCGATGACTGCCAATTCGATTAGCTACGGNTTCGCGGGCAAGTCGGGGTTGATTCGCTACCTCGATATATNCCCCGCTAACGAAGGCTTCGCGAACCTGCCGTGCTGGGGCTACGGGGACATCGTGCAGTCCAAACACCCGGACATCACGATCGGTGACCGAATCTACGGTTTTTTGCCCATCGCCTCCCATGTCACGATGGTTCCCGGTGACATCAGCACTGGTGGATTTACCGATATCCGTGAATGCCGAGCGGTCGTGCCACCCTTTTATAACGAATACGCCTTCACAAAGAGCGAGCCCGGATACGCAGCCGAGTTTGAAGAAGCCATCATGTTATTCAGGCCCTTNTTCGGCACCTCGTTTTTGATGCAAAGCTATTGNGAGGATCACNACTTTTANGGTGCAACACGCATTGTGGTCACCTCCGCATCGGCAAAGACCGCGATGGGTTTTGGCTACCTCATGCGCAAACATTTTTCGGGGAAGATCGAGACGATTGGCCTAACCTCGACTAAAAACAAAGGCTTCGTGGAAAGCTTGGATTGTTACGATGTCGTCGTGACCTATGACGAGGTCGGACTTATACCCGTGGGACCCGAGACCCTCGTCTTNGATGTTGCGGGCAACGAAGATGTAGTCNCTGCACTGCACACCCGTCTCGGNGATACNATCCCCTACTCGGGGGCAGTAGGAAAAACACATTGGAATGCNGGCGCCTTTGGCGCTACCCGAGACCTACCGGGCGCGAAACCCGTGTTCTGGTCTGCGCCAGATCAAATTGCGGTATTGCGTGAACGCATCGGTTCGGGAGCAATGATGCGCCAAATGGGTGCTGCAATGATTGATTTCATGATGGCCGCAAGTGGCTGGATTAAGCTATCGGAGTCACATGGACCGGAGGCTATGGCNGAAAAAATCCNGGANATGCTCGACGGTGAGGTTGGTGCCGAGGAAGGCATCATCCTCAGGCCGTAAGCGGGTTTTTNAAATGTTTCGCCTACNCAAATACGCGTTTGGTGCCTNTTTCATTNTGGTNGCAGGGGTCTTCTGGCTTGCTTATTTGTCACCTCGCCCTCCCCTAACCATCGANCCAGCCACGTTGGCCGGCGACGGTTCTCAGATCAATTACTGTGAACTCCCCGCGCTCGATGGTAGTGGCTTGACCGCGAGGGACATACCCAAAGGGAATACGCCGGAATGCGGCTACTCACATTTCCCGCTGCCCGTGCTTAGGGCGTGTACGGAACCGCTCTCTGAGGGTGCTGATGACATTCGTGGTCTGTGGCGAGCGATAGAAGGCGCTAGAACCGGCCATATTGAACGCGTCGAGCAATGCGGCGAGCGTGTTGTCGTCACTGCCGCTGGCCTCATTCATGACTACGGACCCAATAGCACGGGCGGGCTAAANACCAACGACACAGAAGGCAATGTCTTNTTCACCAGCGGTGAAAAGGACTTTTGCATGAGAACCTCGTCCTCCATGATTTGGGAAGATGAGATTCTGAATTTCTATGTCTTTGGCTGGGGCCCCAAGGTCGTTCGACGGTATCGCGACGGTGAATTTCTCATCTGGGAATACGCCGACGGAAGCGTTAATAAAATGGAGCGCCTGTGCCAGCTACCCGAAACACACGTCATACCCAGACCGCGCGGACCACGGTACAAACTGTTCTAGGCTGAATTCGCTTACCTAAAGAGCGCCTGACGCACCAGCGGCAGCTGATCGTTACCAAAATAAAGCTGTGCTTCATTGACGATCATCGTTGGCGACCCGTAAGCACCCTTTGCAATAGCTTCCTCTGTATTGGCTCGCAAGCGATCTTTGATCGCCGGCTCGACGGCTCTGCTTACAAGCGCCTCACCATCGAGACCAACGCTTTGGGCGACCTCTGCCATGACCCGCGGGTCATCAATATTCCGACCGGCGCCAAAATAGGCCACAAATGCCGCTTGCGTAAAGTCCTTGAGCGTCTGCTGATCGTCCTCGAGTGCACAGCACATACGCATCGCCAACACAGACTTTACCGGGTGATGTTCTGTCGGAAAGTCCAGAGGTAGATTCGCAAGACGCGCCCACTCATGAAGCCAGGTAAAGGTATGAATGACCTTTGGATCGGTAGGATTACTGCGCGCAGCGTACACACTTTGGTTAACCGCATTAAATACGCCACCCACCAGAAAAGGTCGCCAGGTCACGGTCGACTGTGTCTCAGCAATGACCTCTTGGACGTTGTTGAACGCGAGGTAGGTCCAGGGTGAAGACAGATCATAGAAAAACGTTAGCTGAGCCAATCGGGTGCATCCTTAAANTTATTAATACGACACTTACTCTACTCAATGCTCGTTGCTGCATCGAATCGATGCAAGTCCTGGAGGCACTTTATCGCCCTCATAAAAGTGCTACATTCTCATGACTGTCAAACCGTCAGATCACATAACAAGTGAAGAGGTAATCATGTTAAAAGTCCACGGCGTTCACGGGTCTCCGTTTGTGAGAAAGGTATTGATTACCCTGGAGGTGAAAGGCCTCGACTATGAGATGGTCACACAAATGCCTTTTACGGGCGACGAGACCTATAAAAAGCTCAATCCGCTCGGAAAAATTCCCACACTCGTCGACGGCGATCTAACACTTGGCGACTCAAAAGTGATTTGTCGCTACCTCGAGTCCGCCTATCCGGAAGTGCCGTTTTATCCGGTCGATCAAGCCGATAAGGCCATGGCTGATTGGTACGATGATTTTGCATCCGGACCTGTTGCCGAGCTGGCGGCCGGCATCTTTTTTCAGCGGTTCATGCGCCCTCGTGCCTTCAAGCAGGAGCCTGATGAGGCGCTGATCGCGACCATCATTGATAAGAAGCTGCCACCGTTATTGACCTATATCGAGGGACAACTGCCGGATGAAGGCTTCATGTTTGGCGCTTTTTCCATTGCCGATTTAACACTGGTAACGCCCTTCGTGAACGCCAGCTATGCAGGCTACGATGTCTGCGGTGACACTTACCCGAGGTTCGCTGCCCTCATCAAGGCGGTGAGAGGCGAGCCTGCTGTTGCAACCATTTTGGCAAAAGAAGCGAAAGCGCTGGGCTTTGGGTGAATCCAAGCGCTGATCACCTGACGCCATAAATGCGCCAAGCCCACCGAAGCATCATGCGTAACTGTGTTGTTGATGCGCTAGGCGGCGCTATGCAGACGGCGGATCTCTCTGGCTACCAGCCAAAGGCGATCTTGCCCCCAAATTTCGAGGTGTGGGTGCCCCTTGGCATCGATTAGACGATAGCTGGGAACGCCCCATAAACCACCCTCATACATCGAGAGCCGATTTGTCTCTAGCATTCCCTCCCATTCGGTCTCGCCCAGGTGCGTTTTGGCCTCGCTCCAACTAAGACCTGCCGCCTCGACAACCCGTCTAAGGCCTCGGTTGTTATTGGTATTTACGCCCAGAGCGAAGGCATGCTTTAGAAAGCTGGATAACAACTCCGTGCCTTTTCCCTGACGCATCGCCCATGGGTATAGGGAGTAGCATTGCCTTACAGGGTTGCCAATAGGGTCGTACATTTTTCCATACGCAACGCCACGGCGCCGTGCCTCTCTGGCAGCATCGGAGAAGATATACAGACCCTTTTCACGCGTAGCCGGTACACCGCGCATGACCATAGGCAATACGGGTCGCATCACGACCGTCACCCCCGCCTTTTTTGCGAGCTCGATGGTCTCGTCAAACACAATCGAAGTGTAGGGACTGCGGAGCGACGGAAAGAACTCAAGAGTGATGTCAGAGGCATTATCCACGCCAGCTATCGACACCTCGGGGCATGGTGAAACGCGAGGCTGTCCCTCGTGTTTGTCGGCACCTAAGTCACCCAGTCGTTCCTCCAAGTAATGAAGTCGATCAACCCCCCAATACCACTCGCCTTCGTAGTAAAACATCGCACCCGAATAATGTTTCAGGTCTGCTCGCAGCGCAGTNCCNGCGCTTAATCGCTGTTCCGTTTCCTCGGGTGACGCGCAGCCGTGCTCCTTGATCAATTCCGTTAGTGCCCCATCATCACCGCGCCAGAACGCTTCACCGACTGCCACCATCAGTGCTGGCAACCGAGCTTGGGGAGCCAGTGCCAACAAGGCGTTCGCCTTATCAACCGCATCTAATGAAAGGGGACTGCTTCCGACCGGGAAATTAAGCCCGTACTCATCAGCAATGAGTGCCGAGTCGTATTGAGAAAGCTTGAGTAGTAGCTCGGCTTCAGGCGCATTTTTACCTTCGGGCCCACGGACGATGTGGCATCGCAATTCTATGTCATAGCGCTCCGCAAACCGCTGAAGCACCTGACTCGCGAGGTAGCTGTAGCCATCTTCCACTTGATGGAAATAATCGACCACATGAGCTCGACCCGCCTTTCTTCTCGCCTTTTCGGAGCCCGCTCGTCGCTTTATCAGTTTTTTCTCACTGTTCAAATAACTAGCAAGNAGTGAGGTAAGACGACGGACTAATGGCGAGGGATCCATGGTTGCCGCTCCACCCTGATCCTTAAATTGCTGTGACATGAAGCCCCCGGGTCCTGTTCTTTCGCTGTTGAACTTGGCCAACCGTGTACCGGCACAGCGAAGTCAAAAAAAGATATGGCATAAATTATGTCAAATCAAGCCGCTTTTATGACGTCCCCTGGAGGATTCTCTCGCCTGAGTACCCACTCAGCCTCTCGAAAATAAAAGCCCACTGCAGGCTTTCAGGATCGCGGCTTGCGCGGTCTCACATGACAGCCCCTGGATATCCCGGAGNCGATGCCACATCTCGAATGACAAATAGGCATCAACCAACTCACGCTCATCGGACCCAAGCTCAGTGATNTCGGGTATCCAGCTTTCCTTGTTTGATCTCGAAATNTTCTGATAGCGCTGATAGTTCGCCTTGAGAACTGAGGAGCTCCAGCGTAACGACTTTGTNGCAAGTAAGAGNGANCGGTGTTTTTCAAACGCCTTNCCGTAAGTGGCCACAATCGAATCAAGTCGCTGATCAAGAGGGCCTTCTCGCTGACCCTCNCTGAGAAAGCTNTCCCAGAAAGACCCGACAGTCTGCTCATCGAGCGCAGAAAAAAAGAGGTCCATNTCTTCGAACTGGCGGAAGAATGATCGAATACCAACACCGGCCCGTGAAGAAATCTGCTTCGCGGTAGGCGCATAATTCCCCTCCTCGATTAGTTCGAGGGCCGCATCAATCATGGCTTTTCGGCTTCGCTCACTTCTCAAGCGTCGGCCGTCACTAAGCTCAGTTACAGAATTCATTCGTTGAAACATTAGTACGCTGTGGATTCGCTTATGTTGTAACACAACCGAACCTGATCTCACTAAATTCCGCGTAGAAAGCCGCCCGAGTTGGGACCTAGGCTAGGCGTAAACTGCGTGGCGACCGCTTGAGGCAAAGGCAATCAAACCAAGGTTAGCGGATTTTGCGGTGTCGATTGCCATGGAGGTAGGCGCCGAGACCGCCGCCAAAACCCCGATACCCGCCGTTGCGGCTTTAGCCACCATCTCATAGCTTGCACGGCTACTCACAAGTACAAAGCCGTCAGTGGGGTTCAGACTGCGCCAGCCGATGAGTTTATCGAGCGCATTGTGTCGACCAACATCCTCTCTGACCGACACAATATTGCCTTCCATATCGCACCAGACTGCGGCATGTGCACCCGATGTGGATTGCGAAACTACCTGTCTCGCTCGCATATCGGTCAGTGCTTTATCAAGCGCAACTTGGCTCGGTAGCGCTTGAGACTGCAGCGGTGCAATATCTCTCGTCACCTGCTCGATCGACTCGATACCGCAGAGACCGCAGCCGCTAGGGCCAGCCATAGACCGACGCCGGGATTGCAACCGATGCGCGGTTTCGTTAGACACGCGAGCATTGACAGCGACACCGGTATCCGCAGGCTTAATCTCGATATCGTAAATGGCGCGCGGACTCGTGACGATGTCCTCGCCAATGGCAAACCCACGAATGAAGTCTTCTAAATCGCAGGGAGTGGCCATCATCACCGCATATGAGATGTCGTTAAATGACATGGCAACCGGCACTTCGGCAACAACCGCATCATCCGTTTCGCTTGTGACACCGTCCTCGCGCAACAGGCGACTGACCGATACCACAGATGAATCCGCATGAGTCGCATCAACATGAACAGGCTCAGCCAACGACATAGTCCTTCGCCAAACCCTGCTGCTTAACATCAAACGTCTTCTGACGTTCTTGCCAGTCAGATGGCTGAGTGACACGAGTTATCTGCACCGCCGTCACCTTGTATTCTGGGCAATTAGTTGCCCAATCTGAACTATCGGTTGTGATGACGTTTGCACCTGAGACAGGATGGTGAAAAGTCGTGTAAACCACGCCGGGCCGAACACGCTGAGACAACCGAGCATGCAGAACGGTATCCCCCATTCGACTTGAAATACCCACCCAATCGCCTTCAGCGATCCCTCGCTCCTCGGCGTCTTCAGGATGAATCTCCAGCACATCCTCTTCGTGCCAGGCAGAATTCTCGGTACGGCGGGTTTGTGCACCTACGTTGTACTGGCTGAGAATGCGTCCCGTCGTCAGAATGAGCGGGAAACGACGTGTACAGCGTTCATCGGTCGGTACGTACTCTGTGACAATAAATTGCCCCAAACCNCGCGTGAAGGACTCCTCGTGCATGGTGGGGGTCCCCTCGGACGCCTCATCCCAACAGGGCCACTGAATACTGCCCAAGCGCTCGATTTTCTCGTAGGTCACACCGTTAAACGTGGGCGTCAGCGCCGATATCTCACGCATGATTTGCTCAGGACTCTCATAGTCCCAATCACAACCAAGGGCTTGAGCGAGACCCAATGTTGCCTGCCAGTCGGCCTTTCCCGCGAGCGGCTCCATCGCCTTTCTCACCCGAGAAATACGACGTTCAGCATTGGTGAACGTACCGTCTTTCTCCAAAAACGACGAACCTGGAAGGAAGACGTGGGCAAATTTAGCCGTCTCATTCAGGAAAATGTCCTGAACAATAAGACACTCCATCGACTCGAGCGCCGCCTCGACATGCTGTGTATTGGGATCCGACTGCGCTATGTCCTCTCCTTGGCAGTACAAACCTTTAAAGGNTCCNGATAAGGCTTCTTCGAACATGTTGGGGATACGATGGCCTGGCTCAGGATCCAGTGTCACACCCCAGGCGGCTTCAAAACTGCCGCGAACGGNATCGTCACTGACCGGTCGATAGCCCGGTAATTCGTGCGGGAACGACCCCATGTCACAGGAACCCTGAACATTGTTCTGACCACGAAGCGGATTCACACCCACGCCCCGGCGGCCAAGGTTGCCGGTCAACATCGCCAAATTCGCGATGGCCATCACCGTCGTTGAGCCCTGACTATGTTCGGTAACACCTAAGCCATAGTAAATGGCAGCGTTTCCGCCCGTGGCATACAGACGGGCCGCCACACGCACATCATCTGCATGCACGCCGGTATGAGCCTCCAACGCCTCGGGAGAGTTCTCGGGTTGTTGGATGAATGTCAGCCAGTTAGTGAATGCCACCTTGTCGCAACGTGAATCAACAAAGTGCTGGTCCATTAAGCCTTCGGTGACAATCGTGTGCGCCATGGCGTTCAACAAAGCCACGTTCGCTCCGGGACGGACGGGCAAATGAAGATCGGACCGTACGTGCGGNGCACCAACNATCTCAATGCGACGCGGATCGATAACAATGAGGTGGGCACCCTCTCGCAGTCGTTTCTTTAATCGTGAGCCAAAGACAGGGTGCGCCTCTGTCGGATTAGCTCCCATCACGACAATCACATCGGCATCCGCAACCGAGGCAAAGTCCTGGGTACCTGCTGACTCACCCAGTGTTTGCTTGAGGCCATAGCCCGTGGGTGAGTGGCAGACACGGGCGCAGGTATCGACATTATTATTGCCAAAACCGGTGCGAACCATCTTCTGGACCAGCCACACTTCCTCATTCGTACAGCGTGACGAGGAAATAGCGCCAATGCTCTTGGTGCCGTATTGCTCTTGAATCGCGCGTAGCCGAGTGGCGGCGAATGTTAGCGCTTCGTCCCAGCTGACCCGCTTCCAGGGGTCATCTATCGAGTCCCGAATCATGGGCTCGGTCATTCGATCTTTGTGGGTTGCATAGCCAAAGGCAAACCGGCCTTTAACGCAGGCGTGTCCCTCGTTAGCTTTACCGTCCTTCCAGGGCGTCATGCGAATCACTTCTTGGCCGCGCATTTCAGCCTTGAAACCGCAGCCAACACCGCAGTAAGCACAGGTTGTCGTCACCGAATGCTCGGGTATCCCGCTCTCGATAATGCTGTTTTCGGTCAATGTGGCCGTGGGACACGCTGCAACACAGGCGCCGCAACTGACACAGTCTGACTCTAAAAAGTTCGTCTCAGGCCCAACACTGACCCTGGAATCAAAACCTCGCCCCGAAATGGTCAGCGCAAACGTACCCTGCGTCTCTTCACAGGCCCTCACACAGCGAGAACAAACGATGCACTTAGACGAATCGAAGGTAAAATACGGGCTGCTCTCGTCTTTCTCCAACTGGGTGTGATTCTCGCCCGCGAAGCCATAACGCACATCGCGTAAGCCAACCTCACCGGCTGTCGACTGAAGCTCGCAGTCGCCATTCGTTGGACAGGTCAGGCAATCGAGCGGATGATCGCTAATGTAAAGCTCCATCACACCGCGACGAATTTTCGCCAGCTGATCGCTTTGGGTCGTGACGGTCATACCCGCTTCAACGGGTGTGGTACACGAGGAGGGATAACCTCGTCTTCCCTCAATCTCGACCAGACAAACCCGGCAGGATCCAAAGGATTCCAGCGTATCGGTAGCACAGAGCTTCGGCACCTTGATCCCGGCCTCAAAGGCGGCCCGCATAACGGAGGTGCCCGACGGAACGGAAATGTCCCGNCCGTCAATGGATAGCGTCACAAGCTCGGTGGACTTTGAACCCGGGGTGCCAAAGTCTGCTTGTGGTTGGTAAAACTCGACCATACTGTTCACACGGCCACCTCATACTGGTTGTCTAACACCCCGAAGTCCTCGGGGAAGTTATCCATGGCACTCTTCACGGGTAAAGGCGTCAAACCGCCCATGGCACAGAGTGATGCTTGCTCCATGGTCTCGCAAAGATCCCGCAATAAGATCAAGTCGCTTGAGGAAGCGGTGCTGTCACAGACCCGATCGAGTACTTCTCTACCTCGAACGGCGCCAATTCGGCAGGGAGTGCACTTACCACAGGACTCTTTGGCGCAGAAATCCATCGCGAAATGGGCCTGCTTAGCCATATCAACAGAGTCATCGAACACGACAATACCGCCGTGTCCTAGCATGCCGCCAATCTCGGCAAGCGCTTCATACGTCAACGGCACGTCTAGCTGTTCTCGGGAGAGATAGGCGCCCAGCGGACCACCCACCTGCACCGCGCGGACTTCACGGCCTGACCGCGTCCCACCACCCCACTCATTGATGATCTGATTCAGCGAGACACCAAAGGGGACCTCAATCAAACCACCTCGCCGAATATTGCCCGCCAGCTGCAGCGGCATTGTTCCTTTGGATCGATCAACACCATGGCGCGCATACTCAGCACCGCCATCAGCGAGAATCGAGGTAACTGACGCAAGCGTGAGAACATTATTTACAACGGTAGGCTTACCAAAAAGACCCTCGATGGCAGGCAACGGGGGTTTCGCTCTCACAACACCGCGCTTGCCCTCGAGACTGTTGAGCAGTGCGGTTTCCTCACCACAAATATAGGAGCCCGCCCCCATGCGGACTTCGAGCTCGAATCGCTGACCGCTGCCGCGAAGATTGGCGCCCAAGTAGCCTTCGGCGATCGCAAGTTCGATCGTTTGTTCAAGCATTTTCTGCGCTTTGGGATATTCGGAGCGCAAGTAAATGAAACCCTTCGTGGCGCCAACGGCTAGCCCTGCAATCGTCATGCCTTCAATGAGCTGGTAGGGATCCGCTTCCATCAGCAATCGATCAGCGAAGGTGCCTGAATCTCCCTCGTCTGCGTTGCAGACAATGTATTTTTGCTCGCCCTCGGCATCCAGGACCGTCTGCCACTTAATGCCGGTGGGAAATGCGGCACCGCCTCGCCCTCGGAGACCTGATGCTTTGACTTCATCGACAATCGCTTGCGGCGATAGTGATAGCGCTCGTTCTAGGCCCTGATAACCGCCCAACTGTCGGTATAGCGAGAGGTCCAGAGGATCACCCTCACCACAGCGCTTAAACGTGATACGCGTTTGGTTGGCTAGCCACAGGATATCATTCACCGGTCCCAGATAATTTGGCTGGCGATCCAGCTGCCCATCGGCAATGGCTGCGAGTAATGCGTCGGTTTCTCCAGGCATCACAGGCCCCAGGGCAACGCGGCCCTGCTCTNCCATCTCGACCTCAACCAATGGCTCAAAACCAAACGCGCCTCGCGATCCGTTCCGTACTAAGGTGAAATCAATGCCAGCCTCCGAGGCGGCGTGACTAAATGCCTTGGCGACACGATTAGCACCCACCGCTACGGCAGTTGTATCTTGGGAAATGTAGACGGTTAACGTCATGACGGTATCGCCTCACGCACAAGCGCTGGCAATTCAGCAAGATCAACACGTCCATAGACCTCTNCATTGATACGGACCGATGGACCGCAGGCACAATTACCCAAGCAGTAAACGCGCTCCAGACGATAGTTATCCGTCGGATGCATCTCATCGAATGCAATCCCCAAGACACCGCTAGCACCTGCCTCTAGTGCCCTCGATCCGGACGCCTGACAGGCTTCCGCGCAACAGATTTGAACAAATTGGTCAGAGGATGGTGACGTTCTGAAGTCATGGTAGAAACTGACAACACCGTGCACCTCTGCTCTCGACAGTGAAAACGCTGTAGCAATGGTATCGAGACAATCNTCAGGTATGTAGCCCAGCTTCGCCTGAATTTCATGGAGGCATGGCAACAATCCGCCTTGGGAGGCAGCATGGTCAGTTGCAGCTTTTTCTACAAANGCTTTCATCGCTTTGACCGGTAATGAGTTCTCACTCAGCACCGATTCTCCCCCTCGTTTTTCCGCCGACACACAACCGCGGCTTTTATTCATTATTGGCGCGATGGTATCAACCCTAAACCCCCGCTACCATAACGTTTTTATGGTAGTTCTCCCTCAAATTTGGCGCTGGCGAAAGCCGCTATCTGGGTAGTCGNGAAGAAGCGTTTTATCGGAAGTAACGCAATTCGTGGTTGCGCTAAAAAGGTGCGCAAAAAAGGCGCGCTAGAAAAGTGCGCCCTGCTCGGGCTCGCAGACTGGTTCATCAAGGGGCTGGGTGAGCCTTGNATTATCAACCCTNGCATTATTGACAGCCGAACTGACCTGGTGAATATCGACGGTGATATCCGTCATACAGTCGCCCGCAGGTGCTCCGTTTAACCACTGATGAGATGCCTCTANAGACANTAGCAGTGGCTGTCGGTNGTGGATATGGGCAATNGNGGCCTGCGCACCCATNGTCACAATGGCNCANCCACTCGTTGGCTCATAAACACCCGCAAATCGCAGAAGNTCGCCGNNNAGCGTGGTGNNACCANGGTCGNCTAGGAGACACCGCNCGNTGCCACTCATACCANCCGTCGGCGATAAATACGCACCGCTTAGCGCCTTTAAATGATGGCTTTTCGGTTAATGTCTCCACCCTGGCATTGAACAGATTCATGGGNGTTTTGGCCCATGNGGGCGAGAAAGACCAAGACATGAGGGTCANTTCCGCTCGNTCTGTTTCCACCANCACNTCGGNNTGTGGCGCGATATTNTAACGATCAGGAATATCCAGACTCAGGTGCGCCAGATCGGGCTTGTTTGAGGCTGTTAGCGTGTACCGCCCACACATCGCTAGGCGACCTCGGCCCGTCTCGTTAGTCGCTCACTGTCGCCTCTAAAGCGCACGATCAAATAATGCGAGCGTTTTAGACCACGCAACCTCAGCCTGTGCCTCGTTATAAACGCGGGAATCCAAGACACACCAACCGTGCAGCGCACCCTCAAAGACAGTGACCTCAGCCGGCAACTCGTTAGCGCTAAAAGCTTGCCGCAACACATGTTTGTCATCGGGATGTTGCTGATCATCGTTCTCAGCAAGCGCAATCAAGCACTCAGCTTCGATCGTTGGAATGAGTAAATGCGAGCTGTCTTCCCCCTCGGTTGCGAGCGACACCGGATGATAGGCACAAGCCGCACCTATTCGATCTGACCGCTCGGCGGCGGCGCGCATCACCATGGGGCCACCCATGCAGTAGCCCATGGTGCCAATGGGACGAGATTTATCGACCACAGATTGGGTATCAATCCAATCAACGAAAGCACGTGCATCGCGCGCGTGTGTCTGAGGCGAGAGGCTCTGATATAGAGGATAGATCTTCTTGCGCGTTGAATCGTCCCTGAAACTTTCTCCCGTCTCGACCACAGGCGATCGCGCATCGCGGTAGTAGGGATTGATGCAAAGCACCGCATAACCGCTTTCCGCTAGCCGCGTCGCCATGGCCCGAAACGAGGGCCTCAGTGCGAGAATATCGGGCCATATCA
>NZIH01000025.1 GCA_002691565.1 Halieaceae bacterium
TCCTCCGTTTTCCTAACTATAGGGTCGGACCACTTCAAAGGGGGAGGCTCAACATTGCTTTTTCTTATCATTCAAAATACNCCTATNNANTTNTTATATAATAGCAAANTATTTGCCGCCTTGCACCCCACANANCTGAGTGTGGTTNATNTTTTTAAAAATCGATTGCGTATCAAGCTTTGATGGCACAAGAGACATCAGGTAGATGGAAACAAAGAGTTTAAAAGCCCCGTTGGAAACCAAGCCTTAAAGATCAAGATCCTTGGTACACGGTCCTTGGAACTGGCTGCAGGCAAGGTTGCGGATAAGAGTTCTGCGGCTCTAAGCCATGGCAATAAAGCGTCTTTTTGAGAAAACTAGCATCAACTTTAAATATTAATGAGCCTGACCACAAAGTTATAAAGGCCAGCGCCTTATGTTGGATAGCAGTCAAGTTCCAAGTTTTCAGCGCCAGGGTTGTTAAACCTTTTTTCCTCAAAATTGAAATACATGTTCAGAAAAAGGGAGCCGAGGGACTAGTAAAAACCTCCCTCGGTTTTCAGAAAGTCGACTAATTGTGGAACGCCAACCCCTCTACGCATTGACCCAAAAATGTATGGCAATTTACCTCTACTGTCCTTGGTATCAATGTGCAGTTGCTCGATATCGACGTTAACGTGAGGCGCAAGCTCTATTTTGTTCACAACCAACATGTCTGATTTCATCAGAGCAGGTCCTTTTTTTCTAGGTATGTCTCCCCCCATGCATACATCAATTACATAAATAGTCAGATCGACTAGCTCTGGACTAAAAGTGGCAGCTAGATTGTCACCGCCTGACTCAAGTAGAATTAAATCAAGTTTCGGGAATCGCTGTTTCAAGTCCTCTATCGCAGCGAGGTTTACAGAGGCATCCTCCCGGATTGCAGTGTGGGGACATCCGCCAGTTTCTACACCACGAATTCTATCTGATGAAAGTACCTGAGCGCGGACCAAATAGTCCGCATCTTCAGAAGTGTAGATATCATTTGTAATAACAGCCAATGACATTTCATCGCCTAAAGCGCGGCAAAGAGCTTCGGTCATACTGGTTTTGCCTGCACCAACAGGCCCTCCAATACCAACCCTCAGAGGTCCGTATCTTAATTTTTTCTTGGTCATGTTCTGTAGATCCTTGGCACAGAATTTTCGTGTTTTATAGCCATCAAATCGGATACAAATGTCGCGCTTCCTAGTTCATTTAGCGACTCTGATTTGATTTTCTTTGTCATCTTTTCAATGATGGGGTAGAGCCCAATCAGGCAATCTTGGCCAGCCTGCTGGCCTATTGGTATAGTGCGAACGCCAACCGAGATTAAGTTGCTCGCAAAAGCTTGGAGATAACTTTGAAGTGTTAGCGCTAGGTCCAGATCGATTTGCTTTGCAGTCATACCAACCGCCACAGGGTAGGCCGTTCGATCTGGTAACTTGACACCATAACCTGCCTTCACCACCTGACTGAAAGCCTGCCCAAGTTCCGTNGTTTCACGCAACCTTTCTTTGCTGCCGCACAACGCCAAACACAGAGCATTAGCCTCAGTAACATCCTCATATGCTGCCTTCAGAAACAACCCATCATTGCGACCAGATCCATAACTTAACAATAAAGCAATCCAACTTTTTAGGCTGCCTGCATCGTTTATCAGATTATCTTGGATCGCAGACTCCATGCCATGTGAATAGCTGAAGGCGCCAGTTGGGAAGGCGGGCGAAAACCAAGTTTGTAGTGTCATGATATCTTTGTGGAAGCTTTTCATTATCAGACCTACGTCAAANCGTTAGGGTTACCATCGGCACTATCAATTGCGGTAGTAGGCTGATGTGAATGGTTGTGGGAATGACTGTGAGTTCGGCCATGTCCGTAAGCGCCACCTTCTGGGATGAAGGGAGCTTGCAATTTTTCGATATCAGCGCCAAGCAAGTTCAACAAGCCCTCCATAACATGATCTTCTTGTATCAAGAGGTGATCGCATCCAACTTGGCACGGGGTATGACGGTTCCCAATGTGCCAAGCAATGCGTGGNAAATTTGAATGTTGTACTTTAAGTAGCTTCTCAGGTTTAGCTTTTATGGCAATAACGCGGTCATCATCAAGCAGAAACCCATCCGTTGATGATAATGAGACTGTCTCTGGTAGCTCGACAAGAAATGGCTCNCCAGTGTTGGTAACAAGCCGCTTCCTGCGCAAAAATCTACCCTCATAATCGAGTGTAACATAGGCTAAAGCCGTCTCATGGTTCACGTTGTGGATGATTTCCTGGGAGATTTTCATTTAAAGCTCTCAGTCTATAATAACTCAAAACAGAAAATAGCGTTGAGCCATCGGAAGCTCTGTTGCTGGCTCACAATTCAGAAGCTCACCATCTGCTCGGACTTCGTAAGTTTCCGGGTGAACCTCAATGTCCGGCAAATAGTTATTAAGAGCCATGTCCATCTTAGAGACGCTTCGCGTGTTTTGAACAGGTTTTGTTTCCTTGGCAAGACCAAGCTTATCGCCTATCGACTCATTTTCTGCGGCTTGGCTGATAAAACAAACAGCAGAGTTTTCAACAGAGCGTCCGAAGGCCGCAAACATTGGTCGAGTGTATACAGGTTGAGGTGTCGGAATAGAAGCGTTTGGGTCACCCATTTGCGCCACTGCAATACTACCACCAAGCAAAACCATCTCCGGCTTAACCCCAAAGAAAGCGGGTTTCCACAAAACCAAATCAGCGCGCTTACCTACTTCGATACTCCCAACATGTNCAGAAATACCATGGCAAATTGCTGGATTTAGAGTGTATTTAGCAACATAGCGCCGCACTCTTAGATTATCGTTGTCTCCTGTTTCGTCGCTGAGCCGCCCACGTTGGGTTTTCATTTTGTGCGCTGTTTGCCACGTGCGGGTGATAACCTCACCCACTCGCCCCATAGCCTGGCTGTCGGACGCTATGATAGAAAATGCACCCATGTCATGCAGGATATCCTCAGCCGCTATCGTCTCTTTACGAATCCTACTCTCTGCAAACGCCACGTCCTCTGGAATAGATTTGTCCAAGTGATGACAAACCATAAGCATGTCAAGATGCTCCTCTAGTGTATTTACGGTATATGGCCGCGTTGGGTTCGTCGAGGATGGGATAACATGACGCTCACCGCATACCTTGATGATATCGGGTGCGTGACCACCACCAGCACCTTCGGTATGAAATGCATGTATTGTTCTGTTTTTGATCGCAGCAACAGTATTCTCTACGAACCCACTCTCATTGAGCGTGTCTGTATGGATCATCACTTGGATATCCATATCGTCAGCTACATTCAGACAGTTATCGATTGCTGCTGGCGTAGTACCCCAGTCCTCATGAAGCTTGAGCGCGCAGGCTCCAGCATTTATTTGTTCGACCAAACCTTCCGGCAGTGATGCATTGCCCTTGCCCGCAAAGGCCAAATTCATTGGAAAACTGTCGGCTGCTTGAAGCATTCGTCCGATATGCCATGGGCCAGGCGTGCAAGTTGTGGCCAACGTGCCATGTGCTGGGCCAGTACCGCCACCAAGCATTGTTGTAATTCCGGAATGCAATGCATCATCAATCTGTTGCGGGCAGATAAAGTGGATGTGGCTGTCAAAGCCGCCTGCTGTCAGAATAAGCCCTTCGCCAGCAATTGCTTCGGTGGAAGGACCAATAATTATGTTCACATTTTCCTGCGTATCTGGATTGCCTGCTTTGCCAATTGCGTGGATAAGCCCGTCTTTTAAACCTAGATCAGCTTTGTAAATGCCACTTACGTCGATAATTAACGCGTTAGTTATTACTGTATCCACTGCGCCACTATCACGTGATACCTGTGACTGACCCATACCATCTCTTATAACTTTTCCACCTCCAAATTTNACCTCGTCGCCGTAAGATGTCAGATCAGTCTCAACTTCGATAAATAATTCAGTGTCAGCCAAACGAACTTTGTCGCCAGTAGTTGGCCCATACATATCNGCATAAATTTTTCTAGGCATGGAAATTGGCATCACAACTCTCCCATGATTTTTTGGTTAAAACCATGTACGACCCGTCGGCCTTTGAACGGAATGAGGCAAATTTCTCGTTCCTGACCGGGTTCAAAACGCACAGCCGTGCCCGCAGCAATGTCAAGACGCATTCCCTTCGCACTAGCCCTCTCAAACTTAAGTGCTTCGTTAGTCTCGTAAAAATGGTAATGGCTACCTACTTGGATCGGTCTGTCACCAGTATTGGCAACAGACAAGCTGACTGTCGTAACGCCAGCATTTAAGAGAATATCTTCGTCTTTCGTCAGTATCTCACCCGGTACCATAATTCTAATCTCCTAAAGTTAACGAATTGGTTGATGAACTGTTACCAGTTTAGTGCCGTCAGGAAAGGTGGCTTCAACTTGAACATCTGTAACCATTTCGGCAATGCCCTCCATACAATCTTCAAGTTTAACCACATGTGCCCCAGCCTCCATCAGGTCTGCGACCGACCGACCATCGCGCGCTCCTTCAATAACGAAGTCTGTGATAAGAGCGACAGCTTCAGGGTAGTTTAACTTGACACCTCTCTCTTTTCGTTTCTGGGCGACAATAGCAGCCATAGACACCAGTAACTTGTCTTTTTCCCTGGGGTTAAGTTTCATGTTTAACTCCTTGCTTGTTAGGTCTGCCAGACGCGCGGCATTGGCTGTTTTCGAATGGCGAGTAAAAGTTTTTCAATATCTTTACGGGCAGACGCTGAGTGTGAACTCATGAGGCGAATGATGAGACGATCGTTCCAACACGACACGGCGCAATTCGATGGGCTTTGTTTTATCACGTCGGACACCCTATNAGCTATTCGTTCCAAATTGTCTCCAATGTAGAGAATTGTTGACAGCAGCCTAGCACCATTGCCACCAGCAGGCGCTGTAATGATTTTGCTGACCTCATCTGAAAGCCTTAACGACTCTGCATGGAATAAATTGCCGTCACGGAACACGCGCCAATTATCAATTAAATGGCAATNATAAACATTCTCGCCCATGGCTTGACGGCCCAAAACAATTGTCTCGGCAACTAAACAGTTGCTGCAGGAAGACAAATTTATTTTCAGCGTCCGTTCAAATTTGGAGTAATTGAATACGATCGTTTCTTGGGGCAGCCAATGTAGATCTGCTGTATCAGAGACTGAGAGGTTGATCTGCATCTTTGCAGGCCTTTTACCAACGCTACGATACACACGTTCAGCAGTTTGCGTTGTCATCACAAGCGCGCAATCCTTAGCCTCAACATCGATATTTAAAATGTCGCCACCAGTCATACCGCCTGAGGTGTTGAGAATGACTGCTTCCATCATATCAGAGTAAGTTTTTGGCAGCATAAGCTTCGCCGAGCCTGACTGGAACATGCGCGAAACACGTTTTTGGCTCACGTGAAAACTCAATTGCCCCTTGGCGCGTTGTAGTTTCGCACATTCAGACCCATCCATATCCAAATTTCCACTTCAGAAAAAAAACGGCACCCAAAAGGGTGCCGAATATTTTATAGTTAGGTGCATTTACGCTGCGACAAATTCATTCCATTTACGCACCATGTAACGGTTCTCATCCATTGTTGCGTTCCAACAAGCAACGCCGCCCATCCGCTCTTCGAAAGATCCACCATCTCTGACTTCACCAGCACCAGCCAGCTTTTTGCCATCTGGAGCCATTATGTCCTGTGTTGCAGGCTTTCCAAGCATCCAGTAATCCCACTCGTAGGCAGCCATGTATTCTTTGGCAGTTGATGGTACAGCTGAATAGTAACCCTGACGGTTTAGATATCCACCAACGAAACCAGAGAGATACCAATTGATGAATTCATAACAAACATCTGCTTGATAGCCTTTGGTAGCAGCAGACAAGGCAAAGCCCACAGCCCAAGCACGATATCCTTCCTTCAATGGTTGATATATGCAAGGAATGCCCTGCGTCCGAACGGCGGTAATTGCTGGCGACCACATTGACTGAATTACTACTTCACCAGACGCCATCAAATTGACGCTTTCGTTGAAATCGGACCAGAGAGCGCGAAATTGTCCCTGTTTCTTTGCTTCGATTAATATGCCGATTGTCATATCAATCTCTTTGCGCGTCATGTTGCCTTTGTCTGGGTATTTATATTCACCCATTGATTCAACAACCATTGCGGCATCCATAATTCCAATTGATGGAATGTTTAAGATCGANGCTTTTCCCTTAAACTCTGGGTTCAAAAGCTCGGCCCATGTGTTAATTGGCCTGCCGATCAGATCTGGCCTAATGCCCAAAGTATCAGCATTGAAAACTGTCGGGATTAGCGTTGCCCATCGAGTAGGCTCCGAGGANAATTCCTTAGAGGACTCATCCTTCAAGTAAAAGACTTTTTTCGGCGCAGTGCCTTGNTCACCAATCTTTTTACCACCGATCTCTCCAAGTGTGTGGGTCGTACTTATGTCNTCAAAATTTTTGATACGTTTTGAGTCCATACCGAGGATATTCCCAGATGGAACTAGTTTTGGAAGACTAAAATATTCGGTATCGACAATGTCAAAGCTGTTGGGCTGAGTTAACACACGTTTTGTTACTTCATCAGTNGTGACAGGGATGTACTGGACTTTGATACCAGTGTCTTCGAAGAGTTTTTTGTCGATTTCAGATCCCATTGTGGTTGCTGTGCCAAGATAACGAACNACTTTGTCGTTAGCNCGCACTACNTTTGGCATACCAAGCCCCAAACCAGCATAGGCCGCTACGGCGCCTGCTCCTTTNAGAACCTTACGNCGTGTCGTGTTTTTTTGCATTTTGACTTTCCNCCTTGCGAATTTTATCNAGTTNTTTTTGTTTTNCCCCAGTCANCGCTTNACCAGTCACCAAGCATTTCANTNAGTTTAATGACTTAAAATATAACGCTGACATTTGTTGCACCAATGTACACCAAGCGGCCACACCAAATTTGAGCTACCATACCAAACAGACTACATCGCGGTTTAAGCATCTCCAGTGCTTTATTTGCATCACCCCTCAAACCAAAATGTGCCGGCCCATCAGTGAATAACTACGTTGGCTCTGAAAAAGCTCTTGTGCGGTAGAACCCGAGTGCATTTGGTGAATTCTTATGTTTTGTTATTCCCCTGATTGACTAGCTCTAATTGATCTTTTTTATTCCAGCTCACTTTAACATTATCGCCAACCTCAATTTTAGCCTTGGCAAACAAAACGTCAGACTGGCTAACGGTCAGATTTCCACTTTTTCCATAACTCACATTAATTTTGACGTTAGCGCCCAAAAACTCGATGGCGTTTACCTGACTGTTTCCATTCTGCGTCAAATTTATTCTGTCCTCTCTTATCGCAAATAATTTCGAACCGATCGCCAATACGTTGTGGCCGCCTATAAAATTTGCAACAAATGCATTGCTCGGCTTATTGAAAATTTCCATCGGTGTGCCGCACTGCTCCACAATACCGTCATTCATGACAAGAATTAGGTCAGCAAGCGCCATCGCCTCATCTTGACTATGCGTCACGTGGATGAAAGAGATCCCCAATTTTCTCTGGAGTGCTTTCAGCTCAGCTCGCATCTCAATCCTTAAAAATGGGTCTAAAGCGGAGAGCGGTTCGTCAAGTAGCAGGACACGTGGCTCAGTAATCAGCGCACGAGCAAGTGCAACCCTTTGCTGCTGCCCACCAGATAGCTGGTTTGGAAATCGATCTGCTAGTTTACCAAGTTGAACTCCGCGCAACATTTCCATGGCGCGTTCATGTCTTGTGGGCTTGTCTATTCCGGAAATTTTGAGAGCGAATGCAACATTATCAATCACTTTCAAATGAGGAAAAAGCGCATAATTCTGAAACATCATTGATGTCGGTCGAAGTGACGGCGGTTTTTTTGAAATATCTTGGCTGTTTATCGTAACTGAACCAGACGAAATCACTTCATGACCTGCAATCATTCGCAAAAGCGAGGTTTTTCCACAGCCAGATGGACCCAAAAGGCAGCAATATTTTGGCTCGTTTAAAACAAGGTCAACCTTACGCACTGCGATTGTTTCACCATATTTTTTTTGAAGCTTTTGCAGTTCAAGTTCAGACATCGGCACCACACTAGACTTGGTTTATTTATTAACTTGGTTTATTTATTACAGGTACGCATACGCAACACAGTT
>NZIH01000026.1:0-10381 GCA_002691565.1 Halieaceae bacterium
CCGTTGTGATCGCGCGCCCAGATGACGATGCCGGTATTGACGTTCGAGATCACAAGCCCTGTTGATGTGAAGGCAGACATCGGCACCTTGATGGTCTGCCACTCGTTCCCGGGTTGTAAGGTTAGATCGACGTGCGCTGACGTACACGGATAGAAGCAGTCGAGTTTGACCCTGTAGTCATTCGGGCCCTCGACATGCTTAAGTTCCAGAACGAAATGGCCCGCCGCATAATCGCTCAGATCAACGCCTGTTGAGGACTCCGTGAAGAGCGCAGCATATGCAGCTGCCGGCTCGTGCCGTATTTCTAGAACAGGACCTCGTTCCTCATCGCTGAGATAGGACCAGCTAATGCTCGGACAAGCCTCTCCATTGTCATCGATGCACAGGTCGTAGTTAATTGCAGAGTCAAAGGCGCGTGTCCCCAAGTCATACGTCGCCGTAAAGCTTCCATTCTCGAAGACCCAGAAAGGATCCGCGTCCGGATCTCCTCCGCCCGTGCCGCCCCCGCTATCGGAACCCTCTACGATTCCCGATTCCGCATTGTTAGGGTCTTCAGTGAGTGTGGGCAGGTCTTGAGTGTCGGCGTAACTCAAACCGTAGCCTCGATCGAAAAGCGCTGCCGCGACAGGAGCTTCTGCGTTATCGGGATTTACCGCACCACCAGGCCAACGAAAGCTGAGTCGACCGGTCATGTCATGAACTGTGTTTCCTTGCGTATCACTGAACAAAACGTCAGAGATCCCTGCCGCTTCAGTGCCGGGTAACCAGCTGGCAACGAACGCATCCGATAAGTTTAGTTCAGGGTTGATAAACATGGGTCTGCCACTCATGAGCAGAGTAACGACCGGTACACCCGAGTCCCTGAGACCCTGAACCTGACTCAAGATGCCACTGACACCCCAGTCAAGATTCTGAAGGTCACCGTTACCCTCGGCATAGGGTTGCTCCGAAAGCACAACGACGACAACATCAGGTGCCGTTGCATACGTGCCATTGGGTGAGTACTCGACGCTCCCACCCGCGTCATTTACCGCCTCGGTGAGCGCGGTCCGAATCGTTGTGGCGCCCGGGAAGTCAGCGTTGGTGGTTCCTGTCCCTTGCCACGTGACAGACCAACCACCGGCTTGGAGTGGTACGCTGTCAGCTGCATTGCCGACAAGTAAAATTCGTTGATCAGGCCGAAGTGGTAACACCTGTCCATTGTTCTTCAACAGCACCTGCGAACGACGAACCGCCTCCCTCGCAATCTCCCGGTGTGCCGCGCTACCTACGACATCAACAGGTTGTCGCGCGGGATCAAAGTTTCGATCGATAAGCCCCAGTTTCTGTTTGAGGTCGATAATCCGCGTGACAGCTTCATCAATTCGAGCCTCCGATACCTGATTCGCCTCGACCTGACTGATCAAGTTATTTCTGAAGGCGAGCCATTGCGTGGGCACCATTACCATATCGATGCCGGCATTGATCGCCTGAGCACAGCTTGTATCTGAGCACCCCTGGACCTGCCCGATACCATTCCAGTCAGAAATCACCATGCCATCGAAGCCCAATTGTCCTCGGAGTACATCTGTCAGTAGTGACTTAGACCCGTGAACTTTTTCGCCGTTTACACTGTTAAAGGTGGCCATGACCGTATCCACTGCAGCTTCGAATGCGCCCGTGTAACCCGAGCCGTGCTGATTTAATAGCTCCGCGGTGGTGAGTACGGTATTCCCTTGGTCTCTTCCCGCGGTGGTGCCGCCATCGCCAATAAAATGTTTCGCCGTGGCGGCGAGGCCTTCGCCTTCAATGCCTTCGACCATGGCACGACCATAAGCTTCTACGAGACCCGGGTCGTCTGAATAACTCTCATAGGTCCGACCCCATCGGTAGTCTTTTGCTTGCGCGAGTGTTGGCGCAAAGGTCCAGTCAATACCTGTCGCGGCGACTTCACGTGCCGTCGCTATCGCAATTTCGCTAATCAACTCAGCATCATTGATCGCACCCAGCCCGATGTTGTGCGGGAAGATGGTGGCCCCGCGAACGTTATTGTGCCCATGAACCGCGTCAGTTCCCCAAATAATGGGGATCCCCAAACTATTCGATGAGGTTTCAAGAGACGCTGCCCGCAATGATCTTGCATAGGCTAACCATTCCTCGGGCGTCGCAGCTCGATTGCCATTTGGATGGCTGCCGCCACCGTTCAGTACACTGCCAATGCCGTACTCGGTAATTTCGTCGAGCGTGATGTGGGCAATTTCTGGCTGAATCATCTGCCCCACTTTTTGTGCCAGGGTCATGGCGTCGACGATTTCTGCCGTGCTCGCTGAAAATAAATCGAACTGGGCTGATACAACGGTGACCGAGCGGGTCACCTCACTTGAGTTCCCGGCCGAGTCCGTAGCCGTGTAAGTCAAGGTGTAAACGCCAGGCTCTGATCGAACGTCACCGCTAACAACGACGTCGACGGTACCGTCAGTATCATCCGTGGCGGTTGCGCCCGGGTCATTAAACGTCTGGTCCGTGGTGATCTGAATGGCGGCGTCACCGAGCAGAGTGATTACGGGCGGTGTTGTATCGACTGCAACCACAGTGACTTCTCGGGTGACCTGACTCGTATTGCCCGCAGCGTCTGTCGCTGAATAGGTAACTGTATAAACACCCGGCTCTGAACCCACCTCGCCGCTGACAACAACATCGACTGAGCCGTCCAAATTGTCTTGTGCGGAGGCTCCCAATTCCTCGTATGCCTCTCCCTCGTTAATTTGGATCGAGGCACTCCCATTCAGCGTGATGACGGGTGCTGTGGTGTCAGGGGCGATAATTGGTGTCGGCGCGGATGATCCGCCGCCAGCACCGCAGCCGGTCACTAACGAAAGGCAAAGTGTCATCGCGACGAGGGAGCGTGTTGGAATCATTCTTATAACCCATTTTTCGATGGCGAAACGTTGCCGTCACCCCGTTGTGAATACAATGCTAATGGGATCAGACGGACCCAAAAAGCGATGCATGTACGCACTGCCCTGTAACGTGCAGTGGCGTGAAGCTTTTTCCGTGGTTGGTGACCTTCTTGTCCTTGGCTAGTGAGAGCCTTGCGATAGCACGTACGCAATACGAAATGCTGTTTTCACGTTCATGTCAGTGGTTGTGTGGTCGTTATAGAAAAGAACATAAGACAACGCAAAAACGGCGCTTTCTGATTGCCGATATTGACGGCAGCCATGGGAAAGAACCCCATCCTCTAATGTCGCCCGGTAGCATTTCGACTCGTTGGCGGTATGATTCATCACCATAAATAAGTACGTGACGGTCGTGACCGTTAAAAACTCGGTTAACACCGCGAGAAAACTCAGACAATAAGAGGTTATATCAATGACAGACTCAGACGCTCGCGTTGCGGCCTACCTTCAGCAAGCTGCTCAGCAAGCATGGAATGTTGAGGGAATAAGTGATGACCTTCCTCGTCGCAAAGTTGAGCGAGTAGGGATCATTGGCGCAGGGACGATGGGTGGCGGTATTTCAATGAACTTTGCATCGGCAGGTTTACCTGTAACGATCGTCGAAACAAAGCAGGACGCCCTCGATCGGGGTCTGACCACGATCCGCAAGAATTACCAGCGCAGTGCTGATCGGGGCCGCTTTCCCCAGGAGGAGGTCGATATATGCATGAACTGCTACACACCTTCTTTGGATTTGTCGGCANTGGCTAACTGCGATCTCATTATTGAGGCGGTNTTTGAGGATATGGAGATCAAGAAATCCGTNTTCAGCCAACTCGATAAGATCGCAAAGCCTGGNGCAATCCTCGCGACCAATACTTCAGCACTNAACATTGATGAAATCGCCGCGGTNACGNCGCGANCANAGGATGTTATCGGACTGCACTTTTTCTCACCCGCCAATGTGATGCGATTACTTGAGATTGTTCGAGCTGAAAAAACGGCCGACGATGTNGTTGCTACTTCCGTTGATCTCGCGCGTCACATTGGGAAGGTGGCGACCCTGGTGGGTGTCTGTCCTGGCTTCGTTGGCAACCGAATTTTGTTTGCCCGTCAGTACCAAGCCAACGCGCTGATTTACGAGGGCATCATGCCCTGGGATATCGACGCGGCATTCAACGAGTTTGGCTTCAAGATGGGACCGTTTCAGATGGCTGATCTGGCCGGCTTGGATATTGGCTGGAAGAAAGGGGCGACCACCACTAACCCTATTCGAGACGCACTTTGTGAGCTTGACAGGCGCGGGCAAAAGACGGGTGCGGGCTACTACGATTACGACGAGAACCGAAGAAATGTGCCTTCGGATGTGACGGCTGGAATCATTCGAGAGATCACAGGCGCAGGTGATGCATCGATGTCATCGGACGCGATTATCGACCGCTGCGTGATACCCATGATTAATGAGGCGCTTGCCATCCTTGCGGAGAATAAAGCACAGAGACCAAGCGATATTGATGTTGTGTGGATCAACGGTTATGGCTGGCCTCTGGATAAGGGCGGAGTGATGTATTATGCCGACCTGATAGGCGCTGATAAGGTGCTTGCTGTCATGAAAGAACTGGCGGCCAAGGATGAGTCCATCCGGGTGTCGCCACTCCTTGAAGAGCTCGTATCCACCGGCGGTCGGTTCGTGGACATCGATACGGGTGGTTTGAAGGTTTAGGCGAACAGCCTGGCTTTTAGAGGCGGCATACTGTGAATCAAGCGCAATCACAAACGGGGTCGTTCACGCAGTTTTTCTCGCGAACTGTGACTGACTCGGACCGTTTGTTCTGGTTGCTCAATGGTGGTGGCTGGATTGGTCTGTCGGTCGTCACTCTGGTGAGTCTGTCGCTTCCCTACGATCAGATAGAATTCGCCTATATAGCGCACAATTTGATTCAGTCCGTGGGTGGCTTTGTGCTGTGTGCTCCTTTGCGAACAGCCATTAAGCATTCGTGGTCGTGGAGCCCTTGGCATAGGGTGCTTATCGCAAGTGGTCTAACCATTGTCAGCGCAGCCGTATGGACGGCCTTCCGCTTACAGCTGCTCATGACCCTGACCGATGAGACTGGGTTGTGGGGAGACTTCGGTGGGTGGTTTTTCGCCTCGCTGTTTGTCTTTCTTGCGTGGGTTCTGCTCTACCACCTAGTGAAGTTTGCGCAATTACTGCAGGGTGAGAAGGAGACGCTACTGGTGCTTGAGGCGGGAAGGCGAAAAGAGGCATTCAAGTTAGTCTCTGCCGAGTCCGCAGCGCGAGAAGCTCAATTGAAGCTGCTACGGTATCAGCTCAACCCTCATTTTCTGTTCAATACCCTCAATTCCATCGCGTCGTTGGTGAGCACCAAGCGGAGTGAGGATGCACAGAGCATGATTGCCGAGCTGTCGACCTTCCTTCGGTTCTCTTTGGAATCTGACAGAAACATAACGATCCCGCTGAGGGATGAAATAGAGGCTCTCGATTTATATCTAAGGATCGAGCAGGTTCGCTTTTCTGACCGTTTGGTGGTTGAGCAGGAGATCGATCCTCGCGCGCTTCCCTTACAGGTCCCTAGTTTGCTCCTGCAACCCTTGGTCGAGAATGCGATCAAGCATGCTATTGGCCGGGCGGAAGAGGGCGGGCACATTCTCATAACGGCAAAGCTCTCGGATGAGAAACTGGTTCTGAGCGTTGAGGACAGCGGCTCGGGTGTTGACGAAAAACAACCCGAGTTATCGGACCTATTTGAAACGCCTGGCTTTGGACTTCGTAGCACAGCGGAACGGCTGGAGAACTTATACGGTGATAGCTTCAGCTTTAATGCCTCAAAATCTCGATTGGGAGGCTTGAAACTTGCGTTACACTTGCCGACCGAGGGAAGAAAAAATGACAGAACCGCTGCGCATTTTAATCGTTGATGACGAGCCACTGGCGCTCGATTACATGGAGAACTTGCTGTCTTCGGTAGCGGATGTGAAGGTCGTAGGTCGTTGCAGGAGTGGTCGCGAGGCATTGACTGAACTTCAAAAGCAAACAGTGGATCTTATGTTTCTGGACATCCAGATGCCGGGTCTCAATGGTCTGGATGTGGTTAAGCGGTGTCAAAGCGATGTCATGCCCGTGGTGGTATTCGCGACGGCGTACGATGAGTACGCGATTCGGGCGTTTGAAGCTAACGCGGTCGACTATTTACTCAAGCCATTCGAGGCAGATCGCGTGCACTCGGCGGTACTACGTGCCAGAGATCGTCTGTTATCCGTGGCCCTTCAAAGCGGGAAGGAAGCGGCGGTTGCGGCCATTGCGGGACTCGAGGGTGGTAGCGAACTGCTGGCGGGCAATATCCAGGAGCGACCCACGCGGTTGCCGATTAAGGATGGGCCACACACGCATCTGGTTGAGCTCGAAACAATTGATTGGATCGATGCCGCTGGGGACTATATGTGCGTGCACGCGGGTAATGAGACCTACATTCTTCGCTCTACCATGAAAGAACTCGAAAAGAAGCTCACATCAGAATTTGTTCGAATCCACCGATCGACGATAGTAAACCTGAATAAGGTCCGATCGGTCGATGCAATTCCGAAGGGCGAGTGCCTTCTGCACCTCGATGATGACGTCAGTCTAAAAGTCAGTCGAAACTACCGGTCAGCTGTCCAAGAGCTCATGGGATAGGGCGTATTTAAGCGCTTTCCCACTTGTCTCGCTGGAAGTCCCTATCGTCGCGTTTGTATTAAGTGCTGTTCTCCTATGTGGGATAAAGCACTCTACTAAATCTAACTAAATATTCAATTAATTGGGGTTACTCATGTTTGATCGCTTGTATCGTCATGGCCGTCTCGTTGGCATAGGCCTAGCGGCAGCTCTTCTAAACGCCTGTGGCGGCGGTAGTGCAACTGCGCCGGACACCGAGCCGTTCTATCTAGAGGAAGAGGAAGAGTGGAGCTTGGTTTGGTCTGATGAATTCGATGGTAGTGCCGTCGATTCCGGAAACTGGACTTTCCAACTGGGTGACGGTAGCGATAACGGGCTACCAGGCTGGGGTAACTACGAGCTCCAGTACTACCAAGCTGATAATGCATCTATCCAAGACGTCGACGATACGACTGCGCTTGTGATTGAAGCTCGCCAGGAAGACGCGGGTAACAGTGCGTACACCTCCGCGCGCATGCGTTCGGTTAATAAGTTTGATTTCACATACGGTCGTGTCGAGATCCGCGCGAAGGCCGCGCCGGGCGATGGCATGTGGTCAGCTATATGGATGATGCCGACAGACCTGGCTTATGGCACATGGGCTGCGGGTGGTGAGATCGACATCATGGAAGTCGTGAATGCGGGTACTGATAATCAGGGCGTATTCATGGCTGCTCATTACGGTTTCGAGTGGCCTCTGAACCAAATCACGAGCGAAGGCGCTGATGTCGACGATGCCACCGACTGGCACACGTACTCACTTGAATGGTCTGGTGATTACCTACGTTGGTTTGTTGACGGTGAACACCTAAGAACGGTGAGCAAGGACGTCTACTACAGCTATTATTTCAAGGACAACACGGACGGCTATCAGCTTGCGAGCAATCCCTCTGCACCGTTTGATCGTGATTTCCACCTAATTGTGAACCTTGCTGTGGGTGGTATCGGTCCAGGCGTTGAGCTCGATCCATCTGCTGTTCCCGGTGAAATGGTTGTCGATTACATCCGCGTTTACGAGTGTTCATACGGCACTGGGAACGGCGTGGGTTGTAATAGCCTCGCGGACCGGTCGATCGAATCACCTGAGGCACAGACTCCTGAAGTTGTAACAACGGATATCTACACCGATGCGGTGGGTCCCCTTACCTGGTCATTCCTGACCGGCGATGTCACGCGCGACCTTCAGGCGGCTGTAGGCTGGAATAACGAAGGTGCCATTGATATTAGCGTTTCGGAAGTTGCGGTAGAGGGTCGAGGCAATGTACTGGACGTCATGAGCGATGGTGGCGGTAACGTGGTTATCAACGCGACTGATGGTAAGATTATCGATGTTTACGGTCACCGCGGGGGTGGTGAGCTTAAGTTCGATATGTATATCGACAGCTCGATGACAGCTCCGGACAGCACGATTTCTATCAAGATGGATAGTGGTTACCCCGCGCTCGGCAGCGTGACACTTGATGTCTCGGCGATGCCAAAGAACGAGTGGTTCTCATACAGTGCATCGATCAATCAGATTTTGGCGAATCGTGGTCAACAAAGCCTTGCATTGGGTGCCATTCAGAATTTAGTGGTCATTGAGCCCAGTGCGGCAGCGCATGTTCAGCTCGATAACATCCGACTGGTGTGCGGTTCGCCCAATGGCGACTGCGGCATTTCTGCGCCCCCACAGTCCACAGATGATCTCGTTATTACCGTATTAGATGAGAACGGTGAGGCAGGTTCTGCTTGGTCCCCCGGTATCTGTGCTGTATCGGCCGAGAATGGATTTTCCGACGACTACTGCGATGGCAATACATCTAACCAGGTGACATGGTCGGTGGTTCCAACTGGCGACGATTCAATTGGCGCTAACGCGGTGAAGATCAGCTTTGGTGATGGTGTCGGCGGTGCCTGGTTCATCAAAGACGACCAGGGCCTCGATCTGAGTGACTCAGCCGGCGGTACGCTGAAGTTTGATATTCAGTTGCCCGCGGAAACCGTCGCTGATGGCGTTATCTTCAAGGTGGAGAACGAGTACCCTCAGGGAACAGGTGCTATCCCCTTGGACTTGACTGGGTATGCTCCAGGAACTTGGAAGAGCTTCGAGATCCCGATAGTTGATCTACTGTCGTCGACAAATGCGGAGCAAAACAATCCTCCCGGTGGTCGATTGAGTCTCGCTGCAGTGAAGGCCTTCCTAGTGCTTTCGCCTAACGGTGAGCAGGGTGGAAAGTCTATCAAGGTAGCCAACGTTCGGTTGGAGCGTTTGGCTGGAGAGGAAGTCGAGGATACTGGCATTCTCGGAACATGGATGCTGGCCCCAGAAGCGGGTTCACTCGGCGTCGGTCCAGCGGAATTCGATGTCTCATGGTGGAGCGGCGACGATGGTGTGATTGCGCTTCGTGCTTGCTACTACGATGACGAGTATGTCTTTGGACGTGACGGGTCGTTCCGAAACGTATTGGGCGACGAAACGTGGTTAGAGCCATGGCAGTCGGGCGGTGCGGAAGAGTGTGGTGCACCTGTGACTCCCTATGATGCTTCGATCCCTGCGACGTTCGACTACGATGAGGCGGCTCAAACCCTAACCATTAACGGTCAGGGCTCTTACATGGGCTTACCAAAGGCTATCAACGGAGCGGAGATCGCCTCACTAGGTGACGCGCCTGGAAGCATCGTCTACAACGCGTACGAGCAAGACGACGGCTCAATGTTGGTTACTGTCGAGGCAGGTGTGGGCGTTTGGTGGAACTACAGGTTCATCAAGACGGCCGAGCCACCACCCCCATCGCCATTCCAGGGTACCTGGGTNATGGCGCCNGAGGCGGGTTCATTAGGTGTAGGTCCTGCTGAGTTTGATGTCTCTTGGTGGAGCGGTGATGACGGTGTGATTGCAATCCGAGANTGCTATTACGATGACGAGTACATCTTCAANCCAGATGGNAGCTTCNGTATCGAGTACCAAGGTGAGACGTGGCTCGAGCCTTGGCAGTCGGGTGGNGCCGAAGAGTGTGGCGCTCCAGTAGCACCGCATGACAGNTCAGTGCCNGGTTCGTGGAGCCATGATCAAGACGCAGGCACGCTGACGATCTCCGGTGAGGGTTCATTCGTGGGACTGCCTAAGGCGATCAATGGTGCAGAAATAAGCTCTATTGCGGACGTTCCAGCGAGCATTACCTATAACGCGCATCCACAAGAAGACGGTTCTATGTACGTCACGGTGGAAGCGGGTGATGGTGTNTGGTGGAACTACAAGATCGTGAAGATTGCGGAGCCTGCAGGTCCGTCACCCATTGCCGGCACCTGGTACATGGCGGATTCTGACGGATCGCTAGGTGTGGGTCCCACCGAGTTTGATGTCTCATGGTGGAGTAACGATGCGGGTGTAACGGCCTTGCGAGCTTGCTACTTCGATGATGCTTACGTCTTCGGTGATAATGGCTCATTTGACAACGTGCAAGGTGACGAGACTTGGCTTGAGCCATGGCANGGCGTAGAAGCNGAGGGTTGTGCCGCTCCAGCAGCNCCGCACGACGGCTCTGCCGACGCTACNTTTGTCTATGACGGCGATNCGCAGACACTGACGCTTAACGGNGNCGGTNCCTACATTGGNCTTNCAAAGGCAATCAATGGCGCTGAGATCGGTTCGGTAGCTGATGTGCCNGCTAGCATCACNTANAACGCCTANCTCAATGATGACGGCACGATGTCGGTNACGGTTGAAGCGGGCGACGGCGTCTGGTGGAANTACTTGNTNACNCGNTNANNGCNA
>NZIH01000026.1:10387-28835 GCA_002691565.1 Halieaceae bacterium
TNAAGAAGCCGGGCNNNAGCNCGGCTTTTTTTTNTTCNGCGAAAAGTGANGTCTTCTNAAGTAGCCGTCTTGCGNTTGNCGGTGCGAGGTGGTCGCTGNAACTTACCATTGNGATGATTNAACCGTCGTGTANTAGGCGGGCNCTNGAAATANGAGCCTCGCGGTNAGTCAGNGGGAAAGTGNTCAGACTTTNGCGTGTTGTATCAATGTNCTCACAAAGGCCCCGTGCTGCGGCAACTTGGCGACGGTCTGAGCGACTTCGTGCTGAATACCCTTTAAGAANGCGGTCATTTGCTCGGACGACATCGCCTGCGCAATGTTGTGGTATCCCTCAGGCGTAAGTCCCTGACCCATCATGACCTGCACCCATGAGTTTTCTGCAAAGACATCGTCTTGCGGCTTGAAGACGCGAGCGGAGCGTTCAAATAGCTCCATTCGGTGCTTCAGGGAATCGGGTAAGTCCATGTTTCGGCAGTGATCCCAGAAGGGGTCGCCATGTCGTTCGTTCAGCGCATAATGCAGAACAATAAAGTCTCTGATGTGTTCCGCTTCGGACCGCATCTTCGTGTTGTATTCCCGTACCGTGCTCTCTTCGATGCAGAGATCCGGGAACATAAGTAACAGCCACATAATGCCATTTTGAATAAAATGGATGCTGGTCGATTCCAAAGGCTCGATGAACCCACTCGACAAGCCAATCGCGATACAGTTTTTATTCCAGTACTGCTTTCTTTGGCCTGTTGTAAAGCGTATCGGACGCGGCTCAATNNGGGTTTTCTCCGGCACGTTCTCGAGCAGTAGATCGCGCGCCGTCTCTTCATCCATNAAGTCATTACAGTAGACAAGACCATTGCCGGCACGATGTTGCAGCGGTATGCGCCACTGCCAACCGACCTTATGCGCAATCGCTCGAGTGTAGGGCTTTGGGTGCTCNGATAATTCACTCTGTACTGCCCAAGCGCGGTTTGCCGGAAGCCAGTGACTCCAATCATCGAAGCCGGTCTCCAGCGCACCCTCGGAAAGAAGNGCTCTGAANCCGGTACAGTCGATAAANAGNTCGCCCTCGATNCGCTGACCATTGTCGAGCTCTAGCNCCTCAATAAAGCCATCGTGCGGAGATGTTTCGACCTTANTAATTTTTCCTTCGATACGGGTGACGCCCGATGCCTCGGCTAACTTTCGCAGGTACATGCCATATTTAGATGCATCGAGGTGATAGGCATAGTTCAGCTTGTTTTCGCTGGTGATGGCAAAGCGCTCGGCCTCGGCGGCCTTGAGTTCGGGGCAATATTCTCCGTACTGCTCGGCTAGCCCGAGCTCTTTTGCCCGCAGCCAGAAATGATGGAACCCTGCCGCCCACGAGCCTTTCCCGGTATCTCCAAATGAATGGAAGTAGTCTTCGCCCTCTGTTCGCCAGTTCTCAAATCGAATACCTAACTTGAAGGTGCCGCTGGTCAGTTTGATGAAATCGGGTTCGGGTATTTGAAGCAGTCGATTGATAGTCAAGATCGTGGGTATGGTTGCTTCACCGACCCCCACAGTACCAATCTCTTCAGACTCCACCAGGGTGACGGAAAGCTTTCGCCCAACCAGACGCGATAGGGCGGCCGCAGCCATCCAGCCGGCGGTACCGCCTCCGGCTATTACTACACGTTCAACCTTCCGTTCAGACATTGCTTTTTTACCGTTTCAATGAATTTGTCAGTTCGGCCCGCAGCTGACGAGCTAAGGAGTCCGAGACGCTGTCGAGTCGCCCCCAGCTGGCCTCGGGCAAGTGCTCGAGGTGCTTTGTGTCTTCGGCGAATACATAGTGGTCAAACAGTGATTTTAGCGCGTTGCGCTGATGAAGTGGCAGGGAGCGAATGCTCAGAAAAGCATGTTTAAGCGCTTCTGTGGGTGAGCCATAAACCCCAGGCGTCTCTTGCCACCAGAAATTTACCAGCCCATTGATAGATGATAGCGATTCGACCTGATGCCACCACATGTTTGGGATATAGATAACATCGCCCGGTGCTAGCTCGGTAACGACGGCGTTGGCTTCAGCTTCCGCAAACCGTGGAAATCGGTCGTAGTCAGGATTTTCAAAGTCCACCATGCTAATGGGCTGACCTGCGGGGGTGAGATCCCATGGGCCGACATACAAGTTCGCGACCTGATCTGGCGGAAANAGTGTGAATCGACGCTGACCAATCACACAGCCGGCAATATTGCGCGGAAAGTCAAAATGCGCGGCTACTCTGGATTGATTTCCAATCCACAGACTGGTCATTACCCCGGGGAGGGTTGCTGGCAGTGGATGGGCTTCATTAAAACCGGGCAACCAGGCGCTAGTCTGGGTTGAACCCACGTAAAGCGACGGAGCGTTTGACTCGTTCTTCAGTGAAAGTAGCTTGCTAAAAACCTGATCGAGTCGTGTGTCTACCTGAACAAAATTAAAGCCTGTGACGTCTTCGTTGTAGAAGAAACGACCTTTGTACTCTGGCTCTGCAAGGAAGGCACTCACGGGTCTGCCCTGATAAAAGCTAGCAAGGTAGGCGAGCGCTTTTTCATCTCCTTGCTTAGCGTGTTCAACTACNGGCCATTCACGTAGATAGCCGCGAGCCACCCANGGTGTCTCCGATGTGAGTAGTTNCTGCGAAGGGGAGGTGCCTGCGGAAAGCTCGACCTCAGTTATNGGTGGCGCGTTCTCGCAGGCTGGCATGGTTGATTAACCCGTGACCTTTTGGTTTTTCAGGTCGATTAAACGNTTGAGCTGCGACTGGGAGGCAACCATCATGAAGGCTGGTAGTAGGTGGCCGCGTCGATGCAAGTCCGTCACAGCGGCCTCATTGAGTACCTGCAGCTTTTCATCATCGACCGCATAAAAGCCCTCCAGCGCATGATCCTCTCCGTTGCGCAATGTGATTTTCAGCGTTATTGGCGTAATCAGACCATGCTGGGTCAACGCATCAACGAATTGCGGTGTCGACGTGTGGCCGAGGTGGATGCCCTCGAGCATCGTTGCCAAGCGATCGAGGTATTCCGTATTTCCTCCAAACTCGAGGAAGAGTGGTTCCCCCTCGGTTTCACTGACATTGGGATGGTCCATGTCGATGGCAACCACACGGGCAGGCTCTCCAGTGTCCGTCTTGCCGTCTACGGCAATCATCAGCGGGCCTCGCTGAACCAGCATGGGAATATATTGGCTNTGCCATTGCTCATCGTCAATGAAGAGATTCTCCCCCTGCTCAAATCCGAAGAGGGCAATGGGCTGGAAAGTGTTCTCCTCTGGATTTTTGTAAAACATGAGAGGGAAGTTGCTTTGCAACGCACGCATCTCACTTGTGTAAACAGGAGAGAACATGATCTCATCCGAGCCGCAGGGGGTTTGTTTTATCCGCACCTGCGCATGCTGAACATTGTTTAACTTCTGAATATTACTCAATGTCTATCCTTTAGATCGCCGCGAAGTCCTTTTCCTTCACTTGATTCATTAAAAACCTATTGGGTGGAAGGTGCTGGCTGTATCGTTGCGCTTTCTTTTTTGCCTCGGCAAAGAATTGTATTGCGGTTTCTCTCTGGTGTTGATTATTTCTGAGCTGCGAGGCGGTTACCGTGGACTCAAAGCCCATGCCGTAAAGCACGTATTGATAACTCGCGGACGGAAACATTTCATCACTTCGTCTGTCGTCATAATACCAAGGCGCCCGTGATCGCCACAGTAGAAGATTCTCCGCCAATGTTTCCGGCATAGATTCAGCGTCCCGGTTATCTTGCCAATACCGAGAGTCGGTTCGCTGAGACAACGCATAGTGAAGCTTCAGGAAGTCAATAATTTGCTCCCAGCGACTGGAGAACTCACGGTTAAAGCGCTTGGCCACGACCGCCATTGTCGCTCTATCATTTGGTAACTGCTCTGCTATCGCTGATGCGCTGAGTTCGATCAGAACTAGCGCGGAGGCTTCGAGCGGCTCAATAAAGCCTGCTGATAGGCCAACTCCCACGCAATTTTTGACCCAAAAGCGTTCGCGATAGCCGGGCTCAAAGCTGAGTAGCCGGGGAGCTAATCCGTCCAGTCCCGCGGCTCGTCCGATAGACTTTAGGTACTGGTCAAGAACCTCTTCCGTTTCTGCGGCCGACTGATAGTCGGTTGAAAATACGTGACCTACACCTCGCCGATGCTGGAGTCCAATATCCCAAACCCATCCATTGCGCTTCGCTGTGGAGTGCGTTGTTGCAGCAATTGGCGCATCGTCATTGTCGTAGGGCACTTGAACGGCTAGGGCGGCGTTATTGAAGAGATATTGGCGCTGGGACTTCAGCGAAACACCATAGTGTTCGCCAAGTAGCATGCTTTTGAAGCCGGTACAGTCGATAAACAGATCACCCTCTATGTCGCCGGCGTGCTCTGTTTTTATCGCGCTGATGTAACCATGATCATCACAGAGAACCGCGGTTACATCGGCTTCGATATGGGTTACACCGAGCCTCGACACGGCATTCTCTGTCAATAACGCGGCAAACTTACCGGCGTCGAGGTGGTACCCATAATTGACGGTATAGGCATAGCCCGGAACGCCAATTTGTTTTGGTGCACGTCCGAGCTCGCAGACCGCATATTGTGGTGTTACAGCCTGGGCAAACGAAAGCTCACCGGCTTCACCATTCAGCCAATGTTCAGCAAGATTCACCGTGTCAAAGCCCTCAGGCAGCGAGAAGGGGTGGTAATAGGGCTCATCGCCTAGGTTGATCCAGTCTTTGAACCAGGTTCCCTGCTTCATTGAGGCGTCGCATTGCCTGATGAAGTCTGCTTCGTCGATACCGATATTCTTGAGCGTGGTTCGCATAGAGGGCCATGTGCCTTCACCTACACCCACTGTTGGCACGTTCGGTGATTCGACCAGCGTGATGCAGAGGCCACTGTTGCCCGCCTGGAAACGAGCCGCAAGAATATTGGCTGTTAGCCATCCGGCTGACCCGCCTCCCACAATAACAACTTTTTGAATTCTTTCGCTCATATGAANTGGCTGATTAGGTTTCGATATCGAGTGTAAGACTTTGTTGTTCCTACAAAAACAAAAAACCGCCCAGAGGGCGGTTTTCAGAAATTGGGATTCCGCAGAGTTTAAAGGTTATAGCGGAAACCAACATTGTAGCGGGCACCTATCTGGCCAACGCTGTAGGTTTGGTACGTACTACGACCGTGACCTCGGAATGTCTCATTAGTGATGTTAATGCCTTCGACATAAACCACGAGACCGTCGGAGACTTCATAGGTGATATTGCCATCCCATTGCTCGTACTCTGTCTGATAGCCAGGCTTGATATCACCGCCAGTAAAGTATTCATCACGCCAGTTGTAAGCAATTCGCGCCTGAATGCCGTACTTATCATAGAAAAGTACGAAGTTGCGCGTGTCTGACAATCCGGCAAGGGCAAACTGACTACCCGACTGCTCGTTGACGTAGACTGCAGAGCCATCAGCGAGCGTCATGTTAGCTATGAAGCCTACACCGGTATCCCAGAAGTTGTGCTGCCAAGCCAGCTCCCAGCCATCGATACTTTCTTCTTGATCGGTGTTTGTCTGGGTATTGACGTTAAACGGAACCGGATCGTCGCGGCCAACAACCCCCGTGATGACCTGATTCTCCACATCAACACCAGGCTGATCAGCGAAGTTTGCAAAGATGTAGTCACGGATCTCCGCGTTACCCGGGTACGCACCATTCTGCGCCTGAAGCGCCGCTGCTGCTTCCTGGTAGAGTGGGCCAAGACCTGGACTCGCGAGCTGATCATTGAGGATCACGTTTTCGAGCGTTCCGCCACCAATCCAGTTTCGCACTTTCTTATCGAAATAGCCTGCGGAGATGTAGCTAGCATCGCCGTAGTAGTACTCGACCGACAGATCGAAGTTATCGGCTTCATATGGAAGCAGACCTGGGTTACCAACCGAAGCGATAGCCTCGCCGGGAATACCCTGGTCAACCCGAGTAATGGTGGGCAGATTCAAGGTTCCAATCAAAGAACCATATCCTGCTCTTGCAATGGTTTGACTTGCCGAGGCGCGCAGAACTATGTCGTCTGTTAGCTCGATATCAAAATCGATCGATGGGAGAGTAAAGTCGTATTCACCTTCCAGTGCAGAGGGTACTGAGCCTTCTGCTCGAATGATTTCAAACTCGTTGGTTGAACGCCATTCGACGCGATCATAGGCCAGTGCTGCCGTGCTCGATACGACCTCAGTCTCTTCGTATCGGACNCCCGCTCGGATGTTGAAGGGGCGATTGATAATCTCACCCGAGAAGTTCAGTTGCAGGTAAGCCGCGACAGACTCTTCCTCGAACTCGTTAGCACTGTCCGGAGTAGAGCTTGGGCAGAATCCGGTTCCACAATCGCCACCCGTGCTCGCTTGTGCGAGGTGAAGTGGGTTGCTTTCTGGGAGTCCCTGCAAGAATTCCGCGCGCTCCACGAGGTCTTCCATGCTCGCCATGAAGAAGTTCATGTTCATCTGGTCGCCACCAGCGAGCTCGCTGTAGACACCTGCAAGCGAGGCTGGAACGACGAGATCAGCAACGCTGCCAAATGCGGACGCTTGGTTCTGTCCCCATGTATTTCGCTGAACATTAGAGCCCGCGTCGTAGTTATCCACTACGGTCTGAGCNGCGCCAAAGTCAACGATTAACGTATCTGTAAGCTCGAATGAACCGTCAAACTGCGTTTGCTCGATGTTCATGTCCGCCCAGTAGTTGTTAAATACTGAACCTGAGATTTGCAGATCATCTGGCGAGATGGGCTCGGCCATCTCGACTGTCAAAATTGGCAGTTCGTTGCGGTAATCCACAGACGTCAACTGGCGACCATAAATCGACATAGAAACTTGTGCCGAGCTGCCATACACGCTGTTTGGGTTGCGCGTCGCTTGTGAGTCATGGTAGTCGAGCGCTAGGCTCAAGCGATCCGTCGGGTCCCACTGTACGTTGAAACCAAGCGACTTTCGCTCGTTAATAGACGCGTCAGAGAACGCACCCATTGATAAGTCTGGCTGGTTGTTTGTCTCTGTGTAAACCAGAGGGCTCACCACGCCATTTTCATTAATCCAGTTACCCGATTGGCCAGTAGGGCTAAACCACGCAGAAACACTGTTTTGCGTGTGGCGAAGGTCCAGCTCAGCGTAGGTGTAATCAAGCGTCGCAGTCAGCGTCTCGATCGGGCTCCACTGCAATGTGACTTGCGCGTTAGTTCGATCACGCTGCCACTCGTCAAGTGCGTAGGTCTGCTGCTGTGGAAGGCCAACGATGTCTCCTTCTGATGGGCCATTGATTTGCTGCCCATTATCAGGAACGCCAATGCCATCCCGCTCGAGCCAGTTTCCGTTACTTGCACCGGCTTGTCCTGAATGGCGCTCTTGGAAGCTTCCCGTTATCGAGATGCCTACTGTGTCGTCCATGAAGGTCTGAGAGACCAAAAACGCGATTTCTGGCGTCCACTCGTCACCTGTGCGCGAGCTCTGGTCTTTAACGCCTTTGGCGCTTAATGAGGCTTTCAGGCCAGGATTATCCAGAGGCTTTGCAGTGAGTACGTTAATCGTTGCACCGATACCGCCTGTGGGAACCGACGCATCTGCTGTTTTGTATACCTCAACACCCGAAACGCTTTCTGATGCGATATCGCCAAAGTCGAAGGAACGACCCAGACCGCTGTGTGTTGGCATCTGTCGACCATTCAACGTAACCAAGTTGAAGTCAGCGCCGAAGCCGCGAACGGTTACGCGAGCACCTTCACCGCGATCACGATCGATTGCTACGCCCGTGATTCGNTGCAATGCCTCTGCAAGGTTGGTATCGGGGAAGTCACCGATATCCTCCGCAGTGATGGCATCCACAACACCTGTTGCGTCTCGCTTGGTGTCCATCGCACGCTTCAGGCTCGAACGAATACCTGTGACGACGACTTCTTCCATTACCTGGTCATTAGCGTTTTCGCTTTGCTGCGCAGCGACTGGTGCAGCAGCAACCGCGCCCAGCGCAACAGACACTGCGAGCGATACGCGTTTTTTGGCAAACAAGTGACGATCCATGTTTGGAGTAACCCCGACTAGTTATTGGTTAGAAATATTTTTCAGACGCTAACATCCCACGAGCGCCAGCGGTAGGACAGGTGGCATGAGACAAGTCGGGATATCGGTGCGGTAAATGGGAAGCTCCCGCTCCGCATACAATCTTAGGGCACAACACTGGCTCTGTTACGCGTGAACTGTCGACATTTTAGGGGCCATAAAACAAGGGTAAGTGCGATTAGAGGCTNTATCCATTTGACCTCTTCTGGCGACCCTACCGTCGCAAACATCGTGCATCGAGGAGGGTCGAGGCAGTATTTTNAACTCTTCATCACNTAGTCTCACAGGGCCTNGTACTTGCCGACGATATTGNNGTGCCTCCCTGGGATTGGCTGCTGGATGGTNTGAGTAGGGCAGCGTTGCGGACGAGGCGATATGAAAAAGAACACGAAGAAAACTGTGCAGGGGAAAAACGTGCGATCACACTATACATTGATGGGTTTACTTTTATCAGTTGGCGTCTTATCTGGCTGCCAAGGCCCAACTGCGGGGAACGATGTCGATCTGACCTGTGCGTCGGTGGCGTCAGGTCGTGCAGCGATGGTNTCTTGTGCGACATCGATTGTTGAGCAACTATCGGTTGAGCAGAAAGTCGCTCAAATGATTCAGGGCGAGATTCGTGGCCTCACGGCAGACGATGTAAAAAAATACGGTTTGGGGAGCGTCTTGAATGGTGGTGGAGGGTTTCCNGGAGGGGACAAGTATGCGAGTCCTCAGGATTGGGTTGATCTCGCCGACGCCTACTACGGTGCTTCGATTGACGCCTCTGAAGGTAACGCAGGCATACCCATCGTTTGGGGGACTGACGCCGTACATGGCCATAACAATGTCATGGGTGCCACCCTGTTCCCACACAACATTGGGCTTGGTGCGACGCGAGACCCTGAACTCGTCGCCAGAATCATCGGTGCCACGGCAAGAGAGGTAAAGGCAACCGGAATCGACTGGATCTTTGCACCCACGGTAGCGGTTGCAAAAGATGGACGCTGGGGACGAACTTACGAGTCGTTCAGTTCTGATCCGANTATTGCGGCAAGCTTCGTCGCGCCGATTGTAGAGGCTATGCAAGACGAGGGTGTGGCCTCTACGGCTAAGCATTTTATTGGCGATGGCGGAACCCTGAGGGGTGATGATCGTGGCGATACCAGTATGTCACTCGAAGATTTGGTCGCCGTCCATGGTCAGGGCTATGTCGAAGCCATCGATAAAGACGTTATGAGTGTTATGGCGTCATTCAACAGCTGGCATGGCGAAAAAATTCACGGTAGCAAATCTATTTTGACTGATCTCCTGCGCGATGACATGGGTTTCAAAGGAATGGTCGTCAGTGACTGGAACGGTGTTGGTGAAGTCTTGGGCTGCACAAATGACAATTGTGCGCAGGCCATCAATGCAGGTGTCGATATGGTGATGGCGCCAGGTAACTGGAAGCCTCTCTACTACAATTTGCTTGATCAGGTGAAGACGGGCGAGATTTCGATCGCTCGAATCAACGAAGCAGTCGAACGTGTGTTAGTGATGAAAATGCGTGCTGGGTTATTCAACCGGGGACTGCCATCGGCGTTTGCCGACGATTATGCGGACCAAATTGGTCACGCTGATCATCGCGCCATTGCCCGCGAAGCCGTAAGGAAATCGCAGGTACTTTTGAAAAATCAGAATGGCCTTTTGCCGTTATCGCCACAGAGCAGTTTCATAATAGGCGGCCCGGGCGCCGACAATATTGGACAGCAAAGTGGTGGCTGGAGTGTCAGTTGGCAGGGTACCGGTAATACCAATCAAGACTTTCCCGGCGGAACCTCAATTGCAGCTGGGCTCATTGCACAGATTGAAGTTGCTGGTGGGTCGGTCACGTCAGACACGGATGCTGACGCTGACGTCGCTATCATCGTCTTCGGTGAGTCTCCGTATGCAGAAATGCAGGGTGACGTTTACTCCGTTGCCTGGTACGACCAGAGGGGAGAGCGAGCACTGATTGAATCGTTAAATGCGCGCGGTATTCCTGTTGTTGCTGTTTTCTTAACCGGTCGCCCAATGTGGGTGAATGACATTCTGAACGATAGTGATGCTTTCGTTGTCTCCTGGCTGCCAGGCAGCGAAGGCCAAGGCGTTGCTGATGTCCTACTTGCTGACGCGCAGGGTAACGTNCAGTTCGATTTCGTGGGCAAGCTACCCATGCCCTGGCCAGCACTCGATGTAAATGCAGCCGATCGCGATTTGCCTGTAGACGAATTCATGTTTCCCGTTGGTTATGGCTTGTCTGTGAAAGACGAGTTGGCGTGGTCACCGGTATCCGAGCAACTCATCGGAGCTGATAACAGCTTGGATCAAGAAGTCTTTAAGGGTGGCCCAAGAGGAAACTGGCAACTCTTTACCGGCGACCCTAGCGATTGGGCAGTGGAAGCGACGGGCAGTAGGTCGCAATCCTCGACCGGCAGTGTTGTCGTTGAGTCCATCGATCGGGTGGTTCAAGAAGATGCGCGACGCCTGACCTTTACTGGGGCTGATGACAGGCTATCGGTTGTCTACATGCAGTCTGAATACCCCACTGATCTCACTGATCTTGACGAGGCTGGTGGTGCGCTTGCTATCGATTTCAGAGTGGTTGAAAAACCGACTGAGCAAGTGAACTTGCGAATGGATTGTAAGTACCCCTGTTCCGGGTCAGTGAGGTTCACCAAGGTCCTGCTGGATGCGCCCATTGGCGAGTGGACTCAGAAGTCTATTCCTACCACGTGTTTTGCCAACGATGGTGTGCAGCTTGGTCAGGTAAATACCGCTTTTGTGCTGGCAACCGAAGGTGATATAACCCTCGATATCTCGGAGATCAAACTAACCACGATGCCCGTCATTCGTTCGATCGTGTCGTGCGCGGATTTAGTCAATGACACAGCGTTGTTGAACTAATAAAAACAGAAAAATAAAAAGGGTAGTGATATGACAACCATCGATTTGGTGATTGTGGCGTTATACGCCATTGGTTTGTTTGGTCTAGCGCAGTGGGTGTCTCGTGACTCGGGGCAGGCCAAAACCACTGAAGATTATTTCCTTGCTGGAAGAACCCTGCCTTGGTGGGCGATCGGCGCATCGTTAATCGCTGCCAATATTTCAGCCGAGCAGATTATTGGGCAGTCCGGTCAGGGTTATGTGGTCGGTCTGGCCATTGCCGCTTATGAGTGGCAAGCCGCGATTGTGCTCCTGATCGTAGCCAAATACTTCTTGCCCATTTTTCTGAAGCGCGAAATCTACACGATGCCGCAGTTTCTTCAGACCCGCTATGGCACAGGGGTCAAATCCCTCATGTCGTTCTACTGGATCGTGCTTTACACCGCGGTCAATTTGACTGCTGTTTTGTGGTTGGGTGGCCTCGCGATTGAGAGTTTAACGGGCGTCAGTGTCATGTCAGCCATGATGGGGCTCGCCGCTTTTGCCGTGCTGTATTCGCTTTACGGCGGCCTGAAAGCAGTGGCCTTGACCGACATTATTCAAGTCGTGATTCTCATCTTGGGGGGATTTGCGATTACCTGGCTCGCTCTGGATGCGGTTGGGGCAGGCCAGGGGGCACTGTCAGGGTTGGCTCGTCTCGGTGAAGAAGTCCCGGGTCACTTCACGATGATTCTCGATGAGTCGCACCCCAACTACAGCGATCTGCCCGGCATCTGGACGCTGTTGGGCGGTCTCTGGGTACTGCATTTCTCCTACTGGGGCTTTAACCAGTACATCATTCAACGCGCCCTGGGTGCAGAGAGTCTGGCTGAAGCTCAAAAGGGCTTGGCATTTGCTGCCTTTCTCAAGCTGCTGATACCGGTCATCGTGGTTGTTCCGGGCATTGCGGCACTGGTATTGGCGCAGGATGGCGCGTTAGCCGCGGAGGTTCTCAATGACAAATCAGACCGCACCTATGGCGAGTTGATGAAACTGGCACCTGCTGGCTTACGCGGCCTTGTGTTTGCCGCATTGATTGCGGCGATAGTGTCATCGCTGGCATCGATGATGAACTCGATTGCCACCATCTTCACCATGGATATCTACCGNCAGTACGTGGGTACCGACCGTGATGAGTCGCATTACGTCATGATTGGGCGAGTGGTCGCCTTTGTGGCCATGGTGATCGCGCTCGTTCTGGCGAGGCCATTTTTGGGTGGTATGGAGAGCGCATTCCAAACTATTCAGGAGTACACCGGCTTTATCGCGCCGGGAGTCGTGACGATCTTCCTCCTCGGCTTCTTCTATCAGAAAGCCAATGAAGCCAGTGCCTATGCCGTTCTGATTGGCTCGGTTGTCGCAAGTCTGGCACTCAAGGTGATGATGCCCGATATGCCCTTTGTGCTGCGTATTTGGCTCGTTTTCCTGGCCAACATTGCGCTCGGTGTTCTTGTTGCGAAGCTAACCCGAGAGCCCGAGGCGGGTCAGCCAGTGCTNCTCAGTGATATCCAGTTCGGTACAACGCAGGGCTTCAACGTCGCGGCTATCGCGGTAGCGCTTATCCTTGTTCTGATCTATGCCGCATTCTGGTAGAGCACATACGTAAGTGAATAAAAAAGGCCCCGATGGGGCCTTTTTTGTATCTCGCTTTATCTCTCGCGCGTAACTTACTTCAAACTCTTTTTCGTCAGCGCACGATACACTTTATCTTTCCAGCCTGTGTAAGGTGGGGCCAGATACTTGTTCATTGTGAAGTTGGCCTGGTGGAATACCGGGCGCATTTTCGAGCACGAGTTGAAGCCCTCTTTACCATGGTAGTGCCCCATCCCACTGCCACCGACGCCGCCGAAGGGCAGGTCATGCTGTGACACGTGCAACAGCGCATCGTTGATCGACACACCGCCTGACATGATGTGGTTGATGTAAAGCTCCGACAACTTCTTATTACGGGTAAAGGGGTACATTGCCAGCGGCCTGTCGCCAGAGTTTACGTGTTCAATCACATCCTCCGGCGTCTCGTACGTAATAATCATCAACAGGGGGCCAAAGGTTTCACGGTTTCGGATGATCATCTCGGGAGACGTATCGACCACCAACTGCACCGGAACCTTGCGTGTGTGTGGATTGGGTTCTTCACCGGTCGGATTGATGATCTTTGCACCGTAACTCTTTGCGTCCTCAAGCGTCGCCATCATTCGATCGTAGGCGCGCTGATCGATCATGGATGTGTAGTCATCACTGTCGATCGTTGGCACATTGGCTTTCAGCCAGTAGCCACACAACTCAATGAATTCGTCTAGCTGTGATTTGTGCACCATCACGTAGTCAACATTCACGCAGATTTGCCCAGCATTGAACTGCTTCGCAAACATGATGCGCTCGACCGCTTTGGCTAGATCGTAGTCGGGATCAATGATGGCAGGGGATTTGCCGCCCAGCTCTAGGATAACTGGGGTCAAGTTTTCTGCCGCGGACGCCATCACCTTTTTACCGGTTGCGCCAGAGCCAGTGAAAATAATGAGATCAAAGGCGAGTTTTGAAAACTCGATGCCAACGCCACCGGTCTCCTCAATGAAGAACAGCTTGTCTTCGGGCAGGTAATTGGGTGACAGCTCCTTGAGTAATCGGGTCAGGTGACGACTGTTTTCCGACATCTTGACCATCGCGCGATTGCCCGCGGCAAAGGCGATTGCAATTTGAGAAACAGCCAGAAAGACCGGGAAGTTCCAGGGAACGATCAGACCCATCACGCCAAGCGGTTGTGCTTTTACGGTGTTTTTTGCAAATGGGAACATCGTTGCATCGATATGACGCTTCTCTTCTTTCATCCACTTTCGCAGGTTTTTGACAATGTCATCGATGGACCCGCCGGTGCCAATAAATTCGGCAAACATCGTTTCGTGTTCGGAGCGGTGCCCGTAATCCAATGAGATCGCCTTTGAGATTGCGTCAGTGTTTTCNCCGATGAGTCTTTTTAGCTGTTTGAGGTCATGCTTACGCTCTTCACAGCTTGGGTACGGTGCCTTGTGGTAGGCGCGTCGCATCTCANCTAGCTTCATCTGCATCGAGGTGCGAATCGCCTCGGCTTGCTCAANGGATTCGGCGATGGANGGATTAATTTCTGCGATCGAGTTCATGATGGCCTCGTTATTGTTTGATTGAGCAAAAACAGTAACGCCGTGGGCAGGCCAATGCAATGTACTTTTGATGGCCTATCGTGTGCTACTTCGCGAGCGTTAAGCCGCTCTCCCGGCCCCAACGAGGCTGCGAGATTGCCGCGTTGAGATGAGGTCGCTATGCTTTGGCCAAATCAGTTAACGAGAGCTTGAGAATGAACGACCGAGTATTGATGTCTACCGAAGGGGGTGTGTGTCACGCCCGTTTGAATAGGCCCGACAAGATGAACGCACTTGATCCAGCCATGTTCGAGGGCATAACAGCGGCGCTCGCCGAGCTCGCAGATGACAGTAGCATTCGAGTCATTGTCTTGAGTGGTGAGGGAAAGGCATTTTGCGCAGGTCTGGATCTCGGCAGTTTTGGGCTGAGTGATAATGCGCCAACCGATCTTGTGCCTCGGACACACGGCGAGGCNAACGGGGTACAGCATCTGGGATGGGGCTGGCGGAAGCTATCGGTTCCNGTGATTTCAGCCGTGCATGGTGTGTGTNTCGGTGGTGGCATGCAGCTCATGGCGGGCTCGGATATCAAAATCATCCATCCCGAGACGCGTTGCGCCGTCATGGAAATGCGTTGGGGATTGGTGCCAGACATGTCGGGCTATCCNCTGTGGCGGGGNAATGTACGCGACGATGTTCTTCGCCGGCTCGTGTATACCAACGAAATNTTTTCGGGCNCAGACGCCCAGCAATTTGGTTTTGCTACCGAAGTGAATGAGGATCCGCTCAGTCGCGCTATGGCNCTTGCGCATGAGATTGCGGGTAAAAACCCGGAGGCAATCCGGGCAGCAAAGCGCATTTCGAACNNCATGGGNGATGCCACGGATGCCGAGCTCCTACTCGCTGAATCTGTCGAACAGACAGACATCATCTACAAGCCCAATCAGCTTGAAGCGGTTGCTGCCTATTTTGAAAAGCGCGCTGCTAACTTCGAATAGAAGCTGACTGTTATGAGATAAAAAAAGCGCCGGAGGGCGCTTTTTTTATGCTNCCGAGACCTAAAGNGGCCCCTGGGTGTCCGAAANNTTTAGAGCAGGGCGGCTTCGAGTTTTCTCTGGTCCACGACAAACCGGCGTATNCCATCAGCNAGTTTTTCGCTGGCCATGGCACTTTCGTTGTGTTCAAACCGAAAGTCCGATTCCCCGATGGGTGCCTGGGGCTCGACACGATCAGTAGGACTCACCAAAGCTCGTGGCAGATCGCCGTCGCTTTGACTCAGCTCGTTGAGTAAGTCGGGTGCGATCGTCAGACGATCACAACCAGCNAACGCTTCAATTTGTCCCGTNTTGCGGAAACTGGCGCCCATTACAACNGTCTCGTACCCGTGGGTCTTGTAGTGNGCATAAATACGNNGGACAGACTGGACNCCCGGGTCTTGCTCCGGACTTTCGATGCTGATGTCAGTGTTTGCTTTGTACCAATCGGTAATGCGTCCCACGAAAGGGGAAATCAGGAAGACGCCAGCATCGGCGCAAGCGCGGGCCTGCTCAAAACCAAAGAGCAGGGTGAGGTTGCAGTGGATACCGCGTTTCTCAAGTTCTGCTGCCGCACGAATACCCTCCCAGGTGGATGCAATCTTGATAAGCACTCGACTCGCGTCGACACCGACCTTTGCGTACCGATCGATCAGGCTTTCGGCNTTGGCGATGGTTCGATCAGTATCGAANGACAATCGAGCGTCCACCTCTGTGCTAATGACACCGGGTACCAACTGAACAATTTGAGAGCCGACGCGAACAGCGAATTCNTCGGCGGCGTCCTGGGATCCCTTTAACGCACTCACATCATTATCAAAGCGCGCCAGGCCAGCGGCTTTGAGGAGTAGCGACGGGTTCGTCGTNGCATCGACGGGCTTGAGTTGCGCGATGGCGTCGATATCTCCAGTGTCAGCAACNACCGTGCTCATTGATGCAAGTTGATCAAGTTTAGTCATGTGAGATCCAGGCGAGGTTAGTTNTAATTCGAGCAANAGTTTATCTCATTACCTCCTGANTCCTGTAGTATTTGCGACCATATTGTCATTTCAAGAGACGTACGATGCCGACTATCCACCGACACGTGTTTGCGGGCGAAGGCCGCTTCAATCCAGAAACTTTGGGTCAGTTTGATGATGCTATTACCGCTGCGATTGCGGACGATGACTGCCAAATTTTGTTGCTCTTGGGAGAAGGCAAGAATTTTAGTCAAGGACTCGATCTTGATTACCTCATGGCCAGTGGCGATAAGCAGTTCACCGAGCTGTGTATGCGGGTGCTAGCGCGCNTGCTNGACGCACCTTTCCCAGTTGTTTCTCTGGTAACGGGCCATGCCTTNGGTCTGGGTGCCATGATTGTGCTGGCCTCTGACTACAGCGTAATGCGCTCTGACCGGGGGTTTTTCTGTTTGCCAGAGGTTGATCTCAACATGACCCTGACGGTCCGGATGAACGAGCTGGTGTGCAGTAAATTGAGTCCGAAAGCGATAAGAGCGTGCCTGCTCACTGGCGAACGCGTAACGGCCGATAGGGCGCTGGAGTTAGATATTATTGATGGGGTCGCAACGTTAGAGGACCTTGAAGCGCTCGGCTTGGCTACGGCAGCCCCCATGATGGGGAAAAATCGCGGTTCGTTGGCAGGGCTGAAGCGGGGCTTCAATCAACCGATCATCGAACTTATCGAGTCGGACGAGAATGACGGGCCCATTGCCGCTCCCGACTTTGCCTAGCGAGTCACTTTGGTAGCGGGGTCTTAACCGTTAGCAAGCGCGTCCAGGAGCATCTCGCTGTCCGCCCAACCCAGGCAAGCATCGGTGATACTTTTGCCATAGACGAGTTTTTCGGGTGCGGCAATGGATTGGTTGCCACCCACGAGATGACTCTCGATCATAACGCCTCGAATAGGACACCCTTCGATCCGGCGCTGCTCGATAATACTCTGGCAGACACCAATTTGCTGTGCATGATTTTTCTGACTGTTTGCATGACTGCAGTCCACCATGAGCCCAGTGTCCAAGCCCACATTTTCCAATAGAAGTTGAGCCTCGCGCACACTGGCTGCGTCATAGTTTGGTTTCAGGCCGCCACGTAAAATGAGGTGGCAGTCAGGATTGCCCGTCGTTTTTACGATGGCCGCAGCACCGGTCTTGGTCACTGACAAGAAGTGGTGGCTCGCCGCTGCGGCCCGAATGGCATCGACGGCGATCTGAACATTGCCTTCAGTCCCGTTTTTAAATCCAATGGGGCAGGAGACCCCGGACGCAAACTGGCGATGATTTTGAGATTCCGTCGTTCGGGCACCAATGGCTCCCCAAGACATCAAGTCCGCCACATACTGTGGTGAGACGGCGTCCAAAAGTTCTCCGGCCGTAGGCAAGCCCAAGTCGTTGATCTTCAGCAACAGCTCGCGGGCGCGCGCCAACCCCTCATTGATTTTAAAGCTCCCATCAAGGTAGGGGTCGTTGATGTAGCCTTTCCATCCCAAGCTGGTTCTGGGCTTTTCGAAATACGTTCTCATGACTATTTCGAGTGAATCGGCATAGCGTCTGCGCAGACGCACGAGTCGTCCAGCGTAGTCCAGAGCAGCATCAGCATCGTGGATGGAGCAGGGGCCGATTACCACCAATAATCGCTCGTCGTCACCCCGCATGATGTCAGCGACCTTTGTCCGTGTTGATCTGATCAGTGCAGATGTAGAGTCTGACACGGGGTAGCGGGCCATAATGTCACTGGGCGCAATAAGGCTGTCGATACTGTCGATTCGGACGTCATCGATAGCCGCAAAGTCTGTCGGGGACACAACATCTCCTAGGTGAAAGGGTTTTCTAGCTTACCTGACTCGATGGTGATGCCTGAACCAGGGCGGTCGCTGGTGCAACGTGTTTTTATCCCGTGGCCAAGGCTTCTAAAAGCATCTCACTATCTGCCCAGCCGAGGCAGGCGTCGGTGATGCTTTTGCCATAGATAAGATCTTTGGGTTCCGCGATGGCCTGACTGCCCCCTACAAGATGGCTCTCGATCATCACGCCCCTAATGCACGACGAACCCGAACGCCGTTGATCAACGATGCTTTGGCAGACACCAATCTGCTTTGCATGATCTTTCTGGCTGTTGGCATGGCTACAATCGACCATCAGACCCGTATTCAAACCTGCATTTTCAAGGAGCAGTTCAGCCTCACGAACGCTCGCGGCATCATAATTTGGTTTAAGTCCACCTCGCAGAATGAGGTGGCAGTCGTTATTTCCGGCTGTTTTAACAATCGCTGCGCTGCCTGTC
>NZIH01000027.1 GCA_002691565.1 Halieaceae bacterium
GGCGCCCACACCAAGGTGAAGGTGTTGCCGGGCGCAGGAATCGTGACCGTGTCGGTCTCGACGCCGCTGAACGTTGTACCTGCATCACCGACAATCAAGAAGTCATTGCGCTGACCCGCCACACTACTCCAGATACCGAGACTGTCACCGCCCTCATGCCATACGCCCCGCTCGCCACTATTGGCGCGCAAGGTTTTCAGAGTCGGCGTTCCTGAATAAACTTCAAAGAAAACATATGGAGAGCCGTAGACAAAGGTGGCTTCCATGATCAGCGAATCACCCTCGTACCACCCCGCGGTAATAGCACCCTCGGAGTAATCCAATAATTTGACGTCCATATTGCTGTGCGCGTTATTCGCAATCGCAGCACCATCGAAAACTTCAGCAAAAGGATCAGGCACGGCGTAGCCAAAGCCGCCGTCGTTGGCACCAATACCTGGCGGGATACCCATGAATCGGGCGCCGCGCTCGGTGAGTCGGGCCATGATGGGATCGGGCGTGATATAACCCGCGCCATTGGGGTCGCCAATGCGCATTTCGCCAATAAACGACACTGACCCCCACCATCGGTGAGTCATCGTGTGCTTGTTCTCGGCTGCACCGGCTAACTGCGGATACTTTGGCGTCGGGTCACCCTGAGGCGTTCCGGTTGCGGTGTCGCAGAAAGGAATTCCTGGCTCTACCACGCCTGCGTTGTAGATCCAGTTTCCATAGTCATACACGCAGCGATAGCTAGCGGGATTAATGGTGTCTGAATAACTGCCTAGGCCCATTTCAGTAAGAGTAAAGGGAACGGTAACCGGTGGCGTTTCAGGAGGTTCTGCATCCGCATCAAAACCTGTAAACCGCACGTTATCGATCTGAAATACTGTGTCTTGGAAATTACTCGCCCAAACGACGAGACCTGTATTCACTTCACTCAGATCTAGACCACCCGCGGTAAGTTGTGAGATGGGAACACTGACGGCTTCCCAGCCGTTGGCTCCTTTCTCACCCAGCGGCTGATCGCCGGAGGTGCATGGATAAAAGCAGTCCAGTTTCATGGTGATTTCGGCATCACCGGAGACCACGTTGATGTCGAATTCGATGTGGCCGTTTACGTACCCGTTAAGATCAACCGCCGCCGATGAGGCAAAGAAAAGGCCGGCCAGATTCTGGTTATTCGCATGTGTTACCTGAAGCACGTCCCCGCGATCGGGATCAGAGACAAACTCCCAAGCTATTGATGGACAGCCTTCACCACCATCATTACTGCAATCGCCCCAGCCAATGGCTTGATCAAACGCATTGATTCCCCGATCCCAAACCCCGTCTACCAGGCCTTGCTTGAAGACCAGTTGATCATCCTCTTCATTACCGCCACCACCCGTGGGTGGGGGCTCCGGTTCGGGCTCGGGCTCAAGAACGGTGACCACCCGCTGCACCTGCGCCGAGTTACCCGCGGCATCAGTCGCGGTATAAGTCAGCGTGTAGGTGTCTGCGGCACTACCGACACTACCCGTAATGACAACGTCGAGCGCACCGTCAACACTATCGACAGCGGTGGCACCCTGCTCGGTGTAAGCAGCATCAGCCTCAAGCGTAATCGAGCCACTGCCGTTAAGCGTTATTGTTGGCGCCGTGGTGTCCGAAACGGTGACCACACGCTCGGCAGACGCTTCATTTCCGGCAGCGTCAGTGGCGGTATAGGTCAGCGTATAGACACCCGCCGTTGCGGTATCGACGGTGCCAGAGACCGATACAGTGACTTCACCATCGGTGTCGTCATTGGCGGAAGCGCCCGGATCAGTGAACTCTGTGCCCTGCTCCACACGCATCTCTGCGTCACCCGACAACGTAATCGTGGGTGGTGTCGTATCCGCAGGTGGGGCTGGTGGTTCAACGACCACAGGAGGAGCACTAACAGCACCACCCCCGCCGCCACCGCAGGCAGTGACAAACAGCGCTAAGAACAGTGCTGATGGAAAAGACAAACTCGAGGTGAAACGGTACAACGGTCTCGGCATCTTGCGCTCTTTAATCTTTATAGAGGAATTATGAGCGCATAAAGGCGCAGCAGCGCACGCAAGTCAACGCAGCTTCCCACAATTTAAGACAGAGCGTCCCGCGCACCGGTCAAACGGGCACGTATTTAATGCGGCCTTTAATAACGAACTTGAGCGCCCATTTCCGGCAGTTAAACGCTTAGATTGTAAGCACCTTCTCACCGCGAGCCATACCGGCCACACCTGACCGCACAACCTCGAGTATTTCTGCTTCGCCCAAAGCTGACAGGAACGAATCGAGTTTGTCGATCGGGCCCGTGAGCTGCACGATATAGGTCGCTGGACCAACATCGATAATCTGACCGCGGAAGATGTCCGTGGTTCGCTTAACCTCATCACGATGGGCGCCTTCAGCACGCACCTTCACCAACAGCATGTCACGCTCAACGTGCGCACCCTCAGTGAGGTCAACCACCTTTACCACGTCAACAATTTTATTGAGATGCTTCGTAATCTGCTCAATCTTGAGGTCATCGCCCGTTGTCGTCAGCGTCAAGCGGGACAGTGTATTGTCCGTCGTGGGTGCGACGTTCAGGCTCTCGATGTTGTAGCCGCGTTGCGAGAACAAACCCACAACGCGAGACAATGCTCCGGGCTCATTCTCCATCAATACGGAAAGTATGCGTCTCATAATCAAGTCCTCTCCGTTTTGCTTAGCCACATGTCTTTCATGGCACCATTAGGGGCTACGTGCATCGGATAAACGTGCTCGTGCGGCTCAACGAAAATATCGAGGAACACCAGCTTGTCTTTCATGGCAAACGCCTCACGCATCGCCGGCTCAAGATCCGCCTTGTCTTTGATTTCCATACCGACATGACCGTAGGCCTCAGCGAGCTTCACAAAGTCAGGTAATGAACTCGCATAATGGCTCTCTGAGTAGCGGCTGTCGTACTGCATGTCCTGCCACTGTTTCACCATGCCCAAATAGTTGTTGCGCAAGTTCACAATCTTTACCGGTACATCGTATTGCGCGCAGGTGGAGAGCTCCTGAATATTCATCTGGATGCTGCCCTCACCGGTCACGCAGGCAACTTCAGTATCAGGCATTGCCAGTTTGATACCCATGGCTGCGGGTAGACCAAAACCCATGGTTCCTAAGCCACCGGAGTTAATCCATCGGCGGGGGGAATCGAACTTGTAATACTGAGCCGCAAACATCTGGTGTTGGCCTACGTCGGAGGTAACGTACGCCTCGCCGTTGGTCGCCTCGTACAGGGCGGTAATGGCGTCTTGCGGCATGATGAAATCCGACTCACCGTAGCGGCGACCATGCCACAAGCCATGCGCGGCGCGCCAGTTATCTATCTGGCTCCACCAGTCGGCGATTGCCTCGACATCGGGCATGGTTCGCTCCGAGGAAGACTGCTGCTGATCAATCTGTGCGTCGAGATCCTTCAGCACCGTGGTTACAGGACCCACAATCGGTACGTCGACCGGAACGATCTTGGCGATCGACGCCGGATCGACATCAATATGAATGATTTTTGCGCCCGGACAGAATTTACTCACCGTGTTGGTCACACGGTCATCAAAACGCGCGCCCACGGCAAGAATCACGTCGCTGTGGTGCATCGCCATATTGGCTTCATAAAAGCCATGCATGCCCAGCATGCCGAGGAACTGCCGATCGGTGGCGGGGTAAGCACCCAAACCCATGAGCGTATTGGTAACNGGNTAATTNAGCTTTCNCGCCAGCTGCGTCANNAGCTNGCTGCCCTCNCCNTGAATCACACCACCNCCNGCNTANATNACNGGNCGCTTNGCNTTNAGTAANANNCGCGCNGCCTTNCNNACNTGNCCNGAGTGNCCTNTAGTNGANGGNTGNTAAGANCGCATCGACACNGACTNNGGNTANTCGTAATCGAACTTGTGNTCCGGNTGAGTNANATCNTTNGGNACGTCGACAACAACGGGNCCGGGGCGACCCGTCGTGGCNATGTAAAANGCCTTTTTGATGATGCTCGGAATATCTTCAGTNCGNTGCACCATNAAGGANTGCTTAACGATGGGCCGCGAGATACCGACCATNTCGGTTTCNTGGAACGCNTCNTCACCAATNAAGTGGCTCTGCACCTGACCNGAGATNACCACCATGGGAATGGAGTCCATGTAGGCCGTCGCGATGCCTGTAATNGCATTNGTCGCGCCNGGACCNGATGTCACCAACACCACACCCGGCTTNCCNGTCGCNCGCGCATAGCCGTCGGCCGCATGNGTNGCNGCNTGCTCNTGGCGNACCAAAATGTGGGGTACTGAATTNGCNTTAAAGATGGNATCGTAGATGTGCANNGCTGCACCACCCGGATANCCNAANATGTANTCAACGCCCTCGTCNTCGAGTGCGCGGACGATCATGTCACCGCCTGACANTTGTTCCATTGTGNCGCTCCCTCCGTGTTAATACCTAACGGTGAGAACGNANNATNANNNGGCTCCTAGCGTGCGCACCGAGGTCTGTCGCACGAACCACTGGCCNGATCGATCCGGAAACCTACNAGAACATCGATCACGAANCCCGTGTTCGGCCGCCCTGCGAGGTAGCGCAGTGTCGAGCCCGAGCGTGTATCACATAACCCTGCGAGACACTGACGGAACCCGCAAACAGCCTAAATAACTATCCCGTTATGAAGGTAGGCCAGAGGATGAGGGTACTCACCAATAACCGTTGCCGTTCGCGTGACGGNNNGTAGTNTCTTGATCGACCCCATCGAAGTCAAGAAATGATGGAAAATCGTGATTATTGACGTTCAAAAACCGTAAAACGGGTCAAAAATAGGTCTTATANCTGTATTTATGGAGCGAGGGATCGCAATNCTCAGTGGAGACTTTTGGTCGTCGGTGGCTCNGGCCCCCTATCGATCATGGCCTCGCTGGCAAACTTCAAGGATGAGCCATCCAGCGCTGCGAAGACTTTGTCACCTGGACTAAATTCACCTTCAAGAATAGCGTGCGCCAGAGGGTTCTCTACCAGCTGTTGAATCGCCCTCTTTAGTGGTCTAGCACCGTAAACCGGGTCGAAGCCGATGCGCGCGAGCTGCTCGAGAACCGCATCGGAGATCTCGAGCTTCAGCTCTCGCTCCTCTAATCGTTGCGACAGCTCTCGTAACTGAATTTCCGCAATGGAACGAATGTGTTCAGCACCCAAGGAGTGGAAAACCACAGATTCGCCGATACGATTGATGAACTCGGGCCGAAAATGTTCCGCGACCGCACCCATTACCTCGCGCTTCATGTCGTCGTAGTCACCCTCTGCCATGTCTTGAATGATGTCCGAGCCCAGGTTCGAGGTCATTACAATGACCGTGTTACGGAAATCCACCGTGCGACCCTGGCCATCGGTCAATCGACCGTCATCCAATACTTGCAACAGGATGTTGAACACATCCGAATGCGCCTTTTCAATTTCGTCTAGAAGCAAGAGCGAATAGGGCCGACGCCGAACCGCCTCAGTGAGATAGCCACCCTCCTCGTAGCCCACGTAACCCGGAGGCGCACCAATTAGCCGAGCAACCGAGTGCTTTTCCATAAATTCTGACATATCGATGCGAATCATCGACTGTTCAGAGTCAAACAAAAACTCCGCGAGCGACTTACACAGCTCTGTCTTGCCCACCCCCGTTGGACCCAGGAACAAAAACGATCCGTTGGGTCGCTTTGGATCTGATAAACCCGCGCGCGACCGGCGTACTGCGTTGGAGACGACCGTCACCGCCTCGTCTTGCCCCACAACACGCTCTTTAAGCGACGCCTCCATCCGTAACAAACGACTGCGATCTCCCTCAAGCATTTTGGAAACAGGGATGCCGGTCCAACGCGACACAACCTCCGCCACCTCGTCCTCGGTAACCCTGGATCGCAAGAGCGTTGGCTCAGGTGTGTCAGCTCCCTCGGCTGCCTCTAACCGCTTCTCAAGCTCGGGAATGACGCCATACTGAATTTCAGACATACGCCCCAGATCGCCGGTACGATGCGCTGCCTCCAAGTCGAGCTTGGCTTGCTCGATCTCACTCTTGATCTGAGCGGAGCCATGCACCACCGCCTTTTCAGCCGTCCAAACCTCTTCGAGATCAGCAAACTCCCTTTGTACAGCATCAATTTGCTCGTCCAGAAGTGCCACTTGCTTAATCGCCGCATCGGTCGTGTCCTTCTTTACCGCTTCGCGCTCGATTTTGAGCTGGATAAGTCGGCGCTCCAGCCGATCCATTGACTCCGGTTTCGAATCGATCTCCATACGAATACGGCTGGCGGCTTCGTCGATGAGGTCAATGGCCTTATCAGGCAGCTGACGATCAGTGATGTAACGCTGACTCAAGCGTGCTGCAGCAATAATGGCGCTGTCCGTAATAGCAACTGAGTGGTGCACCTCGTAACGCTCTTTGAGGCCACGAAGAATAGCAATCGTATCTTCCTCATTTGGCTCGTCGACCAATACGCGTTGGAACCGCCGCTCAAGGGCCGCATCTTTTTCCACATATTGCCGGTACTCGTTGAGCGTGGTGGCACCCACGCAGTGCAATTCACCGCGCGCCAAGGCCGGCTTCAACATATTTCCGGCATCCATGGAGCCCTCAGCTTTGCCCGCGCCAACCATGGTGTGAAGCTCATCAATGAAGAGGATGACTCGGCCATCCTCTTTACCCAACTCGTTGAGAACCGCCTTCAGACGCTCCTCAAAATCGCCTCGGAACTTTGCGCCCGCAAGCAGTGATCCCAGATCGAGTGCCAATATGCGCTTCCCTTTGAGTCCCTCAGGCACTTCACCATTCACGACTCGTTGCGCCAGCCCTTCAATAATCGCCGTTTTACCAACGCCGGGCTCGCCGATTAGTACTGGGTTGTTCTTGGTTCGTCGCTGCAATACCTGGATGGTCCTTCGAATTTCGTCGTCCCGGCCAATCACCGGGTCGAGTTCACCGGCCTCCGCTCGTGCCGTTAGATCGACCGTGTACTTTTCGAGGGCCTGACGCTGTTCTTCCGCATCGGCTGACTGCACACCATCCCCGCCGCGAACATCATCAATCGACTTCTTCAGCATTGGCTCACTTAAGCCTGCTTCAGACATCAAAGGCGCCAGCGGCGAGCTCTTCTCCATCATGGCCAGCAAGACAATATCGCTTGAAATATAGGCATCCTTGCGCTCTTGCGCGAGTTTGTCGGCCCGGTTGAGCAACCGACCCAATGTTTGTGATCCCTGCACATCGCCCGTGCTATTAGCCAAGGTAGGCACCTTGCTAAGCGCATGCTCAACGCCCGATTTCAGGGTCGTCAAATTCGCGCCTGCTTTTTGCAGAAGCGGGGTAATCGCACCACCCGACTGATTCAAGAACGCGCTCAATAGGTGAGCGGGCTCGATCATCGAATGATCTCGACCCACCGCGAGCGATTGCGCATCACCCAGCGCCTGCTGCAGCGGATTGGTCAGTTTGTCCATTCGCATATCTATCTCCTGTAAAACACCGGCTTAGGTGCTTTCACTCTTTCGTTATCGATAGACATGGGATTTGTAAGGGTATTTTTCAAGTCCCCGGTGCGCGCAAGTCACAGAGACACTAAACGACCCTATTTCTTGAGGATTAGCGTGACCATTCGACCAGTATCGCCGTCGCGTCGATACGAATAAAAGCGCTGAGGATCGCTATAAGTGCAGGTATCTCCCCCGGATACATGGCCAGGGTCGATCCCTAGCGCCAAGAGCTGTCGTCCCACAAGAATATTGAGGTCGAGAAAATACTTATCGTTGAGCTCGGGTATGGGATGAACCGCCAGATCATCNTCAGCGAGGTANAAGGCGGCGAGTACATCACCACCGACCTCNAAGGCACTNGGGCCGATAGCNGGTCCCAGCCANGCAAAAAGACGGTCGGCGTCGACCGGCATAGCCTCAACCGTGCGCTTCAAAATNCCNCCNGCGAGACCGCNCCNCCCGCCATGAACTGCGGCAACACATCGACCCTCGATGTCCGCTAACACAANGGGCAAGCAATCAGCCGTCATGACCGCGCAGGCAAAACCTGGCTCATCGCTCCAGACGGCGTCCGCCTCAACACCTTCCTCATACTCGGAGGGTGCATGAATCACCCGAGTACCGTGAACCTGATTCAACCAGGTAATTGTGCTTACCGATGGTATTTGTTGATGGAGCATTTTTCGGTTCGCTTGCACGGCCTCGTCACTGTCACCCACGTGAACGCCCACGTTAAAACCTGCAAACTTCCCGGTGCTGACACCCCCAGCGCGAGTCGTACTCATAACCTCGACACCACGAGCACCCATTTCAGGTCGCAGCCACTGGTTGAAAGCATCAGTTGCCAAACCTATCCTCGCTGTCGAGTATCTCTAACAGGTTCACAAGGTCATCCGGAAGCTCGGTCTCAAACTCCATCCAATCACCGCTGGCCGGATGCTCGAATTCAAGTGCCTGTGCGTGCAGCGCCTGGCGCGGGAAACTGCGCAGAGTGGACATCAAAAGATCTGATGCCCCCGCCGGTACGCGCTGACGGCCGCCATAAACAGGATCGCCAATTAAGGGCCACTTTCGGTGCGCCATATGAACCCGGATCTGGTGCGTCCGCCCTGTCTCTAAATTGACCTGTAACTGCGTGTAGTGCTTAAAACGATGAGCAATACGGAAGTGCGTCACGGCGGGCTTACCATCGGCAACCACAGCCATTTTTGTTCGAGCGGTCGGATGGCGGTCAATTGGCGCATCGATTTTTCCGCCCCCTGTCAGGGCACCCGTACAGACCGCGCAGTAGGTTCGCGAGACGGTACGCCCCGATAACTGTGCTACGAGTGACTTGTGCGCCAGTGACGAACGCGCCACAAACATAATGCCGGAGGTTTCCTTATCCAAGCGATGCACAATCCCGCCCCTTGGCAATGCACCGAGCTCTGGCGCGTGCGCCAATAAAGCGTTAACCAGGGTTCCATCAGCATGACCTGCAGCTGGATGAACGACGACACCCGCGGGCTTATTGACCACCAGAATGTGCTCGTCTTCGAAGATAACCTTCAGCGGCAGGCTTTGAGGCTGCCAATCAATAACAGGCTCGTCTGCAACCAGTAGGGTCAGCTGGGCACTGGCGGTTGCTTTATCCCGCGGTTTGACGGTTCGCCCATCGACCGTTAATCGCCCTTCTTTAATCCATGTCGCGAGGCGATTTCTGGAGTATTCGGGGAACAACTCAGCGGCGACCTGGTCCAAACGCATACCGTGGCATTGAATCGGTACGCGCGCCTCCAGAGAGTCCAGTTTGGGGGTGTCATCAGTCATACTGGAAACCAAATTGAATGAGAGGTGTGATCAAAGTGAAACCGCGGGTTAGAATGTCGGATTACGATGCTATCAGATGGAAGCAGCCGCAGTGATAAAGCCTGTATTTTTTCAATTGAAATGGAGTGTATTACTCCTAATCGTCAGTCTCGGTCTGTCCGGGTGTTCGCTATTTGGCGATGACGATGAGCTTCAAGTTGACGCCAACTCCGGTGAGCAGCAAATGTATCGACAAGCGCAGCGATACATTGATAGCTCAAACTTCGATCTCGCAATCAGGGCACTGCAGCAACTCGAGAGCCGCTATCCCTTTGGGAAGTACGCCGAGCAGGCGCAGCTCGAGTTGATCTTTGCGCATCACGGTGCGTTCCAGAATGAAGCTGCAATTGAAGCAGCGGATCGGTTTATTCGTCTGCACCCACAACATCCCAGTGTCGACTACGCCTTTTACATGAAGGGAGTGGCAGCCTACGACATCAATAAGAGTTTTTTCTCATCGATCATTCCAAGCGATGACTCCAAGCGCGATGTATCGGGTGTTCGAGAAGCGTTCGGGGAGTTCTCTACCCTACTGAACCGCTACCCCAACAGTCGCTATGCGCAGGACGCTCGAGCGCGCATGGTCTACATTCGCAACATGCTGGCTCGGCATGAAATTCACGTAGCCAACTACTACTTTAAGAGAGGCGCCTACATGGCTGCTCTGAAGCGTGGTCAAAATGTTGTGGAAACCATGCAGGGAACAACCGCGGTAGCGGATGGTCTCGCCGTGATGGCACAGGCTTATATTTTGCTCCAAATGGATGATCTTGCTCAGGACACAGTTCGTGTTCTGTGCGCGAACTACCCAGAGCACCCAAACCTAATGGGTGATTGCAACTTCGATGGTGGCTTTGATATCGATGGTCTCGAGAGGTCCTGGCTGAACCAAGCGTCTTTCGGTCTGCTCGATCCGCCCGAAGCACCGCAGTTCGATTACCGCCCCGGCTTCGACTCTTAAGACTGAGCCTAGCTCTTCCGCCAAGCCCACGAGATGGGGTAACGCCTATCTCGGCCAAAACCTCGCGTAGTGATTCGAACGCCAACCGGTGCCTGGCGCCGCTTGTACTCGTTTAGGTCGATCAATCGAATCACCCGCTTCACGTCCGACTCCGCAAACCCCTCGGCAACGATTTGCTCTGCGCTTTGATCTTCTTCAACGTAACGCTCGATGATCTCATCGAGCTGGTCATACGGCGGTAGATTGTCTTGGTCGGTCTGATCGGGTGCTAGTTCAGCGGATGGTGGACGATCAATAACACGCTGCGGAATGCAATAACCCAGCGTATTTCGATACTGGGCCAAGGCATAGACCAAGAGCTTCGGACAATCCTTCAGCGGATCAAAACCGCCGGCCATATCACCGTAGAGGGTCGAGTAACCCACGGCCAGCTCACTTTTATTCCCGGTCGTTAATACAAGGCGGTTCTTTTTGTTGGAAATGGACATCAACAGAACGCCACGGCAACGCGCCTGCAGGTTTTCTTCGGTGGTATCGACCGACAGCCCATCAAACTGGTCAGTGAGGCCTGACATGAACGCCTCGTATATAGGCTCAATCGAGATGACATCGTATTCAACGCCCATAACGGATGCTTGCTCTCCGGCATCCTCGACACTCATGTCGGCCGTGTATTTGAAAGGCATCATCACGGCTTGCACGCGATCAGCCCCTAGGGCATCAACAGCAACTGCCAGTGTTACCGCTGAGTCAATGCCGCCAGAAAGGCCCAATACAACACCGGGGAAACCGTTCTTTTCAACGTAGTCACGAACGCCAAGCACCAAGGCCTGCCAAACCGCAGCAACGTCAGAGAGAGCCGCCGCAGCAACTCCTTGCGCGATTGCAACACCGCGAACCGTTCGCTCCACCCAGAGTTCAAAACAGCCCTCCTCGAAGTCCGGCGCAACTACCGCCAGTTCACCATCGGCATTAACCGCAAACGAACCGCCATCAAATACGAGTTCGTCCTGTCCGCCGACCTGATTAACATAAATCATGGGAATCGACTGCTCAGTCGCTCTATTTGACAGTACTTCCCAACGCTCTTTGTGTTTACCGCGATGGAAAGGGCTCGCGTTGAGGTTGATCAACAACTCAGCACCCATGCGTCTCGCCGCATCCGCCGGCTCTCGGTGCCAGATATCCTCACAAATCGTGATACCTACTTTGATACCGGCCATATCAACAACGCAGGGGGTATCGCCTTCGCTGAAATACCGCTTTTCGTCGAAAACTTGATAGTTTGGCAGGCGCTGCTTGAAGTATTCGCCCACCATCTGGCCGCCATGCAGTACGCCTGCGGCATTGTAGAGAGCCCCGTCGCACCGCCGGGGGTATCCGACAATAACGTAGAGGTCGGAAGGAAGCTCGCTAGCAAGCACTATCAGCGCGTTCTCAATCTGCGCTTGCAAGCTGTCGCGCATGAGTAGGTCTTCCGGCGGATAACCCGTCAGTGTCAGCTCAGGAAAAACAACCAGCGTGTCCTGACCCTCGGTATAAGCGCCACGCGATACCTGAATGGCTTTCTCAGTATTACCCTTGATGTCTCCAACAAAGGTATTGAGCTGTCCCATGACAACTTTCATGCACCTGCTCTCCCAAATAAGAGTCTCTTGCTCGAAGATTAGTGGCTGATATAGTGCATAAATCAGTCGCAAATCTGTGTACAAACGATGTCTGAAGACACGCCCGTGAGCCCTAAGGATAACATTGACCGCTCACAGGTCTTTGCTGTTTACAACGTTTACCGGCTAGTTATTGGCTCGGTTCTCTTTGCTTTGACGCTTTCCTAGACAGGATCTGCACTTGTTGCCGAAGTCGACGGCAACAAGAGATTTATTTTGAACAATTTGAGCGGGATAACTGCCCGAGGGACACTCTCTTTCTCGACTTCTAACGCTAGTTGACCCCTTCCAACGACGGCTAGTCAGTTGACTTCTACCGTTGGGATACGAAGCTCTTTTGGCAGAGAGAACGTGATGTTCTCAGGTTGGCCATCCAGCGATTCAACATTGGCATGCCCCTGACTTTGCAGCCACTGAAGGACGCCCTCCACCAAATGCTCCGGAGCCGACGCGCCCGCGGTAACGCCCACCGTGTCGCCCTCTCCAACCCAGCTCGGATCGATCATTTCTGCTGAGTCAATCAGATAAGCACTAGAGCCGCAACGCTCGGCTAATTCTTTTAATCGGTTCGAATTCGAGCTGTTGGGAGAGCCTACAACAAGTACGACGTTGGCTTTTTCAGCTAACGCCCTGACCGCATCCTGACGGTTTTGAGTCGCGTAACAGATATCATCTTTTCGCGGACCTTGAATTTTAGGGAATCGCTCGCGTAATGCTTCAATGACCTTGGCCGTGTCATCTACAGACAAGGTTGTCTGAGTAACGAAGGCCAGATTATCAGGATCGCGAACTTCTAAACTCGCAGCCTGCGCCTCGTCCTCCACCAGATACATCACCCCGCCATTTGACCTGTCGTACTGGCCCATCGTGCCCTCAACCTCCGGGTGTCCCTCGTGACCAATGAGAACACATTCCCGTCCTGATCGACTGAACGCCGTAACTTCAACATGCACCTTGGTGACGAGAGGACAGGTGGCATCAAAGACCTGAAGCCCTCGATTGGCCGCTTCGTCCTGTACCGCCTTTGAGACACCATGGGCACTGAAAATAACAATCGCATCATCGGGAACTTCATGAAGCTCCTCGACAAACACGGCACCGCGGTTCCTGAGGTCATCTACTACCGTTTTGTTATGGACGACCTCGTGGCGAACGTAGATTGGACGTCCGAAAACTTCGAGAGCGCGGTTGACGATATCGATCGCTCGATCGACACCGGCACAAAAACCGCGAGGGTTGGCAAGCATCACTGTCATCAGTGCAACTCCGCTGGTTCCACGCGGTCGATTTTCACCTCAAACCTGAGGGTGCGTCCCGCGAGTGGGTGATTGAAGTTAACACGGACCGTGTTCTCGTCAAAAGAATCAACGACACCGGGGAGCTCTCCCCCGGCCGCATCCGCGAACGAAAACACCATACCAATCTCTAGATCGGCGTCGTTGCTGAAGGTATGGCGCGGAATATCCTGATAGTTAGCCTCTTGCGGCTCACCGAAACCATCTTCAGGGGAAATTGTGAAAGCGGCCTCATCGCCCTGCTTAAGGCCTAGCAGGCAGGCTTCAAAGCCAGGAAGGAGAGAACCATCGCCCATAACAAAACTGACAGGAGCACGATCGAAATTGCTATCAACCACGTCTCCCGTTTCGAGGGTAATTGAAAAGTTAAGGCTTACCTTTGTGTTGGACGATATATTGAGTTCGTTACTCATTCAGACTTTCCTGACTCGCTGGTAAAACTATCCCAAAGCAGCAAAATTGCTCCGCAAAAAATAGCTGAATCAGCAATATTAAAGGCTGGCCAATACCAACTTTGGTAGTGCCAGGAGATGAAATCAACCACATAACCCAAAGTGACTCGATCGACGAGATTGCCAAGGCCACCGCCGAGGATGAGTCCGAGTGACACGCCCAACAACCGCTGTTGAGGCTCGAGACGCGTCAGCCATACCGCCACAAACACACTGACCAACAGGGCCACAGCCGCGAGGAACCAGCGCTGCCAGCCGCCGGCACTTGCCAGAAAACTAAACGCCGCTCCTGTGTTGTGAGCGAGCATCAAATCAAACCAGGCCGTAATTTCTACTGGTACGCGGTACACCAGCTCATTGCTGGCCCACATTTTCGTGCACTGATCTAGGGCGATCACCAACAGCGCCAAGATAAAACCCGCCCAGGGGTTACCCAGCGCTCTCGAAGCCAGCGACTTTTCAAGCCCCGATTTGGCCTCAGGCATAGTGCCTGACCTCGCCCTCACCCCCGACATTCGTCACGCATCGCCCACAAAGCGTTGGATGCTCTGCCACCGAGCCAATATCATCGCGACGATGCCAGCATCGCTCACACTTCTCAGCATCACTCGCGCTTACCGACACTTTCAAACCTTCAACCTCACCGGCTAAGGCATCAGCAGGGGCCGCATCAATATCGGCGAGCTCAGCGCCTGACGTAATGAGCACAAAGCGCAGCTCATCACCCAGCGTCGCCAACATTTGGCGCAGGTCTGATGTTGCGTACAAGATGACATTCGCATCGAGCGAGCCACGGATATTTCCCTGAGCGCGCTCTGCTTCCATGGCCTTGTTCACGTCTTGCCGTACCGCGAGACAAGCTGACCAAAACGCGTCACCCATGGCATCAGTTCCATTGGGAGCAGGCAGCTCATACCACTCTGTAAGGAAGACAGACGCCTCACGATCACCTGGGAGATTCTCCCAAATTTCTTCCGCGGTGAAACTCAAGATCGGAGCAACCCATCGGCTCAGAGCTTCCGCCATGTGATAGAGCGCTGTTTGGCAGGAGCGCCGCGCGACTGAATTCGTCTGTGTGGTGTACTGCCGGTCTTTAATGACATCGAGGTAGAAACCGCCCAGCTCGCCGCTGCAGAAGTTGTGAACCTTGTGATAAACATGGTGGAACTGATAGGTCTCATAGGCCTCTACCAATTCAGATTGTAGTGCCTGAGCCTTGGAAACAATCCAACGATCCAAAGGCAGCAGTTCATCACTGGACACGGCATCGCGCGTTGGTTCGAATCCCGCGAGATTAGCCAACAAGAATCTCGCAGTATTTCTGATACGTCGGTAGGTATCGGATGTTCGCTTAAAAATTTCATCACTGGCTGCGATTTCATTGCGGTAGTCCGCAGACGCCACCCAAAGGCGCAGGATATCTGCGCCCATATCGTTCATCGCCTTCTTTGCCGGGATGATATTGCCGATCGACTTGGACATCTTTCGGCCCTCGCCGTCGACCGTAAAACCATGAGTCAACACCTGCCGATAAGGCGACTCATCGTAAGCACCGATACCCGTCAACAAGGACGACTGGAACCACCCGCGATGCTGATCGGAGCCTTCCAGATAAAGNTCAGCGGGCGCCGAAAGACCGTGTCGCTCGCGTAATACGCAGGCATGGGTAACNCCGGAGTCGAACCAGACATCGAGTGTGTCGGTCACTTTTTCATAGGCATCGGCCTCATCGCCCAGAATATCGGCAACCTCGAGATCGAACCATGCATCAATGCCCTTCTCCTCAATGCGCAGTGCCACCTGCTCGATGAGCTCCACTGTATTGGGATGTAGTGATCCATCGATCTTATTGACGAATAGCGTGATGGGAGCACCCCAGGTTCGCTGACGAGAGATACACCAGTCCGGGCGACTCTCTAACATGGCATCAATGCGGGCACGACCCCAGTCGGGAACCCAAGAGACCGAATCNACCGCCGCTTTCGCCTGAGCTAACAAACCCTGTTTTTCCATCGATACAAACCACTGAGGTGTGGCTCGGTAAATAATGGGGGTCTTGTGTCGCCAGCAGTGCGGGTAAGAGTGCGTGAACGGCCGGTGACATAGCAATCGCTGACGCGCGCCCAGTTCTTCAATGATCTCGTCGTTAGCTTTAAAAATGTGTTTCCCTGCNAAGACCGGTGTGCCCTCGAGGTAGACTCCGTTGCCACCAACAGGGTTATAGACCTCAAGGTCGTATGCCTTGCCAATCTGGAAATCTTCAAGACCGTGAGCGGGTGCCGTGTGAACGCAACCCGTTCCCGCGTCAGTCGTCACGTGATCGCCCAGCATCAGTGGTACCGATTCGTCAGAGAACGGTGGTAATACCCTTACTCGGTCAAGCTGCGAACCTGTGACACGCCCCAGAACCTCCGGCGAATCGACGCCGAACCGGCTCGCACAGTCGTCAGACAACGCCTCGGCCACGAGAACAGCGCGTGCGCCAACCCGGATCAGCACATAATCCAANTCTGCGGCAACACTGACCCCGCGGTTGGCCGCCAACGTCCATGGTGTCGTCGTCCAAATCGCGACCGACAACTCGCCCACGCCGCTAACACCCAGGAGCGCCTCGGCTTCTTGCTGGTCCGCAAAGGGAAACGCCACATCAATAGCTGACGAGACTTTGTCCTGATACTCGACCTCGGCCTCAGCCAATGCCGAACCGCAATCGAGGCACCAGTGCACGGGCTTGAATCCCTGCTGAAGGTGACCGTTGTCGATAATCTTTCNAAGCGTTCGAACAATGTTCGCTTCGAAAGAAAAGTTCATGGTGAGGTANGGATCNCCCCAATCACCAACAACCCCCATCCGTCTGAAATCGTCGCTCTGGTTGGCGACTTGTTTTGTCGCATATTCCCGACATTTTTGCCGAAACTCGCTCGCGCTCACCTTATGACCGGGCTTTCCGACTTTCTTCTCGACATTGAGCTCAATCGGCAGCCCGTGGCAATCCCAACCGGGAACATAGGGCGAATCGAATCCAGAGAGTGTCTTTGACTTTATGATGATGTCTTTCAGTATTTTATTGACCGCGTGCCCAACATGGAGCTCGCCATTCGCGTAAGGAGGTCCATCGTGCAGGATGAATGTAGGCTTACCTGCTCCCGCCTCGCGCATTTTTTCATACAACCCCATTTCCTCCCATTGCTTAAGCCGCTGCGGCTCGCGCTGGGTGAGGTTGGCTTTCATGGGAAAACCCGTCTCGGGCAGGTTTAAGGTGTTCTTATAATCGCTCATGGTACGTCTGAGTTCTCACACTACTAAGCTGGATTTGCTGCATGCCAGTCACGCGCTGACTGTTGATCTCGCGCGATTGCGGCCTTTAGCGCATCCAACGAATCGAATTTCTTTTCATCACGGAGCTTGGTCATGAACTCCACTTTCAGGCGCTCACCATAAATATCTCGAGCGAAGTCGAACAGATGCACCTCGAGATTAGCGAGTGATCCATCGTTCACTGTGGGTCTCACCCCAACATTGGCAACGGCTGGTGCATCCACCAATCCTGCGCCACTCACTCGCACTGCGTATACGCCATGAAGAGGCGACTTTACACGCTTCAGCGCAATATTGGCGGTTGGGGACCCAATTTGACGTCCCAATTGCTTACCTTTGAGGACTTTTCCCGAAAGTGTGAAGCGTCTTCCAAGAAGATTGGCAGCCTCACCAAAGTCAGCTTCTAGTAAAACTGAGCGAATACGCGTGCTACTGACCCGCTCACCCGCAACATCATAGGTCGATGTTGGCACTACCTCGTAGCCGAACTCATCAGCCAATGATTCGGTAAACGTAAGATCGCCTGCGCGCTCTTTCCCAAACCGGAAATCGTCACCAAACGCAATGTATCGAGCACACAATCCGTTGACGAAAATACGCTCAACAAAATCCCTCGGTGACATGGTTCTCAGCTCATCGTTAAAGCGAAGGCACAACAAGTGATCGATCCCGAGCGCGTCCAATGCGCGGAATTTCTCTCGAAATGTCATGAGCCGCGGTGGCGCTTTTTCGGGAAAAAGAAACTCACCGGGTAGAGGCTCAAAGGTAATGACTGTTGTAGAGAGCCCTCGCTTTACGGCTTCTCTTTTCAGATGCTCGAGTACTTCTCGATGTCCACAATGCACTCCGTCGAAAGCACCAATCGTCACGGCACTTCCGCCCGAATCGAAGCCCTGAGAAAAGCTCGGTAAATTGTGCTGTCCGCGGATAAGTTTCATGGTGCCTTGCACGCTTTCATAACGCCACAAAGTATACAGGAGCTGTGGGCGACAATCGCCTGTTTACCGGCTGAAGGCTACGATCAAAAACAATGGGGATATGTTAACAAGGGGCGTCATGGGGCAGCGCGCGGCCCCCTGACTTCATTGAGCTTGAAACCCAGCACTGCCAGAACCATCGCAAAACTCGCCATCCCCACGAACACCAAAAGCGTCATTTGACCCACGCGCCAACTGAGGTCGGCGGTTAACCACAGGGATACAGCGGGTGACATCATCGATACTGCAATCCCCATCATAGACACCGCTACGACAAGCCTTGCAACAAATTTGGCTTCAAATACCCCAGTTAAAGAGATACCACCACGTCGCAAACCCAGATACAGCAGACCCGCATTAATCCAGGCAGACACACTGGTCGCGAGTGCGAGTCCCACATGCCCCATCTCGAAGTACCACATCAGAGGGAAGACAAAGAGGACGTTTAATACCATGTTGCTGACCATGGCGATGATGCCAATTTTCACAGGCGTCTTCATGTCTTGGCGAGCGTAGTAACCGGGTGCCAGTACTTTGATGAGCATAAATCCGCCGAGCCCTACCGTGTATGCACGAAGGCTTGCGGCTGCCATTTCGACATCACGATCGGTAAACGCACCGTACTGGAACAAGGTAGCCAAAATAGGCTCCGCAAGCAGCCACAGGGCTACCGTTGCGGGTACGGCAATTAACAGCACATTCCGCATGGCCCAGGCGAGTGTTTGAGAGAACTCTTCAGGCTCTGCACGTGTATTGAGCGCTGACAATGTAGGCAAAATNACGGTGGCAATCGCGATGGCAAATACGCCGAGCGGGAGCTCGGTCAATCGATCCGAATAGTAAAGCCAGGCCACGCTTCCATCGGGCAATAAGCTCGCCAGCACCGTATCGAACAAGAGATTGATCTGACTCACCGAGACCCCAAACAATGCGGGCACCATGAGCATCAGTATCTTCCTGACGCCTTCATCTTTGGTATCCCAAACCGGCCGTGGTGTGAGCTTCAAGGCGCGCAGCGACGGTAACTGGAAAAGCAGTTGTACGACACCCGCCAATGTAACGCCCATGGCCAACCCCAGTGCGGGTTCGGGCATCGTTGGNGCCCACACNACCGCTGCCGTAATCAGCGAAAGATTCAGTAGTACCGGTGTGTACGCGGGTACTGCAAAACGCCCGTAGGTGTTCAGAATCGCACCACAAAACCCGGTAAGGCTAATCAGGAGTAAGTAAGGAAACGTCCAGACGATAAGGTCAGCGGTCAGCGCGAGTTTTGCCACGTCGCGACTAAACCCCGGGGCAAATATCAGTGCCACCCACGGTGCCATCACCATGGCCAATGCTGTCAAAACGAACAATGAGCCGCCCAAGACACCAGCGACACGATCTACGAGGTGACGCACTGCCTCATGCGAACCTTGCTCACGGGTCTCGGTGAGCACTGGCACAAACGCCTGTGAAAAAGCGCCCTCGGCAAAAAGTCGACGCAAAAAGTTTGGAATCTTAAACGCAACAAAAAACGCATCGGCGTTGGGTGCTGCACCCAGCAGGTTAGCCAACACCACGTCACGCACCAGGCCAAGCACTCGGGACAGCATCGTGCCGATGCTAACGACAAAGCTCGAGCCTAGAAGTCCGCTGTTTGAGGGTGCTTCCCTCTCAACGGCATCGCTAGAAGCGCGCTCTGATGGATCATTGGTGTCCGTCATGCGTCTAGCCACTCTGCTCTCAGCCGATCGCCGTGTCGGGCCAGCCAGTGAAGTGCAATGATGGTTAAGCCATTGTTGATTTTTCCCGCATCGAGTAACGCAATCGCATCGGCGCGAGCTACAGAGTGCACCAAAATATCCTCGTGCTCCGTGTCTACACCTTTGACCTCGCCCACGGCCGCCGAGACCACACGCCCCACGAAAAGGCGAATTTGCTCTGAGCACGCCCCGGGACTGGGGTAGTACGAGACAATGGGGGTCAGAGCATCCATGGTACACCCGGCTTCCTCTAAGGCCTCCCGATGTGCGACATCGATATCGGTCTCGCCAGCCTCCACCACGCCAGCAACGGCCTCGAGCATCCACGGAGAATCATCACCTCGAATGGCACCTGGCCTGAATTGCTCAATCAAAATGACCTTATCGGATTCAACATGCCAAGGCAGAACGGCGACGGCATCACCACGCTCGAACATCTCTCTGCGAATACCATCGGTCCAACTGCCATCAAAGCGTCGGTGGCGCAGCGTGAGCGCATCCATCCGGAAGTAGCCTTTGAATACGGTCTCTCGTGTCTCGACCTCTACATCACCTGAGCCGTAGCTGAGTGAAAGTTCACTCAAAATCGACGCTCCGTGCTCCAGTTGACCGGCTTCGAGTAGTCATCGACCTGATCCGCGACATCAAGAATCAGTGCAAACAGGGCCATTCGCACCAAAACGCCGTTGTCAGACTGCCGGAAAATCGCGAGGTTCGGATCGTTGTTTAAGTCGTCGTCAAGCTCCTGTGCCCCCTCCCGCGAGTCACGGGGCAATGGGTGCATGATGACGGTATTGGGCTCACAGAGCGCCGTGTAAATGCTTTGATTGAGCCTAAATCGGCCTCGATAGAGATCGGCATCCGCCTGAGACTCGAATCGCTCTTCCTGAATGCGTGTCGAGTACACAATGTCCACATTGGCAATGCCGAGCTCTAACTGATCGGTTTCAACCACATCGATGCCGCTCTGGCGCATCTCTTCAACCAATTCCCCGGGCATTTTGAGCTCCGCAGGTGAGACCAGACTCACACTCACGTTGGTAAAGCGGGTCAACAGACGAGACAGCGAGTGCACGGTTCGACCAAAGCGAAGGTCCCCAACCATGGCGATTCGCAATCCGTCTATTCCCCGCTGTCTGCCGGCAAGTTCGCTTCGAATGGTATAGAGATCCAGCAGTGCCTGACTGGGGTGCTCATTAGCCCCGTCACCGCCGTTGATGACCGGCACGCGACTAGCAGACGCAAATTCGCTCACGGATCCGGCCGTTGGATGCCGCATGACGATGGCGTCTGAATAACCGCTTAGTACGCGTGCTGTGTCGTAGAGCGACTCACCCTTTGCGATGGCCGTACTCTCAAAACCGGTAGTCTCTCTGACATGACCACCGAGCAGATTGAAGGCACTGCCAAAGCTGATACGCGTTCGGGTCGAAGGCTCGAAGAACATGGATCCTAAGATGGCGCCCTCGAGCACAGTCGTCTTTCGCTCTCGCTGTGCGTAGGGACGCATACGGTCAGCAATATCAAAAATACGGTCGACATCGCCACGATCGAATTGGCTGATTCCCAAGATGTGGTGGCCGGCAAATTTCACAGGGCTCTTTTCTCCTCGCGCATTGAGCTGCGCGCTTGGGACCTTATTCTAAACCTAAGCACCGCTGACACCTAAAACTTTGGCATTTTCTGATACCCAACGCTCAAGATCAGCGAGTGCCGCACGTGGTTTATCGCCTAAGTTGGGATGACTCTGCTCCTCCGCNAGGGCCAGACGAAAACCCTCAAGATTCATATGNTCACTGCTCAGCCACTGTTCGCGGCAGTGCTCTTGCCATGTCGCCTGCTCCCTATCGGTCAGAATCTCGGGCCAATTTCGTGCACGGTAACGAAATAGGAGCTCGGGTAAACGCCGATCGGTGAAAGCAAATCGTCGATCGCGCAGTTCGGCCGGTGAGCTCTCCTGAACCTCTTGAATCAGTCTTCTATCCGAGTTCGGTANAAAGGCACCGTACAGCGCCGTGTCGGGATTCAGGTCCGTGGTTTTTGGTCCACCGCGGTAGACAGACTGCAGATGCTGGGTGAATTCGGATCCGCGATCCTCTCGCGCCTTCCTCAGCGTTGCCAGATTCCTGCGCAAAGTATCGCCATCAAGACCCAGACGCGCGGCGATATCAGCGGTAATCTGCTGCATCGGAAGCAAAACCGGCGCTTTATTGACCTTAATGGTCATGAGCCCCGGCCGATCGCTCGGTGAAGCGAGTTCGTCACCCTTGGCAAATAACCGCGCTTGAATTTCGACTGGTGTCAGCGACAGAAACTCGGGGTCGCGAGACAAGTCGGCGCAAATAATGTCCGACTTATACTCAGGATGGACCGCTAGGGGTGCGATGACACCGAGACACGCCCGCTCTGTCCCCATNAGTCCCGACACATAAGCAAGTGGCGTCACGGCGTTGGTGTCAATCAACGCCTCGACGCGTGCCTTGAATCGCATTGATAACAGCTCATCGAAGAGCGCCGCGTCAGCAGAGCGCAGTGCCCTCGCTAGTGCCAGAGTTGCCGTGACATCGGACATAGCGTCATGGGCCGCGCCATGCTCCAGTCCATTCGCCGCCGTCAAATCTTCGAGCTTGAAACTCGGGGCGCCATCGGTGCGCTTGGGCCAATTCAGACTGTCGGGGCGCAGGGCATAAAAGCAGCGCACGACATCAATCAAATCCCAGCGACTGTTACCGCGGCTGTACTCGCGGGCGTAGGGATCGTAAAAATTGCGCCACAATGTGAAGCGGGTGACTTCATCATCAAATCGAAGCGAGTTGTAGCCCACGCCACACGTGCCTGGTTGCGCAAGTTCATCATGAATACGCGCGATGAACCCCTGCTCAGANAGTCCCTTTTCTTCAGCTTCAAATGGGGAAATACCCGTTATCCTGACCGCAGCTGGATGCGGCAATACATCCAGTGCGGGCTTTGCATAGACCGTCAGCGGATCGCCAATGATTTCAAGGTCGGTTGTGGTTCGAAGGCCGGCAAATTGCCAGGGCCGATCGATCGCAGGTGAAGCGCCTGAGGTCTCGTAGTCATGCCAGTAAAGCGTTTCTACCGACACACGCCCTCCTTCACCCAATGGCTCAACATTAGCGTTTAAAACAACTCAATGGCTTGCTCTTCAATGTTGGCCTGCCACAGTTTGGGTCCGGTAATGTGCACCGACGTACCTTGCGCGTCGACGGCGACGCTCACGGGCATGTCNTTAACCGTAAATGCGTATATGGCCTCCATCCCCAGGTCATCGAATGCAACCACTTTCGCGTCCGTGATTGCCTTGGAAACGAGGTAAGCCGCGCCCCCAACTGCCATGAGGTAAACCGCCTTATGCTTACGTATGGCATCAATCGCCACGGGGCCTCGCTCGGCTTTGCCGATCATCCCCAAAAGGCCGGTATGCTCAAGAATGTTGTCGGTAAATTTATCCATGCGTGTGGACGTCGTGGGACCGGCGGGACCGACAACTTCATCTCTGACAGGATCAACCGGACCCACGTAGTAGATGAATTTTCCCCGCAAATCGACGGGTAGCTCTTCACCATCCGCGATCATTTGCGTCATGCGCTTGTGCGCCGCGTCTCGGCCCGTATACATCGTTCCAGACAACAGCAGCGTATCTCCCGGCTGCCAGGAGAGTGTCTCTTCCTGAGTCACAGTATCAAGATTGATACGGCGCACTGAATCTCCTGGCTCCCAGGTGACCTCNGGCCACGCATCGAGGCTGGGTGCCTCTTGGAATACAGGACCATTGCCGGTCAATTCGAAGTGCGCGTGCCGCGTGGCTGCGCAGTTTGGAATCATCGCAACGGGCAGCGATGCGGCGTGCGTTGGGTAATCCATAATCTTCACGTCGAGTACGGTCGTGAGCCCGCCCAAACCTTGAGCACCGATACCCAGTTTGTTGACGGCCTCCATGATCTCAAGACGCAACTCTTCGGCCCGAGTCGATGGGCCGCGCTCGCGAAGCTCATGAATATCGACCGGATCCATCAGTGATTCTTTAGCCATCACCATCGCTTTCTCGGCCGTACCGCCTATACCAATCCCGAGCATGCCCGGTGGACACCACCCCGCACCCATCGTAGGTACGGTCTTAACAACCCAGTCAACAATACTGTCGGACGGATTCAGCATGGCGAGCTTTGANTTGTTTTCAGAACCCCCGCCTTTCGCCGCGACACGGAAATCGACCGTATTGCCCGACACCATGCGAGTATGAATAACCGCCGGTGTGTTGTCCTTTGTATTNTTACGAGCNCCGGCCGGATCTTCGAGAATCGAGGCCCTCAACTTGTTGTCTGGATGCAGGTAAGCGAGTCTCACACCCTCGTTAATCAGTTCTTCGAGAGGCTTCGACGTCTCCCATCGAACCTCCATTCCAACGTCGACGAACACGGTGACAATGCCGGTATCCTGACAAATGGGTCGCTTGCCCATAGCGCACATGCGGCTGTTAATGAGGATCTGAGCAAGGGCATCTTTGGCCGCCTGACTTTGCTCCATTTCGTAGGCGCGATGAACTGCCTGCACGAAATCGGTTGGGTGGTAATAGGAGATGAACTGGAGTGCATCTGCCACACTATCGACAACATCGCGATCTGTAATTACGGTCATGTGCTTTCTCTACCTTCCCACTTACTGTGCTGGCGCTGGTGCAGGCATTGGCGCTGATTCAACAGAAAGAGCATCAACCTGTGCTGATAACTGACGAATGTCAGCCCGTAGCTGGTTCACATTAGTATTGACCTGCTTCCGGAAACCGTTGATCGAGGCCACCCACTCTTCATTTGCGGTGACGCGGTTGCCCAGAGAAGCCCGCTCCAAGTTGGCACGATTCACGTCGTCCGCCAATCGCTCGACATCGCTTTGAATTTGTCGTGCTGATCCCGCCAAGCGCTCGATGTCAGCCGACAAGGTTTGCAGCGCCTTAAGGTCCGCCGTCAGTGCATCCAGTGTTTTCTTTTGACGAAAACCGTTGTCTTTCAGGGTTTGTAGCGTTGCCTCGTTGGCCTTATCGGCCTTCTCGAGATCGGATACCTTCCTGTTGGCTACTCGTCGCGCGTCCCAGAGCTTTCGAACCTCACTGTCCAGCAGATTCAATTGAGCCCCCATCGCTGCCGCCGATTTGGTAACGGTCTCATCGGTATCGGTCAACAGATTCTCGAGCCCCTGAACCTGTTTACCTGTCCGCGACTGATCCGCTGTCAGCTGACCGATCAGCTGATAGCTGTACCACGCGTAGGCAGACAAGGCGCACACAGCAATAAAGGACAGTGCTAGAAAAAATTGACCAGCGCCGCTCAGTCCGGCGGATTCGCGACTCCGGCTGGGTATGGCGTTGCGCGGCGCACTGTCGACTGCTTCGTCGCGCCGGGCGGCGAATGATGGAATCTCGGTTAAGTCATCCCGGGACATACGGTTCCTCCCCCTGTACCTGCACAGTATACCTTGCCTTGCAGCCTAGAGTGGCCGTGTTTTAGCCACAAAAAAGGCGGCCTGAGCCGCCTTTCTCGAAGTATATTTTTCTTACATGTAGTACAGCAACGCCCAGATAACGAGGGTGAGTAGTGCAGACATGTGAATGACGCCCTTGACCGATGTCATTGGACCCTGCTTGCCGGCCAATGCATTAATCTCGAGGAGAACAATCAAGCCCAGNGCTAGATAAAGGCCTGTCGATGCACCACCCAATGGCAATGCAAGATGCTTTGAACCCAGCATACCGAGCANCATGGGACCTGAGAACAANGTATTAGTNCGGCTNGCGAGGCCCGCTTTGGCAGCACTGGTNGGCCCATCGCCTGGCTTCATGCCTAAAACGACTTGCTGGTTAGGCCAAATGATCAACCANACGTTGAGGAACATGAATGTTCCGGCAAGCGCACCCACCCAGATAGGCGCAAGGTCNAAATTAGTGAAGGCGCCNAGCTTGTGGAACAAATACAAACCAGTCACAAACGTAAGCGCAGCACCCCAACGGAACCACCANAGCGCGCGCGGCGCCAACTTAGCCATCGCATCTTTCTTAGCGTCAGCTTCGGCTTCCTTGAAATATTCTGTCTGAACGAAATTGAAGTAGTACAGCATGCCGATCCAAGTAATACCGGCTAGCACGTGAAAGTAACGAAAAATAAAACCGATCNCGTTTTCCATTTATTGTTTCCCCTTATGAATACCAGCGTCGTCGACGCCCTGCCCGACNGCAAGTATATCCTTGTGCCAAAAAAAAAGAACCCGGCNTAAAGCCGGGTTCTTCGNTTTATTAGCAGGACTGCTTACATCATGCCGCCCATNCCACCCATGCCACCCATGTCAGGCATCGCAGGTGCTGCTTCATCTTTCGGTGCTTCAGCAATCATCACTTCCGTGGTGATCATCAAACCAGCAACCGAACCNGCNGCCTGNAGTGCAGTACGNGTTACTTTTGCCGGNTCAAGAATACCCATGGCAATCATGTCACCGTACTCACCAGTCGCCGCGTTGTAACCGAAGTTGCCTTCGCCCTGACGCACTTTATCGAGAACAACAGACGCCTCGTCACCTGCGTTGGATACGATCTGACGCAGTGGACCTTCCATGGCACGCAGCGCAGCTGCGATACCTGTGTTTTGGTCTTCGTTGTCACCTGTCAGACCTTCGACCGATGCGATAGCGCGAACAAGAGCCACACCACCACCAGCAACGACGCCTTCTTCAACCGCAGCGCGAGTGGCATGCAGCGCGTCTTCGACGCGTGCTTTCTTCTCTTTCATCTCGATTTCAGTGGCTGCGCCTACCTTGATAACTGCAACACCACCGGCGAGCTTCGCAACGCGCTCTTGAAGCTTTTCGCGATCGTAGTCAGAAGACGTGTTCTCAATCTGAACCCGAATTTCGCTGACGCGACCTTGGATAGCTTCTGCATCACCTGCACCATCAACGATCGTGGTGTTGTCCTTGTCCATAGTGATGCGCTTGGCATTACCAAGGTGCTCAAGGCTGGTGCTCTCGAGATCAAGGCCCACTTCCTCTGAAATAACCGTGCCGCCAGTCAGGATCGCGATGTCCTGAAGCATGGCCTTACGACGATCACCAAAACCAGGTGCCTTACATGCTGCAACCTTAACGATGCCGCGCATGTTGTTCACAACGAGAGTCGCGAGCGCTTCGCCTTCAACGTCTTCAGCAATGATGACGAGTGGGCGAGATGCCTTTGCAACCTGCTCAAGTACAGGAAGTAACTCACGAATATTGGAGATCTTCTTGTCAACCAACAGCACGAAGGGATCTTCCACTTCAGCCGACATGTTGTCCTGATTGTTGATGAAGTAAGGCGACAGGTATCCG
>NZIH01000028.1 GCA_002691565.1 Halieaceae bacterium
AAATTGGCTCAAGAGGAAGCTTGGATCCGTCAAGGCATAAAGGCCAGAAGAACGCGCAACGAGGGACGTGTGCGACGACTGAAAGCCATGAGAGAAGACCGGGCAGTTCGGCGCAGCCAGGTGGGTAAAGCAAGTATTTCGCTAGAAAATGCGACCCTCTCCGGCAAGCTCGTTGCCGAGGTCAAAGACGCGTCTGTCGCCTATGATGAGCGACCCGTCATTTCAGGGGTAAACACCATCATCCAGCGAGGCGATCGTATTGGTATTGTCGGTCGGAATGGGGCGGGAAAAACAACGCTCATCAAAATGCTGCTGGGCGACATTGAGCCTTCCACAGGACAGGTTAAAACGGGCACAAAGCTACAGGTCGCCTACTCGGACCAGTTAAGGGGACATCTCGACCCCGACGGGACGCTGATCGATAACATCTGTGGAGGACAAGAGTTCATCGAAATTGACGGCAAGAAGCGTCATGCGATTGGCTACCTCGGAGACTTCCTGTTTTCACCAGATCGGGTGAGAGCGCCCACAAAGGTACTTTCTGGAGGGGAGCGAAACAGAGCGATCTTAGCGAAGCTATTCACACAGCCTGCGAATTTACTGGTGCTCGATGAACCCACAAATGACCTCGATATTGAGACCCTTGAACTACTCGAAGAAGTACTTTTTGAGTTCTCCGGAACCGTGGTGCTCGTCAGCCATGACCGGGATTTCATGGATCGGGTCGTAACCAGTCTTTTGGTCATTGACGAGCAGGGAAATGTCGAAGAGCAGGCCGGCAGTTTTTCAGACTGGGAACACAGAGGTGGGACCCTGCTCAGCACAGTCGACGAAGCACGAAATACGACGAAGGCGTCGAAGAACAGCGATCAGCCAAAGGACAAAAAGCCCTCGCGGCCCGCGGCACTCAAACCGAAGCTCAGTTACAAGGAACAACGGGAACTCGATGAACTACCGGGCCTGATTGCTTCATTGGAGGAACAACAAGCCCGATTAGAAACCACCACAAGNAGTGCCACTTTCTTCAACGGTGACCCTGCCGACGTTGCGAAAGCACTCGAGCAACTCNCGCAAGTTGGTGAGTCTCTTGATACGGCGCTGGAGCGATTAATCGAGCTCGAGGGCTGACCTTACAAAACGGACGCTACTGCGTCNACGACGATNTCCATATTGTGATCATTCAGTGCCGCCACNTTAATACGNGACGAATCAAGCATATACAGTCCACGCTCTTTGCGCAGACTCTGCGCTTGCTCTGTGGACAAGCCCAGGAAGGAGAACATGCCGTTTTCTCTGGCAATAAATGAGAAGTCCTGCCCAGTCTTCGCCGATAGCCTGTTGGACAGCTCTGTTCTTAGAGAAATCATACGTCGACAAATCTGNCTGAGCTCCNCTTCCCACGACGAACGAAGCTCTGGCGTGCTCAAAACGCGACCGGCAAGCAAGGCGCCATGAGCAGGTGGCATCGAATAGACACGACGAGCCGCACCCAGACCATGGCTTTGGGTAGCAGCCGCTATTTGTGTGTCTTTGCCAAAGAACAGTGCAACCCCCGTTCGCTCGCGATAAAGGCCAAGGTTCTTTGAGCATGAGGCGGCAACAATCAACTCGCCCAATCGACTCGCTAGTAATCGCAAACCGGCAACATCCTCAGTGAGCCCGTGACCCATACCCTGGTAAGCCAGATCCACCAGCACCGTAAACCCTTGCTCAATGGCCATGTCCGCGACCACAGACCACTGCTCGAGCGTAAGATCAGCGCCTGAGGGGTTGTGACAGCAACCGTGTAAGAGAACCACGTCGCCCGACTTGGCGTCCTTCAGGTCATCAACCATGTTTGAAAAATCGACGCCATGTGACACCGGGTCATAGTAACTGTAGGTGGCAAACTTCAAGCCCACCGATCCCATGAGTGGAATGTGTACAGGCCATGTGGGATTGCTGATCCAAACCGTTGCATCCGGTGATGCCGCAGCCAATACCTCTGATGCAATTCTCAGAGCACCGCAGCCGCCAGGTGTCTGGACAGCGGTGATGTGGGTCCCGTCACCTACGAGTTCATCACCGAAGACCAGCGTCTTCATACCCGTCAGATAGGCCACATCGCCTGCCGCAGGCAAATAGGCCTTGGTGACCTCTTCAGCCACCAGCTCTGCTTGCGCTTTCTTCACTGCCTCAAATACGGGACAAATGCCGTCTTCGTCCATGTACACACCGACTGTGAGATCGATCTTGTTCGGATTTGGATCGGCACGACAGGCGGCGGCAAGTCCAAGAATAGGATCGGGTGATAGTACAGACAGTTGCTCTAACATCAGGGACTCTTTCAGTGAAAAAAAGGAGGCAAGATTATACGGCAAGGACTCACCTGCATAAATGCCTGATAATATTCGTATCGGACTGAATGACCGATCACTTATGACAGACAAAGTAATCAACACACACCGAGACACGCTGTTCGCTGAACTCGTGGCTGAACCCTCAACATTCAGCTTCAACGACGCTGTCGTCGATGTTTTTCCCGACATGATTCAGCGCTCGGTGCCCGGCTATGGAACGGTAGTGCGGATGAGTGGCATCTTGAGTGAGCAATACGCGAAGGAAGGGACCCACGTCTATGATTTGGGGTGTTCGCTGGGCGAGTCCATACGGTCTGTGGAAGCGGCGCTTGATGGTCGAGATTGTCACCTCGTGGGCGTCGATAACTCACCGGCGATGATCGACAAAGTTCAAACCCTGGAGTCTGGCATTACCTGGCATCTCGCCGATATAACGACCATGCCACTAGAGCCCAGCAGCGTAGTGATCATGAATTTCACGCTCCAGTTCATCCCTATCGAGCAGCGCTTACCCTTATTGACGAAGATAAGACAGGCACTGATTCCCGGCGGNCTACTCATATTGTCCGAGAAACTGACACTGCCAGACCCCGATATGAATGCTCGGATGATTGATCTGCACCATGATTTCAAGCGATCTCAGGGCTACACGAGTCTGGAGATCGCACAGAAACGGGACGCCATTGAAAACGTGCTTATTCCGGAAACTGCTGAGGCCCACACGCAGCGCCTAGATGCTGCAGGCTTTTCGTGTTCCAGCAGTTGGTTCCAGTGCCTGAATTTCGCTTCGTTTATTGCCATCGCCTGACATGCTAGACACGCCACCCGAGCTCATCGCTGATATCGAAGCGTTCCAAAGACGCTGGGAAGACGGCGCCCTACGTGATTGGCTTCAGCAAATGCCCGATCAATTTTCTCTGAGCATGTCCGAAACACGATTTGGTGATTTGCCCCGATGGCGCGCCGCTCTTGCGGCTTTGCCATCACTTAAGGCTGAGATGATCGACCTTGACGCGAGCGCCATCACGGCACTTGGCCCAGCAGCGGAACAGGTATTGCTCGAACTCGAAACCGCATTACGCGGCTTGCACCCATGGCGTAAAGGACCGTTTTCGCTCTTTGGTGTGGACATCGATACCGAGTGGCGATCGGACTTCAAGTGGGATCGACTGTCACCTGCGATCGACCCGCTAGAGGACCGCCGCGTGCTCGACGTCGGCTGCGGCAGTGGCTANCACTGCTGGCGGATGAAAGGTGCAGGGGCCCGTGAGGTCATTGGCATTGATCCGACACCGCTGTTCGTACTCCAGTTCAAAGCGATTCAACACTACCTGAATATCGATTCTGTGCATGTGTTGCCGCTGGCGCTTGAGCAGCTACCGCCGAAGCTAAAAGCATTTGATACCACCTTCTCAATGGGCGTGCTCTACCATCGTCGGTCGCCCATTGATCACTTAACGGATCTTCGCGACACGCTGGNCCCGGGTGGACAATTAGTATTGGAGACCTTGGTCGTCGAGGGTGANGAAGACACCNTATTTGTGCCTCCCGAGCGTTACGCTCGCATGGGTAATGTATGGTTTTTGCCCAGTCCGGCAGCGCTAATGAAGTGGATGCGAAAGGCAGGACTTACGGATATCCAACTGGTTGACGTGAATCAGACCACGGTGGCCGAACAACGTTCGACTGACTGGATGACATTTTATTCACTACCGAACTTTTTGGACAGCGCCGACCACAACAAGACCGTTGAAGGTCATCCCGCACCTCGGCGCGCCATCGTTACCGCGCGGCTCCCCTGACGTCAGTCCTCGGAAGATGCGCTTGAGGATAAGTTGGGCGTGAGTGGGAAGTTCGCAATTTTGCCAGAGTCGCCGCCCTCACTAATCTTGGCGGCACCCTGTTTTTCCACTTCGTCGATACGAATAATGGACTGCATAGGGATATAGCTTCGCTTCACGCCTGAAAATTCGGACTTCAGCTTCTCTTCACCGGGATCGACTAAAATCGCCGAACGCTCGCCAAACAGCATTTCCTCAATTTCCACGAAACCCCACATATCGCTCTGATAGATGTGTTTAGCGAAGACCTCAAAGATCTGTTTGCCGTTGTGAAAAATGATTTTGTAGACCGGTTGGTTCGACATAGTACTCGTGTTGCTCCGATGTGGGCGCGCGATGCTACCACTTTTGCCAAAATTCGAAAGGCTTGTGGGGAGGTCAATTCCCTCAGTACACAGGTATAATAACCTGTTACTGACTCGTCGAGCACACGCAATTGAGCACAAAAACGCTATCCAAAGTCTTCATCCAAACACATGGCTGTCAGATGAATGAGTACGACTCCGCGCGCATGGGCGACCTGCTTAAGGAAAGCCATGGTATGGAGCGAACGGACAACGCCGAGGAAGCCGATGTCCTCCTGCTGAACACGTGCTCTATTCGGGAGAAGGCGCAAGAGAAGGTCTTTCATCAGCTTGGGCGCTGGAAAGCGATAAAGGCGGAGCGGCCCGAGGTAGTTATTGGCGTGGGCGGCTGCGTCGCAAGCCAAGAGGGCGAGGCCATTAGCGATCGCGCACCCTACGTAGACCTTATTTTCGGTCCACAAACACTCCACCGATTGCCAGAGATGCTGGAGACCCGTAACGAGCGCGACAGTGCTGTCGTTGATATCTCGTTCCCCGAAATCGAAAAGTTCGATCGCCTGCCACAGCCGACGAGTGACAGTGCGACTGCCTTCGTCTCTATCATGGAGGGCTGCAGTAAGTACTGCACGTTCTGTGTTGTCCCCTACACGCGAGGGGAAGAGGTCTCACGACCTGTCGATGATGTCATTGCCGAGATCGCGCATTTGGCCAGCGGGGGCGTCAAAGAAGTCAATCTGCTTGGCCAGAACGTGAACGCCTACAGAGGCGAGAACCATTTGGGAGACATTGTCGATTTCGCCGAATTACTGGGCCTCGTCAATTTGGTGCCCGGTATTGAGCGCATTCGATACACCACATCGCACCCTGTCGAGTTCAGTGATGCACTCATCGAATGTTATCGCGACATTCCAGCACTGGTNGATCATCTTCACCTACCCGTGCAGAGCGGCTCTGACCGAATCTTGATGGCAATGAAGCGTGGCCACACTGCGATTGAATACAAAGCGAAGATTCGAGCCTTACGAGCCATTCGCCCGAACATATCGCTTTCTTCTGACTTCATTATCGGATTTCCCGGTGAAAGCGAACAGGACTTCCTCGCGACCATGAAGCTCATCGAAGACGTCGGCTTCGATACGTCCTTCAGCTTTATTTACTCGGCACGCCCGGGGACACCCGCATCCGACCTTGTCGATGAAACACCTGAGGATGTGAAGAAAAAGCGCTTACAGTTGCTTCAAACACGCATCAACCAGCAAGCCATGGCGATCAGTCGCCGNATGGTAGGCACGACACAGCGAATCCTGGTAACAGGCGTATCCAAGAAAGATCCTGGGCAATTGGCGGGTCGGACAGAGAATAATCGAGTGGTCAATTTCTCGTGCTTNGATCATGACCTCATAGGCGAGTTCGCGACGGTCGAGATCCTCGAGGCNCTCCCAAACTCGCTTAGAGGTGTGCTTCTGAGTTGACATGGCCGGAAAGATNAGTATCTTCACCTGCCCACAACTATATGAGCGGCCAAACAGTCCTTGGACATTGACCCGACACCTCCCGAGCCCGACAGTCGGGAGGACATNACATCCTCTTCATTTTCCCTAGAACCTGAAGACGCGAAGCATGTTGCACTGCTTTGCGGGCANCTGAACGCCCATTTCAAGCTTATTGAGGACCGATTGCGGGTATCCATNAGCAATCGGGGCAACAAAATTCGAGTGTCCGGTCCTGATGCGGCGCGAGAGTCGAGTGAGCGACTGCTCAAGAAACTTTACCGCGACGTAACCCAGGGNACCCGATTGAGTCCCGAGACCATCCACCTGCAACTACAGCAAGCGGACCTTGAGCTTCTGACNTCATCGCCGACCACCTCGGACGCTACCATCGTGAAAGGCATCAAGACAAANCGTGGCACGGTCAAGCCTCGCGGTCACAGTCAGATCAATTACGTTAAAGACATACAACGGCACGATCTCAACTTCGGGATAGGTCCGGCAGGTACNGGAAAAACCTACCTGGCCGTAGCGTGTGCCGTTCAAGCGCTGCTAGAAGAAGACGTTAAGCGCATCCTACTGGTCCGCCCCGCCGTCGAGGCCGGTGAGCGACTNGGCTTCCTACCAGGGGANTTAACGCAAAAGGTAGANCCTTATTTGCGGCCCCTGTATGACGCACTTTACGAGATGCTGGGATTCGAAACGGTCGCCAAATATATTGAGCGCAATGTCATTGAGGTTGCACCGCTGGCGTTCATGCGGGGTCGCACGCTGAACAATGCCTTCATTATCTTAGANGAGGCGCAGAACACGACNCGCGAGCAGATGAAGATGTTCCTGACTCGCTTGGGCTTTGGATCGACNGCCGTCATTACCGGCGATGCGACGCAAATTGACCTCCCACGAGGCCAGCCGTCAGGACTTGTACACGCGACCCAAGTGCTTGACGGTGTCGACGGGGTGTCTTTCACCTGGTTTGGAAAAAAAGATGTCGTTCGNCACCCNCTAGTCCAGCGGGTGGTTAATGCCTACGAAGAGCATGACGCGATCATGACCAGCGCCGAGGAGCGGCGATAATGGAAGTCACTGTTCATATCGANCGCAACGTGGCAGANGCGCCTNACGATGAGAGCTTCCGGATGTGGGTGATGTCTGCACTCAGCGGGGATCACTCAGACAGACCCATCGATGGCAACACCGAGCTGAGCATACAGCTGGTCAGCAGTGACAAGATGACCGAGTTCAATTCTCGTTATCGCCACAAACACACCGATACCAATGTCCTGTCATTTCCTGTGGACAGTGATCTGCAAAAGCGCACCGGCCTCCTTGGCGATCTCATTCTATGCGATGAGGTGATTAACCGAGAGGCCCTAGACCAAGCGAAACCGAAAGAGCATCACTGGGCCCACATCACCATACATGGCGTGCTTCATTTACTGGGGTACGACCACATTGATGAAGCTGACGCCGAAGTCATGGAAGCGCTTGAAATAGAAAAACTGGACGGCTTAGCCATTCCCAATCCCTACAACGCTTGAGACACTCAATATCTAATGAACACTAACGACTCAAGAAACAACGATACCGACGACCGCTCGTGGCTTGACCGCCTGACTCAGATGGTGACCGGCACGCCCTACACGCGCGCTGACCTTGAGGGCCTCCTGGAGCTCGCTGCAGAGAATGAGGTCATTGATGAAGACGCGAAAACCATTATGGAAGGCGCGCTGACCGTTGGGGAAATGCAGGCCCGAGACGTAATGATCCCCCGCGCTCAAATGGTGGTCATTCGCGCCGGTGCAACGCTCGAGGAGGTACTTCCTCAAATCATTCATACCGGACACTCCCGATACCCCGTGGTTGGAGAGGGTACCGATGATGTACTNGGTATCTTACTGGCCAAAGACCTACTGCCCTTCGTCCTAAATCCGGATGCGAGTTTCGACATCTCCGCGCTTCTGCGCTCGGCGGTCATCGTTCCTGAGAGCAAACGACTCAACGTGCTCCTGAGAGAGTTCCGGCAAGCTCGGAATCACATGGCGATTGTCATTGATGAGTACGGTGGTGTTGCAGGCCTGGTCACGATTGAAGATGTTCTCGAGGAAATCGTTGGCGAAATCGAAGATGAGACCGACACCGATGAAGAAATCCACATTCGCAAGTTGACCGAAGACAGCTACTTCGTCCAAGCGCTAACGCCCGTGGAAGATTTCAATGAGGCATTTGATGTCGAGTTTAGCGATGAAGAATTCGATACCATCGGTGGCCTGGTACTCCAAGCCTTCGGCCGCCTGCCGACGCGCAATGAAACAATCGATTTCGACGGATTCGAGTTCCGGGTTATCAATTCAGATCAACGCAAACTCAATAGTCTGCGCGTTACGGTCCTGCCAAAAGGTTAAGTCATGATAATGCAGAGTCTTGCTGGTCGCGCATTGCTCTGTCTCCTGGCAGGTTCGGTCTTCACATTGGGACTGGCACCCTTCGATCTAAAGCTTCTCTCGCTCGCCAGTATGGCCACCTTTGTCATAGCGCTGACCGGTCAATCGTGGCGCCAGAGCCTGCTCCTGGGGTGGTGTTACGGCCTGGGTTTTTTCGGTGCGGGCGTCTCCTGGGTGTATGTCAGCATCAATGTCTACGGTCACGCGCCACTGGCTCTAGCGCTCACGTTAACGACATTATTTTGCGCCGGACTGGCGCTCTTATTCGCCATCCAAGCCGCTGTTTTGTCGTTGCTAAGACCGACCCAGGCAGGATTGCGAATCGCCTTATTCGCTTGCCTCTGGGTGGCTTTCGAATGGCTTCGCACCTGGCTACTAACGGGCTTCCCCTGGCTATTCGCCGGCTATACGGCGCTCGATACCGTAGTGGCAGGGTGGGCGCCAGTCATCGGTGTACTTGGCGTGTCCTTGCTTATCGCAGTTACGGCTGCGGGAGTGGCGGAACTCGTCATCGACAGGAGCGTATCGCGCGGCATGCTTCTGACTACCTGGATTGTATTACTCGCCAGCACGGGCTATTTGCTAGGTTTAGCTGAATGGACAGAACCAGCGGGCGAAGAGCGGACGGTAGCGATCTACCAGCCCAATATTGCGCTGGAAGACACCTGGGATCGAAACAACGCCCCGATTCTCTTGGGCGATTTCCTAGCCCATGCGAAGGCACACGCGCCCTCATCTAACCTTGTGGTCTGGCCCGAGGGCGCTCTCCCCTTTTACTTCGATCAGGCGCCAGGCTATATGGCGGAGCTGAGACGTATTGGACAAGAAAGCGATAGCACGATCGTCACAGGCATGCCCACTCGCGCGGGTGAGCGGCGCTTCAATAGCATTGTTTCGGTAGGACAGTCCTCTCAAACCTATAACAAACAAAAATTGGTGCCGTTCGGTGAGTTTGTGCCGCTTGAAGACAGTCTCAGAGGCGCCATCGACTTTTTTAACCTGCCCATGTCCAATTTCTCAAAAGGTGAAGCGGGACAACTCCCCCTCTCCAGTACGATCGGATCGTTAGCACCGTTTATTTGCTACGAGATTGTCTATCCGGACTTTGTTGCCAAGGGCTCACGGTCATCCAACCTGTTAATCACTATCTCGAATGATGCGTGGTTCGGCTCGAGCCACGGGCCTTACCAGCACTTCCAAATGGCTCGCTATCGTGCACTCGAACTTCAAAAACAGTTAATACGTGGCGCCAATAACGGCATTACCGCAATCATTGATGAGCGAGGTGGTATTGTCGGCGAGCTCCCTCAATTCGAGCGAGCAACCCTCGAAGGTCAAGTGACACCGCGAGAGGGACTTACGCCCTTTGCTCGGTTCGGGAGTACACCCATTTTACTGTTAAGCCTAATTTTTCCTCTATTTATCGGCATAAAAGCAAAGCGCCAGCGCGGCTGATACTGATAAACTAACCGGCGTTTTATTTAACAAACTAGACGTCGTACCCAATGAGCTTAGCCGAATACCATCCAGAGACCCTCGAAACACAAGCCCAGGCCGCGTGGCTCTCGAAAAAAACATTCTCGGTTCAGGCTGATACGGCGCAGGAGAAGTTTTACTGTCTGGCGATGTTCCCTTACCCGAGCGGTAAGCTACACATGGGGCACGTTCGCAACTATACGATCGCTGACGTTATTGCTCGATATCAGCGAATGCTGGGCAAAAATGTACTTCAACCTATGGGATGGGATGCATTCGGCCTACCCGCTGAGAACGCGGCAATTCAACAGAAAGCGGCACCCGCCACGTGGACAAAAGGCAACATTGCAGAGATGCGTAAGCAACTGCAACGTCTGGGATTTGCCTATGACTGGGATCGTGAACTCGCAACCTGCACCCCCGAGTACTATCGCTGGGAGCAGTGGTTCTTCACGCGGCTCTATGAAAAGGGGTTGGTCTACAAAAAAATGGCGACCGTTAACTGGGACCCCGTAGACCAAACCGTACTCGCTAATGAACAGGTCATCGATGGCCGAGGCTGGCGTTCCGGCGCGGAAGTAGAGCGGCGGGAAATACCACAGTGGTTTATCCGCATCACCGAATACGCCGACGAGCTCCTCGAAAACTTAGACAAGCTCTCGGGCTGGCCTGAACCCGTGAGATTGATGCAGCGGAATTGGATAGGTAAAAGCTACGGTCTTGAATTAAGTTTCGAGCTTAATACCCCGATCGCCGAGCGCGACAAGATTGACGTGTACACGACGCGCCCGGATACGCTTTATGGCGTTACGTATATNAGTCTCGCCGCTGAGCATCCTATTAGNCTTGCATTAGCAGACACCAATGACGATCTCGCCGAGTTTATCNATCGTTGTAAAAAGTCCTCCGTGTCTGCAGCGGATATGGCGCGCGCAGAGAAACTTGGGATGGATACAGGGCTACGTGCCGTTCATCCACTGACCGGTGATCAGGTNCCCGTGTGGGTAGCTAACTATGTCTTGATGGATTACGGATCAGGTGCGGTGATGGCNGTACCAGCTCACGATGAGCGTGATTGGGAGTTTGCTCATCAGTANGNTCTGCCAATCGTTACGGTTATCAACGATCGAGATGGTCAGCCTGCTGATGTCTCCGCCNCGGCCTACACCGATCACGGGACGCTCACGAATTCAGGTACCTATGATGGTTTAGATTTCCAAGATGCCTTCGATCAGATTGCTG
>NZIH01000029.1 GCA_002691565.1 Halieaceae bacterium
TGCTTCTCCTGAGAGTGAGTGTTTGAGCCCTTATGGGCTCTGTCTATTGTTATGACCTTACTGATCAACTGTGCCGCGTTACGCTACGTTGCCTTTATGACAGGGTCAAGACTGATAGCCCCCAGAGCGAGGCCCGGCTAATTCGGCTAATAGAGACTTCAAGCTTGTGATCTGACGGAAATTAGCGACAGGCAGCCTCAACCAATGCAATTTCCGCAGGGGTCAGTCGTGGGTCACGCTCTGCCTGCAAACACTCCTGCAGTTCATCCTGGTTTTTCACGCCCAGAATGACCGAGCCAAGATCGGGGATAGACAGTGCATACCGATGCGCAAGTCTTGCAGGGGTCTGGCCCCACTCAGCCGCCAGTTGACGAAAACCCCGAGCGCGATCGAAATCTAACTGATCTGCGTCATCCGCGGGCAATTCACGATCCATCTTCGACGTCAGCGCACCGGCCTGCACTGCCCGAATAGCCAGCGCAGGCACACCATTCGCCCGGCAGGTATCAAGCACGCTGCGGCAATCGAACGACTCGGTGACATACGCGATGCTGCCCACAGAATTGAGCGGATTGACTGCGCACTGCACTGCGTTAGGGGGTGTCTCTGAAGCGATGACGGATTCCAGTGCAGACTGCTGACCCAGTGCAAACCCCCAACCACCAATCTTCCCTTCTGCCTGCAAGCGATCAAAGGCTGGNATCACCGACTCGTATAGNTAAGTCAGTGGGGTCGCCAGACGGTCGCGGACCTCGTCGTGCTGGGCTAGCACATGGCCATCTTCGATTAACTGTGAGTGAAGAAAGAACAAGTCTGCCCGTTCAATGCCCATGGTCTGAAGCGAGCGTGTGAGGGAGGCGTTGAGCTTGTCATAGGTCTGCTCTGGGGCGACATGACCCAGTCGGTACTTAGTGGTAAATCTCAGGTTCGACTTATCCGTCCCTTTAAACGCTTCACCAATCACAGACTCGGCCTCGCCACGACCATACATGGGCGCCATATCAAAGTGTGTGATTCCCGAGTCCAAAGCTAGCCTCGCCGTAGCCACCGCTTCATCGCGTGTGGTGGCGCCCCAGACCTGCCCTAGACCGCCGCCGCCCAAGGTGAGCGCGCTGACCGATCCAAAGGGTTTAAATGGCCTCATTTCCATGACTGACGATCCTCCGCAATGACATGCTGACTCGCATGTGTCGCTGTCAGGCTAGGGGGGTGAGAAGAAGACGTCAAACCAATCCGGAGCCACACGGGCGCTTGTGCAACAAATACTGTTTTTCGAGCGTCGCTAGGCAGCGTCGATGATCGCTAGCAACTCCTGCGTTTTCGCAGCCATCAGCGCTTCGTCCGCTCGGCTCTCCACATTGAGTCGAACCACAGGCTCGGTATTGGACATGCGGAGATTAAAACGCCAGTCGTCGTAACTCAGACTCAAACCGTCCATGTGCTCGATGGTGTTCGCACCTTCGGCATACAACGCTTCGACCTTGGCGATCAGGGCCTGTGCATCGGATACGGTTCGATTGATCTCACCTGAACAGGGGAATGCCTTGGTGCGCTCCTCCACCAGAGATGCCAACGTCTTACCCGTGGTGGACATGATCTCAGCGACTAGCAACCAGGGGATCATGCCGCTATCGCAGTAGGCAAAGTCGCGGAAGTAGTGGTGCGCACTCATCTCGCCACCGTAGACCGCATCAACACGTCGCATGGTTTCCTTGATAAAGGCGTGGCCGGTTTTACTTTGCTCAGCGCTGCCGCCGGCGGCCTTGGCCACATCGATCGTATTCCAGGTCAGGCGCGGGTCGTGCACGACAATCTGATCGCTGGCCTTATCGAGAAAGGCTGCGGCCAGAAGCCCAACCACGTAATAGCCTTCAATGAAGTTGCCCTCGTGATCGTAGAAAAAGCAGCGATCAAAATCGCCATCCCAGGCAATACCCATATCCGCACCTGTCTCGCGGACCAGCTCGGCTGAGGCGATGCGATTCTCCTCCAACATGGGATTCGGAACCCCGTTTGGAAAGTTGCCATCGGCCTCATGGTGGAGCTTGATGAACTCAAACGGTAGGTGGGGTTCCAGAAGATCGACCACCCTGCCCGCACCGCCATTGCCCGCCGTGCAGACAATTTTAAGCGGCTTTAGCGAGTCGAGTTCAACATAGCTCAACAGGTGCTGGATATACGCCTCACTGGTATCGACCGCCTCATACCGACCGCGGGCTCCCGCAGGAGTGAAATGGTTAGCTTCCGCCTTACCCTGGATCTCTTTCAACCCCGAATCGCCCGAAATAGGCTTTGACTCGGCACGCACGAACTTCATGCCATTGTAGTCTTTAGGGTTGTGGCTCGCTGTCACGCAGATGCCACCACCAACCTTGAGGTGCGACGTGGCGAAATAGATCTCCTCGGTACCACACTGGCCGATATCAAAGACGTCGACACCCTGCTCTCTCAATCCGTCGATTAAAGCAGCCTTTATCGACTCGGAGGTGAGACGAATATCGTGCCCCACGACGACCGTTCCCGGCTGGATGACCTCGGCGTAGCCCTGACCTATGCGTTTAGCAATATCCTCATTGAGCTCATCAGGAATACGTCCGCGGACGTCATAAGACTTAAAACAGCGAATGGGCTCGGACACGGGAAACTCCTGACAATCGGCTTAATAAAAATTTTCGTAGACGAAATTCGTCGCTTCGACAAAGCCCGGAACACTGCCGCAGTCAAAGCGCAGGCCGTCGAACTTATAGGCTAATACACAGCCCTTGTTGGCCTGTGTCTGAAGCGCATCGGTGATTTGCACTTCGCCATTACGACCCGGAGGNGTCTCACGAATAATGTCGAAAATATCGGGCGTGAGTATATAGCGGCCAATCACTGCCAGGTTGCTGGGCGCGTNCTCTGGAGCGGGTTTTTCGACCATCTTATCGACTTTGTAGAGTCGATCGCCCATTGCCTCACCTGAAATAACACCGTAAGCACTGATTTCATCCTCAGGCACTTCCATCACCGCAACAATGGAGCAACGAAACTGCTTATAGAGCTCCGACATCTGTGAAAGCACGCCAGCGCCATGCTGATTGATGCACATATCATCCGCGAGAAGCACACCAAAGGCCTGATCACCAATCAGTGGCTCCCCGGTCAAAATCGCATGCCCCAAACCCTTCATCTCGCGCTGGCGCACCATGGTGAAGATNCCGTTCTCAATGACANTGCGAATCCCCTCAAGGTACTTCTCTTTTGAAGTGCCAGAAATCTGGTGCTCCAGCTCGTAGGAGATATCAAAATGATCTGCAATGGCGCGCTTACCCCGCCCTGTCACGAAGGCGCAGTTGGACATGCCAGCCTCNAGCGCCTCTTCGACCCCGTACTGCAGGAGTGGCTTATTAACGACAGGTAACATTTCCTTCGGCGTACTCTTGGTGGCCGGCAAAAAACGCGTTCCGTAACCCGCGACCGGGAATAAACATTTTTGAATCATGATCTTGACCTCCGAACTTCGCTATTTGAGCAATGATCAACGTCCATAGACATCATCAAAGCGAACAATATCGTCTTCTCCCAGGTAGGAACCTGATTGCACCTCTATGAGCTCTAGCGTCTCGGTGCCGTCATTACTGAGTCGGTGTTTCACGCCCACCGGTATATACGTTGACTGGTCAGCAGTCAGAATCATCTGACGGTCACCATTCACTACCGTAGCGGTTCCACGCACGACTACCCAATGCTCCGCTCGATGCCGGTGCACTTGCAGCGACAACTGCTGTCCGGGATTGACCTTTAGGCGCTTGACCTGAAACCCATCACCCGAAATAAGGGATTCGTAAGAGCCCCAGGGTCTAAAGATACGATGATGAACATCTGCCTCACCGCGTCCGGAGGCCTTCAGCGCGTTCACAATGTGTTTGACGTCCTGAACCGAATGTCGGTCGGCGACCATGACCGCATCAGCTGTTTCCACCACAACTAAATCCTGCACACCCGTCGTGGTCACTAGCCGAGACTGACTCCTCACGTAACTGTTGTGGGTGTTATGCAGCACCACATCGCCCTGCATGACATTCCCTGCAGCATCCTGATCACCGGCCTCCCACAAAGCCGACCAAGCCCCAATATCACTCCAATCACAATCAAGCGAGACGACCGCACCCTCGGGCGTGTGCTCCATCACCGCATAGTCAATGCTATCCGACGGGCAGGTGCTGAACGCCTCGGCATTAGGCCGGATAAAGTACATATCACGCTCAGCTGTCTGCATGGCATTTTCACAGGCGTGCGCCATCTTGGGTTGAAACTCGGCAAGTGATTCCAGGAAGCATGTCGCCTTGAACATGAACATGCCGCTGTTCCAAACATAGTCTCCCGATGCAACGTAGTGCTCGGCCGTCGTCTGGTCAGGTTTTTCAACGAACTGCTCTAGGACGTTCACGCCGATTGCAAGGGCCTCACCCCGCTTGATGTAGCCATAGCCAGTTTCGGCCCGCGATGGGACAAGACCAAAGGTGACCAACTTACCCTGCTCCGACGCAGCGGTCGCTCTTTCAATGGCATCAACCAAAGCAGCAGGCTTGCCCACGTAATGATCGGCGGGGAGCACTAACAAGTTCGTATCAGGGTCGTCTAGCGAGGCCGCAAGAGCCGCGAGTGCAATGGCGGGTGCCGTGTTTCTACCCTCGGGCTCGAGAATAATGGTGGGCGACGAAATGCCCAGCTGTCGGACCTGCTCTGCCACCAAAAATCGATGCTCTTCATTACAGACAATAATGGGAGCCGTTTGTTCGACCCCCGCGACTCGTGTCAGTGTTTGCTGCAGCATCGAGGTGTCGCCAATCAAATTCAGGTACTGTTTCGGTCGACCCTGACGGGAAACCGGCCACAGCCGGCTTCCGACACCGCCACATAAGAGGACGGGAGTTATTGCTGCCATTTACATTTCCAGAGCTCGTTGACTGGTAACCTCAACGCTTAGCGTTAATGCTCCACTGGTATGACTACCAGCGTATTACAAGTTTATGACGAAATGTTACAACGCGGGTATTAACCCATGCCCCCAACGCAGCAAACTTCAATTGTGACATCCTCCACTTGCACCAAGGAAACCAAGTGCAACTCAGATCGCTCCAAGGTACCCTACGCGCATGAGTGAAGAATTTGTATTTACCCCCAAGAGTTCCTACGCCAAAGACGAGTTAGTCGCCTGCGGCATGGGAGATTTATTCGGTACCGGCAATGCCAAACTACCGATCGACAACATGTTAATGCTTGATCGCATTACCGAGATCAATAGCGACGGCGGCAAAGCAGGTAAGGGCCTCATATTGGCTGAGCTGGACATCCACAAGGACCTATGGTTTTTCGACTGCCATTTCCCCGGTGATCCGGTTATGCCTGGCTGTCTAGGCCTGGATGCCATGTGGCAATTGGTCGGTTTTTTCCTGGGTTGGCGTGGTAACCCGGGTCGAGGTCGTGCGCTTGGGTCGGGCGAGGTCAAGTTTACGGGGCAGATACTGCCCACCAGTAAACTAGTGACTTATAAAATTGAAATGAAGCGCGTCATTGAGCGGAAGTTGGTGATGGGTATCGCCGATGGCTCCGTTAGCGTTGATGGCCGCGAAATCTACACCGCCACCGACCTGAGGGTGGGCTTGTTCCAATCTACGGATAATTTCTAATGACACAACGCGTCGTAGTGACGGGTTTGGGTATTGTCTCAAGCCTAGGCAACAATGCGAGTGAAGTCACCGACTCACTCAAGAACGGAAAGTCAGGCATTACCTATAACGCCACCCAGGAAGACATTGGGATGCGATCNTGGGTATCCGGCAAGCCCAACATTGATTTATCGGAACACATCGACCGCAAGCAATGGCGATTCATGGGGGATGCAGCAGGTTATGCCTTCCTCAGCATGGAGCAAGCTATCGCTGATGCGGGACTAACAGCGGAGCAGGTATCAAACGTTCGTACAGGCATCATTGCAGGCTCAGGCGGCGCCTCTTCGGCGAGTCAGGTTGAGGCCGCCGATATTCTTCGTGAGCGCGGCTTGCGTCGNGTGGGNCCNTANCGNGTCACGCAGACCATGGGCAGTACCGTGTCCGCCTGCCTGGCAACACCGTTTCAAATTAAAGGGGTTAANTACTCGATTTCTTCCGCCTGCTCTACCAGCGCACACTGCATCGGTAATGCGATGGAGCAGATTCAACTGGGCAAGCAGGACGTTGTCTTTGCGGGTGGAGGAGAAGAACTCGACTGGTCATTGAGCTGCCTTTTTGACGCCATGGGCGCGCTGTCTACCAAGTACAATGAAACACCTGATCGCGCATCGCGCGCCTATGATGCTGATCGCGACGGGTTTGTGATTGCTGGTGGTGGCGGCATGCTGGTGCTTGAGTCACTAGAGCATGCGCAAGCAAGAGGCGCGAAAATCTACGCCGAACTCGTGGGTTACGGAGCCACCTCGGACGGCCACGATATGGTGGCTCCTTCAGGCGAAGGCGCCGTACGATGTATGCAGCAGGCCATGGCTACTGTCGATGGTGATATCGACTACATCAACGCCCACGGCACCAGCACACCGGCTGGAGACATTCAGGAGCTGAAGGCTGTTCGAGAAGTCTTCGGTGATAGCACGCCCGCCATTGCCTCAACAAAATCACTGTCCGGACACTCACTCGGTGCCGCGGGTGTGCAAGAGGCGATTTACTCTCTACTCATGATGGAGAACAACTTCATTGCCGCCTCGGCAAACGTAGAGAATTTGGATGAAGGTGCTGATGGCATGGATGTTGTGCATGAAGCCCGTTCGGACGTTCGTCTCAATCGCGTCATGTCGAATAGCTTTGGCTTTGGCGGCACCAACGCCACACTGGTGTTCCAGCGCTTCGAAAGCTAAAAACACCCGGCAGTAATGAGCGTCACAGGGCGACGCTCAATACACCCTTTCCTATACTTCGCCCCGAAGCACTTTGACGAAGTTACAGGGGCGATGCCGTTCATCCAGTTGATCCTTGATCAGTCCGTTCCACGCGGTCCGACAAGCACCCGTTGATCCGGGCATGCAAAAAACCGCCGTGCGATTAGCAAGGCCTGCAATCGCTCGCGACTGCACTGTAGACGAACCAATCTCATCGAAACTAAGGGCGCGAAATACCTCACCAAACCCTTCGATTGTCTTGTCGAACAGCGGCAACACTGCCTCTGGTGTCGAGTCGCGACCTGAAAAGCCTGTGCCGCCGGTAACCAGTACCGCATGGACTGCATTGTCGGCAATCCATGACGAGAGACGGGCACGAATCTGATAAATATCGTCGATGACAATTGCGCGATCAGCAAGCTGATGCCCCGAGGCCAGGAGGGACTCTTCCAGAAACTGACCTGAGGTGTCCGTCTCAGGAGTTCGGGTATCGCTCACTGTCAAAACCGCAATATTCAATCCTTCATTCATGACTTTTCAATGACTCCCTCGCCCTCTACATACAACTCCAGATACCGCGTAACGGCACGGTCAATGAAGCTACGCCAAGGCAATTGCTGAATACCAAACTCTCTTCTGATCTTACTGCATTCCAACGTATGGTTACGTATCGGGTGAGCCTCGTCCGTCATATCCTCCAGCAGCTCTCGCGCTTTGAAAAAGGGCTCGTATTGCGAGGCACAGGCCATTGCGGCTTCTGCAAAATCGAGATAACCGGTCTCCCCCAAACTGCAGTAATGAAAAACGCCGTGCCGATCGGCACCGGTGCTCATCTGATCCAAGATACCCATGCACACGCGCGCCACCTCGCCTACGTGAACCGGGTTTCCCTGCAACCGGTCAGACACCTGAACGGTTTGGCCACGACGGAGGGTATCCAGCGCTGTGCACAGGGCATTGGGCCGGCGACCCGCGAATAAACGACCTAATCGAAGGATGAAGACATCGTCCAAGCGCGAGGTGAGTGTCTCCTCAATGTCCAGTAGGACCCGCCCCAAACCTAAGGTGACATCCGGTGTATCACTCTCAAGATACGGTCTCGTCATTTGCCCTGAAAAAACAAAGGCGCTTGAGAGGTAAAAGTAACTCGCACCAATACGCTCACACGCGTCAGCTAGCCAAGCAGTCCGTTGCACGTCACGCTGACCTATTCGGTCAGAAGAATCGATCTGAGTAACAATGCGTGTATCGAGAACAATATCGGGCGCGGCATCGCGGACTACCCTACGAACCTGCCGCTCCCGGCCCCAGCGGGTTTTATCGATGCTGATGCCAATGAGTTCATGCCGTCTGAGTGGATTTGCAAACGCACTGATGGAGTAGCCTACCGGCGTATCGTTCCCCAAAACCAGTACACGCATGGAAAGCTGCTACCTCTCAATCAACAATGTGAGCGACACAGGCTCTTTAAAACGGAATGTCATCCTCTGGGAAATCAGCCGGCTGAGACGTGGGGGCAGGTGCGGCGTAGTTGTCCGCCGGCGCTTGGGCCATGGGTGCGGGCGATGGTGCATAACTGCCACCGTCCTGACCCGCGTTCCGGCTATCCAGCATCTGCATTTCGTTCGCTACGATTTCAGTCGAATAACGATCCTGACCGGACTGATCCTGCCACTTCCGTGTTCGCAACGACCCCTCGACGTACACCTTAGAACCCTTGCGCAAGTACTCTGCAGCGATTTCCGCTAGTCGATTGAAAAAGACAACACGATGCCACTCAGTACGCTCCTGCATCTGCCCTGTATTTTTGTCTTTCCAGGATTCAGACGTTGCAATACTGATATTGGTTACACCGCCACCTGAAGGAAGTACGCGATGCTCAGGCTCATTACCTAAGTTACCCACCAAAATCACTTTATTAATGCCTCGCGTCGCCATGCTTTTCTCCTGTCTCGCCTATCTCGCCGTTCGCTTTGCCATTCGGACAACCCATGACATCACGTTGAGCGGAGGGTCGTTATCCACTTTGAGTCACTATACCAACCCCGCTGGAATACGGGGAGATCCATTCCNTTCTTTATGCGACTTTAACGCTATCGGGTGACGCCAAATGCGACACCCCTAATACCATCGCCCATAGTACCGTAAGCGCCGACATACCCAACCAAACNCCTANNACACCGGCTTGCTCAAGCAANGCNCCGCCGAGCATGCCGCCAAAAAAGACGCCAATAAATTGCGATGACGCAAAAACACCCATAGCGGTNCCGCGCGAAGAAGCAGGTGCATAGATGGANGCCAGTGACGGCAACATGGCCTCGAGGGCAGTAAACCCGGTAAAGAAAAGCAGAAGCCCCAGCAGGGTTCCAANAAATCCGCCGATCGACATGGCAACCAGTCCACAGAACAAAACGAATAGACTNATCANAAGCATGCGAGTCGGNGCGGCAAGGTATCTGCGNCCCTGAACAAGAAAGTAGATACCCGGGACCGACAAGATNAGTGCTCCTANGTAGGCAAGCGCGTGACGCTCGCGCGCGATCCCCGCCTCCCCCTCGAGCCCTGAAGGCACAACAACNAACACTGCCATCAACAGGAAGTGCAGGAAAAAGATGCTGACGTACATGGTATTGAGGGACTTTATTGACAAGACCTCAGNCAGACGCGAACGCTGAAAGCCTGCGGCTTCATCNCGNGCTTGAGCGGCCTGACGATCCGGCTTNGGTAAGAAGCCGACAACGATGATACCGGCCAACGCNAGCGTGGCCGTTACCGCAAAAACAGCCTGNAAACCCCCAAAATTTGCGAAGGTGGGTCCGAGGACCAGCGCGAGGCCAAAGGCAATGGCAATGCTACCGCCGATAATCGCACTGGCTTTCGCNCGTTGGTCAACCCGCGTGTAATCAGCCACCAGGGCCATAGTGGCAGATGCAATAGCGCCAGCACCCTGCAGAAAACGACCCGCGATCACTCCCCAAATTGAGGTGGAATAAGCGGCAACCAAACTGCCGGCTAACAGTAGGCATANTCCAAAGACAATGACCCAACGGCGGTCAATTCGATCTGATAGCCAACCCATGGGTATCTGTAACGTGGCCTGTGTCAGCCCGTAGGCACCCACAGCCAGTCCAAGTAAGAAGGGTGTNGCGCCANCCATATCACCGCTGTAAACGGCGATGAGCGGCAAAACCATAAACAGCCCGAGCATGCGAACGACGTAGAGCGTCGCGAGCATGGAGACCGCGCGGGTTTCACTTGAGGTGAAGGAAGTCACTTACATCGACCCTAGGGGAAAAGCGTAGGTTATCACGATCGCGACAAATCTCGGTGATCGCAGTCTACGGCAGAGGTATCGGCGTATAATCTGGTGTTTTGGCNTCTTAATCTTCCACAGACACAGAATCTGCAGTATGGATACCATTCAGGTACGCGGCGCACGCACGCANAACCTCAAGAACATCGATCTCGACATACCTCGCGACAAGCTGGTGGTCATCACGGGGCTTTCGGGATCCGGAAAGTCATCCCTTGCCTTTGACACGCTCTATGCTGAGGGCCAAAGACGCTACGTCGAATCACTGTCGACTTATGCGCGTCAATTCTTGTCCATGATGGAGAAGCCGGACATCGATCATATCGAGGGTTTATCCCCTGCCATCTCGATCGAGCAGAAGTCCACGTCACACAACCCGCGATCAACCGTTGGAACAATCACGGAGATCTACGACTACCTGCGCCTATTGTTCGCGCGCGTTGGCGATCCACGCTGCCCAACCCATGACATTACGCTCAAAGCCCAGACCGTCAGCCAAATGGTCGATACGGTGATGGCGATGCCCGAGGGTGAAAGGCTAATGCTGCTAGCACCCCTGGTTCGAGACCGTAAAGGTGAGCACTTACATGTGTTTGAGCAGGCAAGAGCAGCCGGTTTTATCCGCGTTCGTGTCGATGGCATTGTCTGTGACCTCGACGACGTCCCCGAGCTCGACAAGAAGAAAAAGCATCGCATTGATGTTGTCGTTGATCGGTTCAAGGTTCGNGAAGATCTCGCACTGAGGCTGGCTGAGTCCTTTGAGACGGCACTCGAACTGACCGATGGCCTTGCTAGCGTCTGTCCTATGGATGGCGATGGACANGAGACCTTGTTCTCGGCNNGNTANGCCTGTCCNCANTGNGGTCANTCNATTGACGAACTCGAACCTAAACTCTTCTCCTTCAACAACCCCGCNGGNGCCTGCGANAGTTGCGATGGCCTNGGNGTNACNCANTATTTCGANGANGCACGNGTNGTCGCTCACCCNGAGGCNAGNCTNGCNGCCGGNGCNATNCGNGGCTGGGACCGNCGNAANGTNTACTACTTNCANNTNCTGACNTCGCTNGCNAANCACTACGGNTTCGANATCGATAAGCCNTANGAGGANCTCGATCCNGAACANAANGCNNTCCTTNTGCANGGNAGNGGCGGCGANGANCTGGAGTTCGCGTANATNAANGANCGNGGNAGNGTNTTNAAACGTCGNCATGCCTTTGAGGGCATTCTNCCNAATATGGANCGNCGGTATCGCGATACCGAGTCATCGGGTGTACGTGAAGAGCTCTCAAAGTACGTCTCTACGGCACCCTGTCACAGCTGTGGCGGTACCCGCTTATGTGCCGACGCACGCAGCGTTTACGTCGACGGAAGAACGCTGCCAAGCATCACGCAATTACCCGTAGGTGAGGCGCACGCCTACTTTGAAGCGCTAGAGATGGAAGGTCGTCAGGGTGAAATTGCCGACAAGATTCTGAAAGAGCTCCGTGCCCGATATCGCTTCCTCGTGGATGTGGGACTGAATTACCTCTCATTGAATCGTAGCGCTGAAACCTTGTCTGGTGGAGAAGCGCAACGGATTCGCTTAGCGTCGCAAATCGGTGCGGGTCTTGTAGGGGTGATGTACATCCTCGATGAGCCGTCGATCGGCCTACACCAGCG
>NZIH01000002.1 GCA_002691565.1 Halieaceae bacterium
AACCCGGCTTATCGACTGGCTCATCTATGCACCCCCACTCCGGGGGTGCTCCTTTTATATCTTTTGGTAATATAAATTTCTTCTTTATTCTTTTTTAGGTTTTTTGTCTAGAAAATCTCTCCAATTAAGAGCTAATGAACTGACTTTTNTCCTGTTTATGCNTCAGCTCACAGACTCACTTTTGCGGTTCTCGAGCTGTATAGAGGCGCATATAAGGCTCTGAATTACTTAGATATTTTCTTTTCTTCGCATTGACCGACTACACCCCGATTGTTAAAGTGGTGATTAGTGGGAAAAAGTGGGTAATTGAGGAATTACTCGCCTTTTTTAGAGGCAAAGTGGAGATTTGTGGTGTTCAGGGGAGTACAGCACATCAATCTAGATGCGAAAGGACGGTTATCCGTTCCTGCGCGCCAGCGCGAGTCGCTTCTGGATATCAGTGCGGGCTCCGTGGTTGTTACCATTGATACTCAGTCTTCCTGCCTCGTCATGTACCCGCTAAGAGAATGGGAGCGGGTAGAGCGAGACGTGCAAGACCTGCCGACTCTCAACCCAGCGGTCAGGCGTTTTCAGCGATTGGTTTTGGGTTACGCCAGTGATCTTGATTTGGACAGTAACGGGCGAATTTTACTGCCCGGTGCCTTGCGCGAATATGCGAATCTTGAAAAGAGAGTTGTCCTTGTTGGCCAGGGAAATAAGTTAGAGCTTTGGTCCGAGTCGCTGTGGGAGGCTGAGTGCGAAGCGGCGCTCGCGGCGGACAGTGGAGACCTGCCCGCTGAACTTATGGAGTTGAAGCTTTGAGTCAGGCGGAACATGTTTCCGTATTGCTCGAAGAGTCGGTTGCTGCCCTCGCCATCAAACCCGACGGCACCTACCTCGACGGAACATTTGGTCGCGGAGGTCACAGTCGAGCTATCTTGCGTTCACTATCGAACTCCGGCCGTCTCATCGCGTTTGACAAGGATCCGCAGGCGGAAAGTTCGGCTGAGCAATTTTCCGAAGACCCGCGGTTTGAGTTTGTGCGTGCAAGCTTCGCAGAGATTTCCTCCCGAGTGGAANCGTCAGAGCTTGATGGCATCTTGCTTGATCTAGGGGTCTCGTCACCACAGCTTGACAATGCCGAGCGCGGATTTGGGTTTAGTGATGACGGTCCGCTCGATATGCGAATGGATACGCGCGCTGGAATGACGGCTGCCGAGTGGCTGGCAACAGCGCCCGAGGCAGATATCGCCGATGTCATTAAGACTTACGGTGAAGAGCGATTTGCTAAGCGCATGGCATCGGCCATTGTAAAGGCGCGAGCCGAGTCACCCATAACACGTACGAAGCAGTTGGCCACCATCGTGGCGGAGGCCAATCCCAAATGGGAGCCGCATAAACACCCCGCGACCCGCGCGTTTCAAGCGATTCGTATTTTTATCAACAGAGAGCTTGAGGATCTAGAGATCGCGCTGGGTCATACGGTCGACGCCCTGTCTGAGGGGGGGCGCTTGGTGGTCATCAGTTTTCATTCGTTGGAGGACCGTATCGTTAAGCGCTTCATGCGGGATCAAGCTCGCGGCCAGCAGCTTCCTAAACACGTGCCCGTTATCGACAGCGATACAGGAAAAACACTGAATCTGGTGGGTAAGGCACTGAAGCCCTCTACCGATGAGGTCCAGCGTAATCCTCGCTCACGGTCTGCGATTATGCGCGTCGCGGAGCGTCGAGCATGATCCGCCTTTTCTTTAGTTCGCCTCTGGGCCTTGTTGCCTGCTTTCTACTGGTCGTCGTGAGCGCTGTTGCTGTTGTCAGCGAGACACACCAAACCAGAATGTTGTTTGCGATGCTTCAGACGCAGGAGAGTGAGCGCTGGCAGCTCCAAGAGGAATACAGCCGTCTCGTGCTGGAGTACTCGACGCTTTCGGCTCCGCACCGTGTGAGTGCAATTTCGCGTTCCTCTCTCACCATGACATCGCCCGATACCGGGACGATTAGGGTGGTGACCGAATGAGCGCCAAAGCTAAAGCCACCGTCATCTATACATGGCGTATTGTTTTCGTAACGGCTTTGCTCGCCGGCCTGTTTGGCATGCTGATTCTGCGCCTCGTTCAGCTTCAGGTAGGAGCAAGTCAATACGGCGCGGATTTTCTACAACAACAAGGTGACCTGCGTGCGGTTCGATCCGCAGAAATTCCAGCCTATCGAGGTTTGATTACCGATCGTCGAGGTGCGCCGCTCGCAGTCTCTACACCGGTTGTAACCCTTTGGGCGAATCCCCAAGAGCTCCGGGGGAGTGGTCGGGAGAGAGAGCTTGCAGAGCTCATGAATCTGTCGGGTTCGGAGTTCACATCTCGATTGGATCGCTATCGAAAAAAGCAGTTCATGTACCTTGCGCGACACCAAACACCCCAGTTGGCGCGAACGGTACTCGCGGCTGATATCCCGGGCGTTTACGGTCAGCGGGAATACAAGCGCTTCTATCCTGCCGGTGAGGTGGTTTCGCAGCTGGTGGGGACGACCGATATTGACGGTGCCGGGGCGACAGGTGTCGAGTTGGTCTTCGACGGTGATCTTCAGGGTAGGCCGGGCAAAAAACGCTTCATTAAAGATCTGCATGGCGACGCGATCAGAGATATTGGCGTCGTGTCAGAAGCGGCCGATGGCGCGTCGATCCAGCTCAGCATCGATCTACGTTTGCAACACGTACAGCACCGAGAATTGCTCAGAGCAATGAGAGAGACTGGTGCTTCAGCTGCGTCTGCCGTGACACTGGACGCGATGACCGGCGAGATCTTGGCGATGACTAATCTGCCCTCGTTCAACCCAAATAGGCGGGGGCAGTTGGACCTTGCTGCCATGCGTAATCGGGTGGTCACAGATGTTTTTGAGCCCGGGTCGACCGTAAAACCGTTGACACTCGTAGCGGCATTGGAGAGCGGTGAATTCGATATTGAAACGCTGATTGATACCTCACCTGGTCGAATTACCGTGGGAAGCAAGGTCCTCCCTGATCCCCGCAATTACGGTGAGATTACGGTTTCTCGTGTGATCGAGAAATCCAGTCAGGTGGGTGTTACTAAAATGGCTCAGGCCATTGGCCATGAGCACATTATCGATGTGTTTCAGCGATTTGGTCTCGGGCGCCTAACAGGCGCGGAATTCCCTGGTGAGCGTGCCGGACGTCTACCCGATCACGATTTCTGGAGCCCCATCGATCGCGTCACTCCTGCCTTTGGATACGGTTTGTTGGTGACCCCGCTGCAGTTGGCTCATGCCTATGCAGTATTTGCCAACGAGGGTCGCATGGCGCCTCTGACACTCTTGGCGCAGAGAGGGCAAGCCGATGTCCGGGCGTCTGAAGGCGGTCGTCAGGTGATTTCCCCGGCAGTTGCCGAAAAAGTGGTGACGGTCTTGCATCGGGTTACGGGCCCCGAGGGTACAGCTCAGCGCGCCACGGTCGCTGGTTTTGATGTCGGGGGTAAGACCGGTACGGTTCACAAAGTAGGGCGTGAGGGTTATCTCGACGACCGCTACGTGGCCTTATTCGCAGGTGTTGCGCCTGTGGAGTCACCTCGCTACGTTACCGTGGTCATTATTGATGAGCCGGAAGGGGATAGCTACGGCGGAGGTGCCGCGGCGGCACCCGTTTACTCGAGAATCACCCAAGAGGTTCTTCGGATACAAAATGTGGTGCCTCATACTGCGGAGCCGGTGACGAACGAACGTATGCTGGCTGCGTCGCGGGAGGATAATTCCCGTGCCTGAGATGAAGCTTGCCACGTTAACTCAATCGATCGCTGAGGTTCCGGCTCCCCTGCATGATCTGATGCCGACCGGATTGTCGCTCGACAGCCGATCCACCGAGAACGGAAGCGTATTCGTCGCCCTACCAGGGTTTGAATCGGACGGTAGAGACTACATTGATGCTGCGTTCTCTCGCGGTGCCGTAGCGGTTTTAGCTGAAGCAGAGGGTCTGGAGTCGGCTGATCCGCGGGTGGTGCCGATTCGCGGGTTAAAGACGCATCTTGGTGAAATCGCTCGAAGATTCTACAGAAATCCGAGCAATGACCTATCGCTGTTAGCGGTTACCGGAACCAATGGTAAAACGAGCATTACTGACTATATAGGTCAGTTGCTGCGTCTGTTGGGTACCCCAGCGGGTACGGTCGGCACGTTAGGCGCACGGACCCGCGCGGGTGAGGCGGTCGACGCTCAAAATACAACGCCCGATATCGTGTCATTGAACCAATGTCTTGCTAATTGGCGAGATGAAGGGGTACATCATGCTGCGATCGAGGCGTCCAGTCATGCGCTAGANCAGGGTCGCTTGGACGGCTTGACCGTGCACACCGGAGTCTTCAGCAATCTAACCCGAGATCACCTCGATTATCATGGTGATCTTGAGAGTTATCGTAAGGCCAAGCTGCGGCTATTTACTGACTTCAACCCGGCTCGGGTGATTTATAACGCAGATGACTCTGCAACCCACGACGCACGAGACCTCTCTTCAAATCCGGCGCTGGGGGTATCGCTTGTGAACCCCCAGGCCGATGTCTATGTCAAAGTGCTGAACGAAACATCAGCGGGATTGCAGTTCCAAATTCATTCGCCCTATGGCTCGGCCGATATCGATTCGACGCTCCANGGCCGGTTTAATGCCTTCAATGTCACCGTCGCTGTGATCGCCGTCACAGGACTTGGATTCGCCTTTTCGCAAGTGGCGAGTGCTGCATCACATCTGCTACCTGTTGATGGTCGGATGCAGGAGGTCAAAGGCGGAGGCGATTTACGGGTCGTCGTTGACTACGCCCACACCCCTGACGCCCTGGCCAGTGCCCTCAGTGCGCTCAGACAGTCTTGTGCTGGAGCGCTCTGGGTCGTCTTTGGCTGTGGTGGTGATCGCGATGCGGGTAAGCGTTCCGAGATGGGCCGAATTGCAGATTCACTCGCTGATCAACTGGTCGTTACCAATGACAATCCAAGATCCGAAGCGCCCAGTCTAATCGCCAATCACATACTTTCGGGTGTCAGTGCCGCACCCTGCCATGTCGAGCTTGATCGCGGTGAGGCTATTCGATATGCGGTTCTCGGAGCGCAGCGCGGAGATACCGTGTTGGTCGCCGGTAAAGGTCACGAGACCTATCAGGTGATTGGCGACAGGAAACTCGATTTCTCGGATGTGGACTGCGCAGCGCAGGTATTACGGGAGAGGGAGCTGGCGCATGCTTGAACTACGTCTCTCGGAATTAGCCACGGATCTAGGCCTTGCTTGCCATCATGGTGATGTAGCGATGACCGGTCTGGCGATCGACAGCCGAGCAGTGAAACCGGGTGATCTCTTCGTTGCGATCGATGGCGACCGTGTTGATGGGCACGATTTTATCGATAGCGCGCTGGAAAATGGCGCAGCCGCTATTGCCTGTACGCGATCGATTGACACCACCGCGCCTCACATTGAGGTGACCGATGCAAATCACGTGTGTGCGGCCTTTGGTCGTTTGATGAGAGATCGATTCCATGGCTCGGTCATAGGGATCACAGGTAGCGCGGGCAAAACGACCGCGAAATCGTTCCTTGAATCCATTTGTTCTCGTGCGGGGGCCACGGTTGCCACCTTCGGGAACCAGAATAATGAGCTTGGCGTTCCTTTAACCCTCGCAAGACTGTCGACAAGTCCCGAATTTGCCGTGGTTGAAATGGGTGCCTCACAGAAAGGTGATATCACTTATTTGAAGTCCATGGCTGCGCCTCAGATCGTGGTGCTTCTCAATGCACTTGAGGCACATGTTGGGCGTTTCGGAAGCTTGGAGACGATTGCCCAGACGAAGGGTGAGATTCTAGATGATCTCATCGCGAGTGATACCGCCGTATTGAATGCGGACCAGTCGCATTATTCGTCATGGCGAACGCGTGCAGCACCTGCGCAGATTATTTCCTTTGGTGAAAACAGCGATGCAGACGTTCGTCTTATAGGTCTTGAAGATCGGGGGTTCGATGGCTCGGATATCACGGTCGATGCAATGGGTACACGTATGTCATTGCGGCTTTCAATTCCGGGTAAAGGGGGGGTGACCAATGCGCTGGCTGCCATAGCCGCAGCCACTGCGCTTGATATCAACCTGTCGCTTATTGCTGAGGGTGTTGAGGCGCTTTTACCGGTAGAGGGTAGGGGCAATACGCTTCACCTCGCTAGGGGAATCCGAGTGATCGATGATAGCTACAACGCAAGCCCCTCCAGCGTCATGGCTGCGTTGGATACGCTCAAGCGCGCCAAACCACCCCGCACAGCGGTACTGGCCGATATGCTGGAGCTCGGCGATGACGGACCTGATTACCACCGTAACGTGGGTAGGCATTTATCAGATCTGGGTATTGAGCGAGTTATCGCTGTGGGCGAGCTGTCAGCGCACATTACAGACAACTGCGCCTCTCAAGCTCTGCACTTTGCCCATATCGATCAATTGTTGGCTGATTGCCCCGAGTTTTTTCAGGACGAAACGATTTTAGTTAAAGGGTCACGCGGTATGCAGCTAGATCGCTTTGTGACTTCAATGACATCATCTGCAGGAGAGGCGACGTGTTAACTTGGCTCGCTCAACAGTTGGCGGCGTGGGAATCTGCGTTCTCCGTTTTTCAGTACATCACGCTGCGCGGCATCTTGTCNGCCATGACGGCCCTGGTGATCTCCACCTTGGTTGGTCCTCGAATGATTCGNTGGCTTCAGGAAATGCAGATTGGTCAGGCGGTGCGTGTTGACGGACCCCAATCTCATCTGAGTAAAGCTGGCACGCCTACCATGGGTGGCGCCCTGATTATCGTTGCCATTGCTTCAGGCACCTTGCTGTGGGGCGATCTAACCAGCAAGTATCTCTGGGTTGCTCTATTGACCACGGTTTTGTTTGGCGCGATCGGCTGGGTTGATGATTACCGCAAGGTNGTTGAAAAAGACTCACGGGGTCTGTCAGCTCGCTGGAAATATTTCTGGCAATCAGTGGTCGGATTGGCTGCGGTCAGCTATCTGTTTGCCACGTCAACNCAGGTCCCAGAGTTGACCCTGTATCTTCCGTTCTTCAAGGACTTCGCACTGGTCATGGGGGTCCTATTTATTCCGTGGGCNTACCTAGTGGTTGTGGGATCGAGCAACGCCGTCAATTTGACCGACGGGCTCGACGGGCTCGCAATTCTACCCACCGTCATGGTCGCGGTTGGTTTGGGTATGATTGCTTACGTAACAGGGCGAGTGGATTTTGCGTCGTACCTGAATATTGCCTACATCGCGGGCGCAGGCGAGATGGTTGTTTTCTGTGGCGCTATCGCCGGTGCGGGACTGGGCTTCTTGTGGTTCAACACCTACCCAGCCATGGTATTCATGGGGGATGTCGGTGCGCTGGCGCTGGGCGCTGCGCTNGGTATTGTTGCAGTCATCATCCGGCAGGAACTGGTGCTCTTTATTATGGGCGGCGTTTTTGTCATCGAAACACTGTCCGTCATTATCCAGGTCGCCTCCTTTAAGTTGCGCGGCAAGCGTGTCTTCAAAATGGCGCCCATTCATCATCACTTCGAACTCTCCGGTTGGCCTGAGCCGCGCGTGATCGTCCGTTTTTGGATTATCACAGCCATGCTCGTGTTATTCGGATTGGCGACGTTGAAGCTGAGGTAGGACTGAATGATGCCTGAGCTTATTTCCAGTTCGGTTCGACGCGGCATTCTCGGTATGGGTCATACCGGACGCTCCGTTGCGCAGTACTGGAAGGCGCAAGGCATACCCTTTATTGCCATGGATACACGCGNAGACCTCGGCAACGACNTCACGTTACGTCGCGAGCTTGACGGAATCGAAACGCACTTTGGGAGCATCAGCGAGNCTGTCCTCAGTCAGGTAGATCTCCTGATTGCCTCACCCGGTATTGCGATGGATTCAGAGGTGATTNGTTTGGCCCAGTCGCTCAACGTTGAAGTGAGGGGCGACATCGATCTGTTTGTGGGTGAGGCGCAGGCGCCCGTTATCGGCATTACGGGCTCTAATGGTAAATCTTCGGTGACAACCTTTGTCGGGCAGTTGCTGACCTCCTGTGGTCTCAATGTCTCGGTTGGCGGGAACTTGGGGACGCCTGCGCTTGAGCTGCTCATTGATCCGGTCGATGCCTATGTTCTCGAGCTATCATCTTTTCAGCTGGAGCGGGCAGGAGATCTGAATCTCGCCGTCGCCGCAGTGCTTAACCTCTCGCCCGATCACCTCGATCGGCATCACACCATGCCGCTGTATCACCTTGCCAAGCACCGGATTTTTTCGGGAGCCCAGCACGTCGTGGCGAACTACCGAGACTCGCTGACCCAACCCGTGGGCAAAGGTGATGTGCCGTGGACATTGTGGCGTGACAACGAACCGGATATTCAGCAGCTCGGGGTGCGTTATCACGAGGGCACGCCTTGGGTTTGTTTCGGTTTTGAGCCGCTCTGTGCGTTATCTGACATTCCACTCGTCGGACATCACAACATTAGTAACGTATTGGCGGCGCTAGCCATTGGCCATGCCATGGGTTTGCCCTACGAAAAACTCATAGAGGGGGTTAAGACACTCAAAGGCTTACCACATCGGTGTGAACTGGTTGCCGTCAGGAACGGTGTTCGGTTTGTTAACGACAGCAAAGGCACCAACGTGGGAGCCACTGTGGCGGCGCTTGAGGGGCTGTCAGACGGTAAGAACATCATTTTAATCGCTGGCGGTGACGGTAAGGGTCAGGCCTTTGCGCCGCTCGCGACGGCAATCGGTCAGTTTGCAAAACACACGGTGTTGATGGGTCGTGACGCCACAGCCATTGACAAGGCGCTCGATGCGACGGCCTCCCGCTCGTTTGCGAACAGCATGGACGCGGCGGTCCGGACCGCCACCGAGGCTGCAGCGCCGGGTGACACTGTGCTGTTATCACCGGCCTGTGCAAGCCTGGATATGTATGCGGATTACCGAGCGCGCGGTGAGGCTTTCACAGCCACCGTACGTGCCTGTGAGGAGGTGTCCTAATGGCGACCTTGCCTCGTGAGAATTATGCGGGTGCCACTTTGCTCGTATTGACCTTGACGCTCATTTCAATCGGGCTTATCGCGATCTCTTCTGCGTCAATAAGTCTGTCGGAAGCCAAATTTGGTGATGAGTGGCACCACGCGACGCGACATCTGATGTATTTGGGTATTGGCGTCACCTTGGGAGTGATCGCGTATTTCATTCCTGTTTCCGTATGGCATCAAACATCACCTTGGCTGCTCATGCTGGCTTTGGCGTTGCTCGTGGTTGTTCTGGTGCCTGGTGTCGGGCGGATTGTTAACGGCAGCCAACGTTGGATCCCTCTCGGCCCTCTGACATTCCAACCCTCAGAGTTCGCAAAGTTCGCCATGGTCCTCTGGCTCGCGGGCTATATGGTGCGGCATGGCAATGAGCTTCGTACTGCCCTGCGTGGCCTATTAAAGCCGATATTGGTGCTTATTGTGTTCGCGGGCTTGCTGCTAATGGAGCCCGATTTCGGCGCCACAGTGATCCTATTAGGAACCGCTTTCGGCATGCTATTCATGGCAGGTGCGAGATTGATCAATGTCTTGGGCCTTGTCTTCACGGCAGTTGCCATCCTAGTGGGAATGATCGTGATGGCGCCCTATAGAATGAAGCGTTTGATGGCGTATCAGGACCCTTGGAGCGATCCCTTTGGCAGCGGCTTCCAGCTCATCCAGTCGTTGATCGCGTATGGGCGTGGAGAGTGGTTGGGCGTTGGCTTGGGTAATAGCATTCAGAAGCTGTTTTACCTGCCGGAAGCCCACACTGACTTTGTTTTTTCAATCTGGGCTGAGGAGACGGGATTGGTCGGCGCTGTCGCCGTCATCGCTCTCTTTGCTGCGTTTGTGGGCCGCATTGTTTACATCGGCTATCGCTTCCTCGTAGAGAAGCGTGAGTTCGAGTCATACGTCTGCTTCGGATTTGCACTTATTTTTGCAGGGCAGGCCTTCGTTAATATGGGCGTCAGCTCCGGGCTACTCCCTACCAAAGGTTTGACGCTTCCATTCATTAGCTATGGGGGTAACAGCTTATTCGTCAGTTGCATGATGGTGGGGGTGTTACTCAAGCTCGAGCGCAGTCGCTCGCAGCGGCCGCAGAAAGCTCAAGCTAGGAGGACGTCAGCATGACTCCCTCGGCGCACAGAGTGATGATCATGGCGGGTGGTACCGGCGGTCATGTCTATCCGGGCCTAGCGGTAGCGCTAGGGCTGCGCGCGAAAGGCTGGGATGTGTCCTGGATCGGCACTGCTCGTGGCTTAGAGGCAAGCGTTGTGCCCGCCAATGAAATTGCCCTGCATACGCTGAAAACGCTGGGGCTGCGTGGCAAGGGCGCAATCTCGAAGGCAAAAGGGTTCGCCTCGCTGTTTTGGGCCTGTCTACAAGCGCTCGCGCTGTTACTCCGTCACCGGCCCAGCATGGTGATCGGGTTTGGCGGCTACGCCGCAGGTCCTGCGGGCGCGGTGGCTCGGTTACTCGGTATACCGCTGTTAATTCACGAGCAAAACGCGGTCGCAGGGACAACGAATCGGCTCCTCGCGCGCCGCGCAGCTCGCGTTATGGCAGGTTTTGAGGGTGCCTTCGCGGCAGATATTGATGNCAGGGTTACGGGTAANCCACTGCGCGACGAACTGTGCGACACCACTGAGAAGGATTATCCGGCCGTTTCCTTCGATTCGTCGCGNCGTCTTCGTATCGCTATTCTCGGAGGCAGCCAGGGTGCTCTTGCATTGAACACGGGTTGTCCAGAGGCGTTTTCCAAATTATCTAAAGATGAACTCGCTTGCATTGANATTAAGCATCAGTGCGGAGCCGCACATGCGGATGTCACCCAGCAGGCATGGGCGCATATGGGTGCCAATCAGGCTGAAGTGATGCCCTTTGTCGATGACATGGCAGCGCTTTACCGATGGGCCGATGTTGCCATCTGTCGAGCTGGTGCATTGACCGTAAGTGAGTTGTCTGTAACGGGGACCCCCAGTGTGCTGGTGCCTTTGCCACAGGCGATCGATAACCACCAGATGANAAACGCNGAGGCTCTGCATGCAGNCGGTGGCGCCATCATTGTTCCCCAANCAGAGTTGGCTAGTGATGTGGTTCCTACGTTCCTGTCCCGAGCACTNGCTGAAGCGTCAATGCTACGCCAAATGTCGAGTGATGCCCGAGGCTGGTCAAAGCCTCACGCGACTCACGATGTTGTAGCGATTGCAGAGGAGGTGGCTCGTGGCTGAAACCGTCCTCACGCGAGAACCCATGATGCGACGCATTCAGCGTATCCATTTTGTTGGTGTCGGCGGCTCAGGTATGAGCGGCATCGCCGAGGTGCTCGTGGGTCTTAACTACACCGTGTCCGGATCTGATATCGCCGAGAGCTCGTCGGTAACACGGTTNAAGGGGCTCGGAATCGAGGTNTCGATTGGTCATAAGGCCATCAATGTCGATGGAGCGGACGTGCTTGTGGTGTCATCTGCCATCAACGAGGCCAATCCCGAAGTAAAAGCGGCCAGAGAGCAACGTATACCGATTGTTCCAAGAGCCGAGATGCTGGCTGAGTTGATGCGTTACCGCTTTAGCATCGCTGTCGCAGGGACTCACGGTAAAACAACGACCACAAGCCTTATTGCATCTCTGATGGCAGAGGCTGGGTTGGATCCCACGTTTGTGATTGGTGGCGTGCTCAATAACTTGGGTACCAATGCGCAGTTAGGTGCGAGCGACTATTTGGTGGTCGAGGCGGATGAGAGTGATGCATCGTTCCTCCACCTGTTGCCCATGATGTCGGTGATCACGAACGTAGAGCCCGACCACATGGAGCATTACGAGGGCGACGTGCGGTCTTATCACCAGGCGTTTATCGAGTTCCTTCACAACCTACCTTTCTATGGGGTGGCGCTGGTGTGTCTCGACGATCCGGGCGTACGTGAACTCATACCCAGCATTACACGCCAGGTAGTGACATACGGTTTTGCGGANGATGCTGACTTCCGGCTTGAATCNCTGACTTTCTCTGGNACCGAGAGTCACTTCACAGTCAATCGAAAGGCACTGGGTGATGCATTANCCGTTAGTTTGCCTATGCCGGGTGTGCACAATGCNTTAAACGCCGCGGCGGCGGTCGCGGTGTGCTCGGAATTGGGAGTCAGTAGCGACGCTATCGTGCAAGGCCTCTCTAAATTTGAAGGCGTTGGACGCCGGTTCTCCATTCTTGGCGANATTACCTGGCAGGGTGGAAAGGCGTTGCTCGTGGATGACTACGGTCATCACCCAACGGAGCTCAAGGCCACGATTAACGCGGCTCGTGAAGCGTATCCCCAAAAGCGCCTGGTGATGGTATTTCAGCCGCATCGCTTCAGCCGCACACGTNATTGCTACGATGATTTTGTCGAGGTCCTCTCGACTGTGGATGGTCTCATTCTTCTCGANGTCTATTCGGCAGGCGAGGNNGAAATTCCCGGTGCGGACAGCCGATCATTGGCACGCAGTATTCGTCAGGCCGGATGGGTCGATCCAGTGTTGTTAAGCGACAACGGTCAACTGCCGGCGCGCCTGACTAAGTTCCTCGACGATGGCGATGTGCTCATCATGCAGGGCGCAGGAAACATCGGCAGGCTGTCGAAGCTACTGTCAGACGCAGAGTCGCTGGAGGTGTTGTCATGAATGCCGACCTCCAAAACATGAACGTGACGGTCTTGATGGGCGGCGACTCTGCTGAGCGCGAGATTTCGTTAAAGAGTGGCACTGCGGTAGCCGATGCACTTGAATCAGCCGGGGCCCGTGTTACGCGACTTGATACTGCGGCGAAAGGGTGGCACCGGGATCTGCCGGTGGAAACCTTCGTATTTAACCTGCTTCACGGCGTGGGTGGTGAGGATGGTCAGATTCAGGGGTTACTTGAGTCTCTCGGGGTCCACTATTCAGGGTCTGGAGTGCTGGGCAGTGCTTTGTGCATGGACAAAGCCAAAACCAAGCTTGTCTGGCAAAGCCTCGGGCTACCCACGCCCGACTTTCAGATTATTGATAACCACAGCGACCTTGCGGCAGTGATCGATCGACTGGGCTCTGTGTTCGTCAAGCCCGTCTCCGAGGGATCGTCGGTAGGCATGTCCAAGGCGACTGATGTGAGTTCACTTGAGCGCGCTTGGGTTAAAGCCGCGGAATCGGGTGTGGCCGTCATGGCGGAGACACTGGTTGACGGTGACGAATTTACGGTCGCGATTTTGCGCGGTCTCCCCTTGCTTCCGATAAAAATTACCCCGGCATCGGAGTTCTATGACTTTGATGCGAAGTATGTGACGGGTACCACTCAGTTCGAGTGTCCGGCACCGCTTAATGAGGAAGAGACTGCCGTACTTCAGG